>JBOHZR010000264.1:0-8817 GCA_050738595.1 Steroidobacteraceae bacterium | reverse complement strand
GACATACACCGTCGTCGGCGCCGTGAGCGTCTGCGCACGGAGCAGGAAATCGATGATGTGGTTCTGCCAGTAATTGCTCAGGGCAGCCCCGCGAGCGACGAAGGGGGTTGCGATGAGAACCGCGGCGACGGCACCGAGCAGGGCCGCCGAGAGGCGACCGCGAACGCGAGTGAGCATGGAAGAACCTCTTCGGGCTTAGCGCCCCATGACGTGGTGATAGTGGGAAGCCGGACAGGCTTCGGGAATTTTACGGTCGGGGTCTCAAGCGCGTACGCAGACACTCAGGAGTGCGACCTTCGAGTCGTCGCTCGATGTCGGCGCTGACAGCGCGGATGAGCTCCTCGAACTTCTCGAGCGAGAGCCTCATCCACTCAACGAACATCAGGGTACGCGGCGTGGAGCGAAACCATTCTCCGCGAACGTGAAAATCGCTGGCCGCAATGTGAACCGCGCGCTCGAGCTCGATGGCGAGCGCTTGGTCTCGCAGGATGATCGCCCCGAGGAGTTCCAGGTCGATAGGCGAGCCGCTCTGCAGCTCAAGGAGCCGGCGCTGCGGGTCTCTCGCATAACCGAACTTGATGAATCGCCGATCGGCACCGATCCCATAGAGCGCGGTCGGCTCAAGCGATGGCAGGCGGTTGACAGCGAGCGTGACGCGCGCGCCGCGAATTATTCTGCCGGTGGCAGCATCTTTGCTGCCACGCGACTTTGACCGCAATATCAGATTGGGACGAGTTTGTACTCCATCCTGGCGGCTTTGCGCAAGCTCACGCATAACTTTAGGCTTTCCAATCAATAGCTTGGGCGTGTTCTGCATTGTGCGCGCACTCTACGCGGCGGAAAGGTCAGATTTTTCGAGCAACTGAAGGCCCGAATCGACGATGTACTCGGCGATCTCGAGGTAGGTCCAATAGCTGCGAACGGCGATCCCGAGGTGCTCGGCCTGCTCGGAGGCGGGGCTGAAAAATGGGCCCTGCAGCACGTAGTAAGCAGTCATCGTGATGCGCGGCAGCTCCGGCATCGAAAGCTCGATGCGGTGCACGACCGCCCCATCGCCGGTATAGACCTCCTCCCAGCGCTGTGCGACGCGCCTGCCCTCCCCGGCCCCTTCGCGCTCCTCGCGAATCTTCGCGATGATCGATCGGGGGGCATACCCCCCCGATCCGGTGAACATGAGCAGCTTTTGCGCACCCCAGGTGCGAAGTGCGCGCTGTGTGGCCTGATGCAGATTGCTCTTGCGGGTTGTCATGTTCCCCCGACCCTCCGTCTTGTTTGAATCGTTCAAGGTTCGTTCTTCCAGCCTCGCGCTGCAAGGACTCTGAGCGTCATCTCGAGCGCGAGACGCGGCTTGACGTCCGTTTGCAGGAATCGAATCACGGTCCATCCGAGGAGCGCAGCGCAGTTGAGCTTCTCGTTGTCCCCGCGGATTCCTTCGATCGAGGCGTGCCGGCCGAGCACGACCAGGCGCCCGGCGAGCCTCTGCACGGCGACGCCATCGATCTCAACACCCAGGTGATAGTCGGGAAAGGCGAAATCGAAACGCCACTTGCGTCCGATGGCCTTGGCGAAAAGGCACTGACGCTCGATGCGCAGATTGCTGAAGGGCGCAAGCTGCATCGCGAAGAGCTCCTCGGGCCCGAGCTTCTGAGGTCGCGCGGGCGCTTGCCCCGCGCACTCGGGCCACTCGGACTCGAGGAGCTGGATCTGACGGGCCATTGCGATCGCTTCAGTGTGCGACGCCGCGCTTGCGATCGCGTTCCTTGACGCGCTCGGAGCGCCCGTCGACGAGCTGGCCGGGCTTGGCGTTGAAGGCCTCGACCTGGCGCTTGGCGGCGTTCTCGAATTCGGGATCTGCACCGTTCGTCGAGGAGCTGCTCGAGGTCTCGCTGTTGCCGTTCGTCTCGCCGGCGGCCGGGGTCTGCTCCCCGAAGTTGAGCGCGCTCTGGCGCCCCTTGCGCTCGGCGAGCGTCGTGTTGCCGAGGGTGAGTTTCACCTGCCGGAACTGGTGCTCCTGCAGCGTGAGATTGTCTTTGCCCAGGCCCGGGCGCACCTGCAGGTGGAACGCGAGCAGCGTGACGCCCCCGGCAGTGGGCTTCAGGCGGATCGAGGTCACGCGTACCGGCGGTGCGCGGTCATCATCTTCGTCATCGCCATCGGCATCCTCATCGGCCTCGAACACGAGCGTCTTGCCGCCCGAGACGATGAGCTCCGCGCCGTCGGCCTCGAACTCGTCCTCGATGGCGATCTCCCCCTTCGGCAGTCTCAGCACCCAGGGCATCGGGGAGTACAGCTTCGTGCGCGCATCCTGATTGAACCAGCTCTCGAAGGTGAACTCCCCCATGTAGGCGTTCAGCTGCTCGCGGGTGAGCGGCACGCCCTCGCACGGGATCGTGAAGAGCGTCTGCTCGGCGTCCTGATTGAGCACGTTTATCGAAATTTTCCGCAGCAGGCATTGCGCGTTATCGAGCGCGAGCATCGTCATGGTGACCGGTGGCATTTGGATTTCATCCCCTCTGTGATGGATTGACTGGTTGACTCAACGTCGAAAGGCCGCGTGTGACACTCCGAGCACGGCCGCCATCTGGCGCACCGTGGGCGGGGAGCGATTGAGGCGCCGGGCGAGCTCGCCCACCTTGCGCGCATCGCGATAGATCGCGTACTCGCTGCGCACGATCTCGATTTCGTGCTCACTCCAGGTGCTCTTGCGACCGCCCTTGCCGAACTGGCGCGGCAGCGCGCGCGGTGCAGACGTGTGCACGGCAGGGCGCCATTCGGGAGGGCCCGAATGAGTCCAGGGCTGCAGGGGCCCGGGGCCGGGATTACTGCGGCGCAGCCGCTCAGGCAGCGCAATGCCGGGGTTGATGTGCTCCCAGGCGTACTCGATCGGGTCGATGAGCTCCACGACCACAGCACTGCGGGTCAGCTCAGGCACGGGTAGCGCTCCAGGATACGATCGCGGGCGTACTCGCGGATCAGGGCATTGACGGGCAACTGCAGCTGGGCCAGCGCATAGGAGGCACGTCTCACGCTCGGCACGGGGAATGCGCGCTCATGCGGGTCTGCGAATTTGAATCGCCACGCGATCATCGCCCCGAGCTGCGTTTTACCGACACCGATCGGCGGGGAAAACCCCGAGCCGTAACGCAGGCCGCACACCCAGATGCCGCCGAACATCCGTAGGTGCGGCCGCTCGCGCGATGTTTGAGCGTGCGCGTTCACGCGAGCCTCACGAGAAAGGCGATGAGGTCCACGAGAGCGCGCCAGCAGAACCCCAACGCTGCACCGATCAGCAGCAGCGCGAGCGAATCGGCGAGCACCAGGCGCGACCTCACTTGCGCCCCTTACGCTCGAGCGCACGGGTACGAAGCGCGTCGACGCAATCCGCATCGCGAACGACGGCGAGCGGGCCCTGTATCTGCTCGAGCTTCGCGCAGCGCTCTATACGCCGATTGAGATCGCGCTCGGCGAGCCGCTGCAGGCCGGCGAGTGCGAGGAGCCCCGCAACGATGCCGCCGGCGACCCAGAGTGCGAGCTCGCGGCGGATCACGCGGTTGTCCCCTTCGCCACACTGCGCTCGATCTTGAGCCCGCTACCGGCTTTCGGCGCTTCAACATCCACGCCCTTGATGCGCCCGAATCCCCACATCCCGGTTTGATAGATCTCATCCCAGCCGCCTCCTCGGCGATGCGTGCGCAGCGGATGCTCACCGGCCTGCGCCTCGGTATTCGCATACCAAACAACCTTCGCGTTGAAGCGCGCTCGAGCGAGCCCCACGAGCTCCACGAGCCTCAAGTCCGGGGCTTGTCCCCCTGCCGTCTGAGACTCGGGGCGGCATTCAGGGAGTTGGGGGCTCACCGGGCTCTCGCCTCGAGCAGCTCTTGACGCTGATCCCTGAGCCTTCGGTCCTCGAGCACCGCTTCGGCGTACTGCGGGCTCGAGGGATCATCCTCGACGAGGATTCGGCCCACCCTCGCGATGCCGTACTCGATGCGCGAGAGCTCGGGGTCCTGCCTCGCGAATTCACGCCAGGTGCGCTCGTTGAGCGCGATCGCTGCCCGCAGATGGCCTTCCTCCGTGGGCCTGAGCCGCGCGAGCTCGAGCATCGCGACATTGACCGAGGCGCGCGCTTCTGGGCTCAGGACTGGCCTGTCGTCCTTCGGGCGCAGCTCCGAGGGCTTCGGGAAGAACCTACTGCGGCGAGTGTGCTCGAGAATGCGGCGCTTAATGGCCCCGATCGGCAGGTCTCTCAGGGACTCGAAGTACAGCCGCATCAGGCCGTCATCGATCTGCTTGCTGTAGAGCTTCTCGAGCACCTGCAGTTCGCGCTCGAACTCGGCGAATTCGGTGGCTAGCACGCGTCCTCCCGCTGCGGCACGTCGTCCTTGGGGTCAGGCCGCCAGGTGCGCTTGGCCGGTTCGGCGCTTGAGGGACCCGCGCCGCTCGTTGGGTGAAACGGATCATGGAGCCGCTTGAACTGAAGCCTCACGAGCTCGGCGATGATCGTGCGCTGCTGATCGGCCGTGCCCTTTGCCCGCAACCACTTCGCGTGCTCGATACGCACGGAGGCGGGGACGCTGTCGCCGGCTTCGTCCCGATACCGCAGCCAGGACTCGTACGCCTCTGGGTCACATCCGACATCCCGCCAAGCATCCCCTCCCGCGATCACGCTCACGCCCGCGCGCGCGGAAGGTGGCATGGTGTGTGAGTCTTGGGACGTCCTCTCTGGAGGGTCTGGATTGGATGGATTGGATTGGATTGGATTGGATGCTATGGCGAAACCGATAGCCCCCCCATTGGCGCTTTTGTGGCGCGCGTCATCGGTTTTGATAGCGTCCGCTATAGTGGGTATATGGCGAACGCCATTAAATTTCGTAGCGTCAGCCAATAAATTAGCTGCCGCCCCGCCATCGTTAAAATGGCGGCCGCCATCCTCATTGGCGTCTCTTCCCCACCTTGCTTGCGCCCCGCGGCGCCCCGCTTGGGCGTTGCGCGCCGCGATTTGGGCCGCCTTGGTGCGGTGCGCTTCAAGGCGCGCGTTTCGCAGGCGCTCGCCATCAGGCACGAATTTCGTCCCGACCCTCTGCCAGCATTGCTCGAAGAGATTCCAGTCCCAGCCGACGAGTTTGCACAGGCGCCGCGGCTCGGCCGGCAGCGAACCGAGTGACCACTCATACCCAAGCAGCAGCAGGTATAGCCCGCGCTCCTCGCCTTCCCATTCGGAGGTACTGGCGAGGAAATCGCCGAAGAAGAGCGGCAGGAATGGCTCTTTGGCCATCAGCCGGGCCGCTCCAGCGCGGCGAACTGATGATCGATCGAGGGGAAAGAAGCGACCCCGGGCGCTGGCAGTCGACCCGGGGCCAGAGAATGCGCACCGAGGGTGAATGACGCGGCGCGCAGATGAGCGGTAGCACGTGCTGTGCCACTTGCCCCGTTATCGAATCGAACCATACCCCGTTCACCCTTCCCGGCCCGTCATGGGGCCGGAACCCGTCATCGCGCCCGATCCCTGCCAGGGATTCAGCGCGCGGCCTGTCAGCTCGATCGGCTCATCGCCTCGGTGCCGTGCCATCCTTATTCGATCTTTGAAGCTCCCCGATCACCCCCTGCAGCTGCGGGAGCAGTGATTCGGCCGCAGCGAGTGCTGAGATGAGGCGCGTGCGATCATCTGGAACGAACTCGGCGAGGAGCCACTGAATAGGTAGTAGATTGCGTGTCGATCGCATGATCGCGACCATCAGATCGACATCACAGGATCGAGGATGACCCTTCTTTTGTTTAGCAAGCCGCCGTGACAGCTCAGATTCCGAGAGATCGCACTCCGCAGCGACGTTGCGAATCCCCCGAGTATCCTGCAGTACCGTGTAGTGCACGCACTGCCGTAGCGTCGGAAAGCGCTGCCGAATTGAAGGCTCAAATTCGAGCGTCAGTTGGTTACCAGCGACTACTCGCACAACGAGCTGCCCGTACTTGCCAGTAGATGTGCCACGGAAACTGTCAAGCTACTGACTATGTGGTGCATTTCTTTGCCGTTCGAGCTCTCTGAGCGCCTCGTAATGCTCAACAAAAATCTTGCTTGGCAGCCCGCGCCGCTTCCAGTTGTTCACGCGCTGCTGCACGCCCTTCCGGGCCGTGTCGAGTCCGAGGAGCTTCGCGAAGAGAATATCGCCGCCAGCGGCAGCAATGAGTCGAGTGGTTTCGGTCGAGTTCATGACTGGGATTTAAACGCTTCGTTTAAAGAAAAGTCAAACGAAACGTGTAACACGCACCTAAACGGCCTGTTTAGGATTGGAGGAATGGGAGAAGAAGTGAACCCGGCCGAGCGTCCGATTGATCGCGCTCTGCGATGGGCGAAAGGGCTAGATATGGGCGAATCAGCCTTCGCCAAGGAACTTGGCGTATCACCCCAACGGGTGACGAACTGGAAGCGGCGCGGAATGCCGGCCACTTTCCATGCCAAAGCCGCGAAGGTCACTCGTCACACGATCCAGGAACTCCTTGGTGAGAGTAGCCCTACCGCTTCGCCGACCTCCGAGTCGCCATGGCCGTTCGCCATCGAGCGCGGACGTTTTAACCTTCTAGATGACCGGCAAAAGCACATTCTAGAGCTCATCATAGAGCGCTTCGTGCTGCAGGCCGAGTTGAGGGCGCTTGGCGTCGACACACAAAAGATCGAAGGCCAATTCGCGGGGCAGCTCCGGCGCAGGAAATCGCGCGTCGCCTGACTGATGCAGCGGACCAGTTTGAGAGGTTATTGCCACCATGGGAAGTGTTGCAACTACTGGAGCGATCAGACGAGCCATCCTCGCGATAGGATTTGCGATGGCTGCGATGGCGTGCGTCGCTGTCGCTTCCGCAGATACCATAATTAGGTTCTCTCCCGGACCTGATTTCGCCACTCGCGTTCAGACACCATGGGGCGATTACCTTATCGATCAGATAGACGCCAATACCATATGGGTAGGGACGGAATCCGAATACATCGATCGTAAGGTTCGCGCGATCGCGGCTCAGCATCACCTTCGCGAGATACAAAGTCACGTATTCGTTGACGGTCGCCTTCCAATTGTTCGTGTGGGATCTAATGAGGTTGCGGGAATTAGTAGCGCTATCATGCTGCAAGCCGGACCGATCTGGTCGCATTACCATGCGCCGCCTCCGCGGCACGGATATCACTTTGTAATGTTGCAGTGGTCAACCTCTGGCGGTGATGCACTGTACGTCAGGCTTCGCGATGAGAAACGCCGTAGCACCTTTTCCCCATTCTTTTGTACTAGCGTATCTATTCCTCGCTGTCTGTGGCAGCTTCCTGACCGAGAGTTGGGTTCCACCATTCTCGCGATATTTATGGCGCGTGGTACAAAACCGGGGGCAGTTTCTTTGCCATCCATCGCTTATCTTCAATACCGAGCGGAGAAAGATTTCCCGCCGGTCGACCTCTCCGAGCTCGCGCAGCTCCATCGGCTCGATCCTCGCGTTCCGCTCGTTCCCTGATTTTTAAGGGCGTGTCCCGTCTCACTTGACGATCTCGCCCAGACCATAAACAAAACGTTGACAGTCGCTTAAACATGGCGTTTAATACCTCCCGTCGAGTTTCGGGAGGCAGCCATGATCACCAGGTCCAAGCAGTGTTGGGAAGTCGGCTCGGAAGTCCGAGTCGGGTTCCTCACCCTCACCGTCCGCGCCGCTCTTCCCACGCCAGGGGATTACGCCCCGGATGCCTACCTTCTGAGCAATGCGGCGGGTGACAAGCTCTATCGGTTCGTGCCTCACAAGGGCCTCGAGCGGCTGAGCCAGGCGGACTGGGCCGCCCTCATCGATCGCTCGCGCGCCGGCGATCGTGCGGCGACCGCGATCCTCGATCGGGCAAGCGCCGCGCCCGCCATACCGCTCGGGCTGGGGCCCTTGGAGCCCGATCTCTCGCGCACGCTCATCGAGATCGCACGGGCCGGGGCGGGGCGGATCTGATGGAACGTTTCTCCGTCTTCCAGTTCTTCCCCGATGAGACGTACGAGGCCGTGCGCCGCTTCGTCCCCGGCGAGGAAGCGGTCAAGGCGGCACTGCATTACTGCAGCTGTGTCGGGGCGAAGCTCGGCACGACGGTACGCGTGATCATCACGGACGGCGCAGATCACACGGTGTTCGAGTGGCAGCGACTGCTCGGCATCACGTTCGGGGCGGATGATCGGCTGCTCGGCCGATTCAAGAACGGGATCGATGATCGCGGGTCCGCGGCTGCGCAAGGGGCGCTCCGATGAGCGCGCAGCCCACCTTCCGCGACATTCAGGGCGCCCACGCGCGCAGCGAACTCGGACTCGATGTCCACCGCATCCTGCGATGCGTGCGCCGGCGCAACCACTGGATGAAGCAAGCGCGCACGTACGGAGCGAACGGGCAGCACTTTCTCGCGCCCCAGTGCATCGCCTGCGCCCGTACGGCCAACCGTGACGCTATCCGATGGATCGGGGAGCTGCGCAAGGACCTGGAGCGCGTGTTGTGACCGCACTCCCGGAAGGTGCCGTTCCCCTGGAGCCCGAGCGCATCGAGCCGCTCTATGTCCTGACGCTGAGCCTTTGCGATCTCGAAGCGCTGCGCGAGGCGGTGATGATCGCGCGCATCCTCGCCCCGGAGCGCCGCCTGAGCGCCGAGCAGCTCATCGAGAAGGATCGCCGCTCGGCGGACTTTCACGTGCGCGCGGCGCAGTACTGGGCCGATGAAGCTCGCCAGGCCGAGCGCGCCCAGCGCGTCCTCGATCGGACGCAGATCGCGAAGGATCAGCCCCGATGAGCAGCGGTGCACTTTCAATCCGCCGCGCCATCG
>JBOHZR010000263.1:0-5325 GCA_050738595.1 Steroidobacteraceae bacterium | reverse complement strand
GGCCGAGGTATCGCGCGCGGTCGGAGCGGCCTTGCTCCCACGTGCTCCAGCCGGAATTCATGCCGTACTCGACATGATTCATGATCGCCATGATCTGATGGATCTTTCCGCGCTCGATCTGGAACGTCTCCGCAAGCTCCCACGTCCAAGGCTGCTTCGGGCCCGCGGTCATGGTGCGCCCGTCCGGAGTCTGGAATGTGCGCGTGTCGCCCGCCGCGTGGTCGAAGAAGCCGAACGCGAACGCGATGCCCCGCTCCGGATCGACGGCCACGAATCGTCGGTCGCGCACTCGCGAGACGAAATGAATCAGACCCGACTTGAATTGCTCAAGGCAGCTCCACTGGGCGGAGTACATGTTCGCGGTCCGCGGATCGGGCCGCTTCTGACCGGGGGGTGTTGGCACGTTCGTGGTGAACGCGCCGTTCTCGATCCGATTGCAGTCCGGCGCGAAGGGGTAGACCCCCTTGCCGTCGTTCAACTGGATGCCGGAGAAGTAGAGGTTCGCGGTATGCACGAGAGCGTCGCGAGACATGCGCTCGGCGGGGGGAATAACCTCTGTCCAGTGATAGCCGATCTTCTCGAAGCCGAGCGCCGAGCGGTCGCTGCGCTGGACGAGGGTCTCGATCTCGGCGATGCGCCGGCCGCGCACGCCCAGGCGCAGCGCGAGCATGGCGGGGGCGCCCGCCTCGCGAATCGAGCCGAACCACGCGACTTCACCGGCGGCCTCATCCGGCACGGTGAGGTGAAACGTTCCCTTGCCGGTCACCGTGCGCCACAGCCCATCGCCGAGCTCGAGCGGCTGGCCGTTCTCGGTGAACCGCACGTCGGGCGTCCTCGAGAGGCGCGCCGGGTCGTGCGCGAACAACGCCCCGAGGTACTGCTCCACGAGGCCTTCGAGGCACGTCCGGTCACATCTCGCCGCCGCTCGCTCGCTCGTCCCTTGCGGCGCCGCCACCGTCGCCGGTGCAGCCCCGGCGAGTGCGCCGAGCGCGAGCACTACACAGGCTGCGGCGGCTGGCCCCCGATCCCCGAGGCGCATCATCGGTCGACCGTCTCCCGGCTCAATGAGTCCGCGGAACATTGATGGGTCCGTGGCCTCTGCGAGTGGGGTCCTTGAGCACCCGGCCGTTTGGCAGCTTCACGGACACGAACAATCCTCCCTTTGCGCCGTCGCGCAGCGGATTGATGACCACGGTGACCTTGTCCCCCGGGTGCATGGTGTGGATGTGCCAGCCCTGCCGCTCGAGATTATTCGGGCTGTTGAGCTCGACCTTCCAGAGATCGACGCCGCCTGCCGCATTCGGTACGTCGAGATCGATGAAGGCGTGCGGGTTGGTCCACTGGAAATCGTGGACCGTCCCGCTGAGCGGCAGCATCCGCGATTGATCGAACATCGCGAAGGAATGATGGGCAAGGACGGCTCCGCTTGCGGCGAGCGCCGCGGCAGCCAACAGTCCGGTGAGTCCCGGTCTCATCGCTTCACTCCGGCTCGTGCTTGACGAGCGTGATGCACGGTGTCCGTGATGACATGTCAAGAATACCCGGGGGAGTGCGGCCGCACGGCGGAAACACATGCGGGGGCGTGACCACCGGGTTTCGATTCGACTTATACTCGCTTCCCCCCCGAACCACGAGTCGTCGAACGGTGGCCTCGATGAAACTTCGATCTCTGCTTGCGGCGGCGATCCTGAGCGCGGCATGCGCAGGCGCCCTGGCCACCGCCGCCGCCACGGCGTCGGCTGCCGGCGCCTCCGGCGCCGGTGCCGCGGATGATTCCTCGGGCGCTTCCGAGGGAACCGGTCACGCCTATCCCGCCGCCTTGCCGAAGGGCCATTACGCGGCGCTCGATCGCCTGCCGGACTGGGGCGGGATCTGGTATCTCAATTTCCCGCCCGCGCCCGGCGCAAGGCGCGAGCGGCCGCAGCTCAAAGGCAAGTATCTCGCGGACTACGGGCAGTGGCAGAAGGAAGTCAAGGCGACGCATGGCAACGTGCCGCATTACGCCTCGTACTGCAGACCTCCGGGGATGCCGGGCATCATGGGTGTCGGTCAATACCCCATCGAGTTCCTGTTCACGCCCGGGCGAGTGACCATGCACTTCGAGGCGTGGATGCAGTGGCGCAACATCTTCACCGATGGGCGCAAGCATCCGGACGCGGATGATCTCGACCCGACCTTCTATGGCAACTCGATCGGGCACTGGCAGGGCGGCACGCTCGTCGTCGACACGATCGGCTTCAAGACCGCCACCGAGCTCGGCATGGGCATGAAGCACAGCGACCGGATGCACATCATCGAGCACATCCATCTCGTGAAGGGCGATCCGAACAAGCTGGTCGATGAGATGACGGTCGAGGATCCTCTCGCGCTCGCGAAACCCTGGCACAGCGCCTACACGTACCATCGCTCGCGCACGCAGAATCTCCTCGAGTTCATCTGCGATGAGAACAATCGCAATCCGGTCAATGCTCAGGGGCAGACCGAGCTGCAGTGAGCCCCGGTATCGATCGGACCGGACGGCGCAAGAATTTCGCGGGCCGCGCAGCGAGCGGCCTCAAAGGGGTAGCGCATGCGTGGCGTGATGGCACTCGGGATCGGCGCGCTCGCGGCGGCGGGGGTGGCGCTCGGCGCGGACCGTATCGCGTCCGCACCCGCATTCACGACGAGGCAGCTCACGGCGCTGCCGCGCACGAACTGGATCACCAACGGCGGCAATATCTTCAATCAGCGCTACTCGCCCTTGACGCTGATCAACCGCTCGAACGTCGCCCGGCTGAAGGCACTCTGGCGCACCTCGATGGGCTCGGGGGCGGGTCCGGGCAACTCCGGACAGACGCAGATCCTCGAGTACGACGGCGTGCTCTACGCCTCGAACGGCGCGGATGACGTCTTCGCGATCGACGTGCCCACCGGACGGGTCCTCTGGGCGTATCGCGCGCACATCGACCCGCACGCCGGCAATCCCATCGGCCGCTCGAATCGCGGCGTCGCCCTGGGAGAGGGCAAGGTCTACGTCGGCCAGCTCGATGGGAAGATCGTGGCGCTCGATCAGCGCACGGGCAAAGTGGCGTGGTCCGTGCAGGGCGAGCCCTGGCAGAAGGGCTTCAGCATCACGGCCGCGCCGCTCTACTACGATGGCATGGTCATCATCGGTTTCAGCGGCGGGGAGATGGGCGTCCGCGGCCGCGTGAAGGCCTACGATGCGAGCAGCGGTCGGCTCATCTGGACCTTCTATACGGTGCCCGGACCCGGGGAGCTCGGCCACGATACCTGGCCGAAGAACTCGGATGCCTGGAAGCACGGCGGTGCCCCGGTGTGGCAGACGCCTGCGGTCGATCCTGAGCTCGGGATGCTGTACTTCTCGACCGGCAATCCCGGCCCGAACCTCAACGGCTCTGTCCGCCCGGGCAACGATCTGTTCACGGTCTCGATCGTCGCGGTCGATGCGAAGACGGGAAAGTACCGCTGGCATTTCCAGCAGGTGCACCACGATATCTGGGACTACGACTCGCCGAATCCAATCATCCTGTTCGATGCGCAGATCGGCGGCCGGATGAGAAAGGGACTCCTCGAGGTTTCCAAGACCGGCTGGGCCTACATCCTCGATCGCGAGACCGGCAAGCCGCTCATCGGCATCGTCGAGCGGCCGGTGCCCCAGGAGCCCCGGCAGGCGACTTCGCCCACGCAGCCCTATCCGGTCGGCGATGCCATCGTGCCGCAGCAGATCGACATCGTGCCGGAAGATGCGCCGCTCATTCCCGGCACGGGCGAGATTCCCAATCACGGGCGCATCTTCACCCCGTTCTGGACCCGCGAGGTTATGGTCAAGCCCGCGACGATGGGGGGGGCCAACTGGCCGCCGAGCTCTTATGATCCCTCGAAGCACCTGCTGTACGTGTGCGCCTCCGATCGCATCAGCACGTTCGTGGTCAATCCCGAGCTCGGGAAGCCGGGCGACGACAAGATCTACATGGGCGGGCACTTCGGCCAGGCCGAGGCGAACGATCGCGGCATCTTCGCCGCGCTCGACGTGACGACCAACCGCCTCGTGTGGCGCCAGAGCTGGCGGGAGCTCTGCTACAGCGGCTCGATCGTGACGGCCGGTGGGTTGCTCTTCGTTGGCCGCAGCGACGGGCGGCTCACCGCGCTCGACAGCAGTACCGGAGCGAAGCTCTGGCAGTTCCGCACCGATGCGGGCGTCAATACCACCGCGACGACGTTCGAGTATGGCGGCAAGCAGTACGTCGTCGTGCACGCGGGCGGCGGAGTGTTTGCGAACGGCAAGCGTGGGGACGGGATCTGGATGTTCTCCCTCGATGGGAAGATCCCCGAGCTTTCGGCCGAAGCGGGCGGTGCGGCCGGCGCAGGCCCGGCGGGTGCGTTCGGGCGGCGCGGTGCCGCGCCCAAGAAGCCCATGCCGACACGCGCGGCGAATGCGCGGAACGGCGCGCAGATCTATCGCAGCGCCTGCCTGCCGTGCCACGGGGATACGGGCCGGGGCGGGGAGGGCGGCGGGCCGCCGCTCGTCAACGGCTTGAGCCGGCAATCGATTCTCGACACTTCGAGCACCGGCCGCCACAACATGCCCTCGTTCTCTTCCGTCTACTCGGCGGACGAGCTCAACGACGTGGCGGCTTACATCGTGAACGACCTCGCCTCGCGAAAGCACTGACCGCGGCCGTTCGCGCGGAACAGGGCGTCCCCCGATGGGGGCCCCCTCAGTGCTTGGCGGCGAGCTGCATCACGTACGCGGTGATGTCGCGCAGCTGCTGCGGGGAAAGCGCCGATCCAAACGAGGGCATGTCGTTACGCCCGTGCATGAGGACGGTCGCGACGCCCAGGCGGGTCAGCGCATGCGTGAGCTTCGCACCGCCGTGGGTGCCGCCCTGGCCCGTCACGCCATGGCAGACGACGCAGGTGGTCGTGAAGATCACCTGGCCCTTCTGCGGATTCGCCGGACCGGCGAGCAGTGCAGAGACATCCGCGCCGGCACCGCCTCCCGGGCGGCCGCCGATGCGGCGTGGCCCCGGGTCCGCCGAGCCGCGCGGCAGGGAGTTGATCCTGCCGTCGAGCGAGAACAGCCACAGGCCGTCGCTGTGCTTGCTGCCCGCGAGCGTCGTCCCGCCTGCCAGGACGACGACGTACTCCTTGCCGCCGTGCTCGAACACGCTCGCGGGCGCATTGACCCCGCCGTCGGTCTGGAACTCCCACAGGCGCCGTCCGGTGCGCTCATCGAGCGCGGTGAGCCGGCCGTCGCTGCGCCCCACGAACACGAGCCCACCGGCCGTTGCGACCGAGCCGCTGTAACAGGTATCGACCCACTGC
>JBOHZR010000262.1:0-6270 GCA_050738595.1 Steroidobacteraceae bacterium | reverse complement strand
CGATGAAGGCGTGCGCACCGATCTTGCTGAACTGGTGGACGGCGGACAGTCCGCCGAGCTGCACCCAGTCGCCGATCTCGACGTGGCCGCCGATCGAGGCGCAGTTCGCGAACACGACGTGATCGCCGATCACGCAGTCGTGTGCGACGTGGCTCGAGGCGAGGAACAGCCCCTCTGAGCCGATCGTCGTGACGCCGCGGTCGTGCACCGTGCCGCGATTGACGGTGCAGAACTCGCGGAAGACGTTCCGGTCGCCGATCTCGAGCCGCGTCGGCTCGCCGCCGTATTTTCGGTCCTGCGGCGCCTCGCCGATCGATGCGAACTGATAGATGCGGCAGCCCGCTCCGATGCGCGTCGGGCCGCTCACGACGGCGTGCGGACCGATGACCGTGCCAGGCCCGATCGTCACGCCGGATCCGATGACCGAAAAGGGACCGACTGTCACATCGGCGGCGAGCTCGGCTGAAGGGGAGACGACCGCTCGCGGATCGATCACTTGGCCGCCTCCGGCGCGAGCATCATCTCGCACCCGGCGACCTCGTCGGTACCGACGTACGCCGTCGCCGAGAATCGCCAGATGCCTTTGAATGCACGCTCGAGCCGGGCGGTGAGGATCAGTTGATCGCCAGGGGTGACGGGCTTGCGAAAGCGTGCCCGGTCGATGCCGACGAAATAGAACTTCGTCTCCTCGTCCGGGATCACCCCGCCCGTCACGAACGCGAGGATGCCTGCCGACTGGGCAAGCGCCTCGATGATGAGCACGCCCGGCATGACGGGCCGGTGCGCGAAGTGTCCCACGAAGAACGGCTCGTCGTAGGTGACGTTCTTCAGCGCGCGGATGGTCTCACCCCGTTTGAGCTCGAGCACCCTGTCGACGAGCAGGAACGGATAGCGGTGCGGCAGCTGCTTCAGAATTCCAAGGATATCGATCTCGATCGATTCACTCATCACGGGCACCTTTTCCGGCCGCACGCCCGCCGCCTGCGGCTCGCTGCTCGAGCTCGGCGACGCGGTCGTAGAGGGAGGAGAGTCGTTTGAAACGCGCGACGAGCTTGCGCCAGCTGCGCGCCTCCTCGAAGGGGATGCCCGAGGAGTATACCCCCGGGCGCGTGATCGAATGGCTCACCATCGAGGTGCCGGTAATGACGACGCTGTCACAGATCGTGAGCCAGCCGCCGATCGAGACGGCGCCGCCGATCATGCAATGCTGGCCGATGATCGTGCTGCCGGAGATGCCCGTGCAGCCGGCGATCGCCGTGTGCGCTCCGATGCGCACGTTGTGGCCGACCTGGATGAGATTATCGAGCTTCACGCCCTCCTCGATCACCGTATCGTCGATCGCGCCGCGGTCGATGGTGGTATTCGCGCCGATCTCGACATCCGCTCCGATGCGGACGCTCCCGACCTGCGGCACCTTCAGCCATGCGCCCGAATCCTCGGCGAATCCGAACCCGTCGCTGCCGATCACCGCGCCGGGATGCACGAGCGTGCGCGCGCCGATCGTCACGCGCTCCCCGAGCGTCACGCGCGCGACGAGCCACACCTCCTCATCGAGCCTCGCGCCCTCCCCGATCACGGCATGCGGCCCAATGACCGCGCGCGCGCCGATCACGGCTCGCGCCCCGATCACGGCGAGCGCGGCGATGTGCGCGGAAGCGTCGATGCGCGCGCCCGGGCCAATCACGGCGCTCGGATGGATGCCCGCGGGAGGCCGCTCGCGTGGATTGAGGAGCGCGGCGATGCGCGCGTAGGTGGCGCGGGGATTTTCGGCGACGAGCGCCGCGACGCGGCACGACGCCGCGCTTTCCCGATCGAGCACCACCGCCGCAGCTCGCGTATCCGGAAGCTGCCCCCGAAGGCGCGGATCAGCGAGGAAGGCGATCGCGCGCGGGTGCGCGCGGCCGAGGCTTGCGACACTGTCCACCTCGACCGCGGGATCCCCGCGCAGCTCGCAGCCGAAGCGCACTGCGAGCTCGCCGAGCGAGATCGTCACGCTCCTCTCCCGGGGAGGCGTGCCGGCAGGACCGGCGCGCCCTTACTTGCTGTGTCCGGAGGACTTGCGGGCGCGCGGGGCGGTGGTGCCGAGCGAGCCCGGGGAGCCCTTCAAGCGCTCGAGAATCGCGGGGGTCAGATCGATCGTCGGAGTCGCGTAGATCACATCGCCCGCGAGCACGAGATCGAAGCCCTGAGCCTTCGCGTAAGTCTGCACCTGCTCGATGAGCGCTTTCTGCAGCCGGGAGAGCTCCTCGTTCTTGCGCTGATTGACGTCGTCCTGGAATTCGCTCTTCTTGGCCTGCAGGTCGCGGTCTGTGTCACGCAGATACTTCTGCTCATCGTCGCGCTGCTGATCCGTCATGGTCGCTTGGTTGCGCTGGAAAGCATCCGCCCGGGTGGTCAGCGCCTTCTGTTCCTTTGCGAGCTCCTGCTGGCGGGGCAGGAACTCGCTGCGCAGCGATTGCTGGATCGTTTGGGCCTGCGGCGACTGCTGCGCCAGCAGCTGGAAGTTGACATATCCGATCTTGAGCTCGGCCAAGGCAGGAGTCGCCGCGAGAATCAGCGCGGCGCCCGCGCCCCAGAGAACTGACTTCACCACAGAATCACCCCGTGTAAGGGCCTTGCAGCCCGTTGCATCTCGAATTTAGAACGAGTCCTGACCTAGAAGGCCTGCCCGACATCGAACTGGAAGCGCTCGACGTCATCGCCCCAGGTCAGCGCCTGCCCCGGAATGTCGTTCTCGCGCTGCGGATTGAGCGGCAGCGCGTAGCTGAAGCGAAAGAGCCCCATGGGCGCCAGCCATTCCACGGCAAGGCCGACAGACTTCTTCAAGTTATTGTAGCTGAAGTTGTAGCGGGCAGGTGGGCCGATATCCCCGAACACGGACTGGCCTTCCGCGAACCCCACCGGGGGCGCGTAGAACTGCGTGCAGCGAGCTACCGCGGGGTTCGTGACGGCGTTGCTGCAGGCGCCGGACCCCGTGAAGAAGACATTCCCGATGTCGAAGAACAGCTTCACCCGCGCGCTCGCCTCGACCTTGGCCGGCATCGGCACGATGAGCTCGGCCCGGCCGAGCACATTCATGTTCCCCCCGTAAGGATTGCCATACTGGTCCTTCGGGCCGAGCGTTCCGGGGTAGAAGCCTCGCACCGAGTCCGGACCGCCGCCGTAGTACAGCGCGAAGGGCGGGAGGGATGTCGTCTTGCCGAGCGGCTGCCCGTAGCCCGCCTGGAAGTTGAAGTCCATCGTGAACTTGCCGAAGAGCGGGACGAACTGCATGTAGTTGAAGTTCGTCCGCCAGTACTGCACCACATCGACGGGCGGCGTGTAGGTGCCGGAGAGCGAGACGATCATGCCCCGGTCGGGGAAGAGCGTCTTGTTGCGCGAGTCGTAGGTCCAGCTGGCGAGGATCTCCGGCGTCCAGAACTTCGTGCCGAAGATGCTGAAGGAATTCGTGACGTAGGTCTCCGTCAGCGGATTGAGCACCGGCGTGCCTCCGACTCCGGAATAGAAGTGTCCGTTCTCCTGTACCCACTGGATGGCCTGTATCGCGCTCGAGCCCTCGACGGTCACGAGCTGCGCGTCCTGCAGATCCAGGCCGAAGTTCACGCCCATTTCCTCGGAGAGCGGGTAGCCCCAGGTGAGCCCGGCGGTGAGCAGCTTCGTCTGGAACTGCGAGGATGAGGAGATGAACTGGCTCTGGTCGCTGAAGCTGATCGATTCCGTGAGCGCACCGCCGTCGATCGTGAAGTACGGATTCGTGTGCGAGACGCTGTAGACCTTGTTGTAGGCCCCGCCCTCCAGATCGACGGAGAGGCGCTGACCGGTGCCGAGAAAGTTGGCGGTGGTGAAGTTCCCGTTCAGCGTGAGCTTGTAGAGCTCCGAGTAGCCGACGCCGCCGGAAAGCTGCGAGCCCGTACCCTCCTCGATCTTGAAGTCGACGTCCTCCTGGTCCGGCGAGCCCGCGACCGGTGTGGTCGTGGAGTCGATCTTCTTGACGTACGGAAGCCTTTGAATGCGCAGCTTCGAGCGCTCGATCTCGGCGTTCGAGAGCCAGCCCCCCTCGAGCTGGCGCAGCTCGCGCCGCAGCACCACGTCGTTGATCTTGCTCACGCCCGAGAAGCTGATGTTGCGCACGTACACGCGATTGCCCGGATCGATGAAGAACGTGAGCGCGACCCGATGCGTCGCGGCGTTCGCCGTCGGCACCGGCTCGACCTTGGCGAAAGCGTAGCCGTCCTGGCCAAGGCGGTTCTGGATGAGCGTCTGCGTCGCGGTGATCAGCCGCCGGGAGAAGATCTCCCCCGGCGCGACGAGCACGAACTGCTGAAGCACGGCCTGCGGCACGACGAAGGTGCCCGCGAGCTTCACGGCCCCGATGCGATAGACCTGGCCCTCCTCGATGCCGATCGTGATGTAGATGTCCTGCTTCTCCGGGGAGATCTGCACCTGCGTCGAGTCGATCTGGAAGTTCGCGTATCCGCGGTCCATGTAATAGGAGCGCAGCTTCTCGAGATCCCCCTGCAGCGACTCGCGCGAATATTGGTCGTCCTGCTTGTACCAGGACAGCAGGTTCGGGGTGCGCAAAGTGAAAGTCGAGCGAATCTCCTTGTCCGAGAAGCGGCGGTTCCCGACGATGTTGATCTCGCGGATCTTCGCGGTCTTGCCCTCCTTGATGGTGACCTTCACCTTCACGCGGTTGCCGGCCTCGTTGTCGACCTTCGCATCGATGCTGACCGCGTACTTGCCGTGGGCGAAGTACTGGTCGGTGAGGTAGCTCGTCACGTCATCGAGCACGGAGCGGTCGAACTTCTTGCCGCTCGCGAGGCCGACGTTGCGCAGCGACTTCTGCAGGTCCTCCGTCTTGATGAGCTTGTTGCCGGTGATCTCGAAGCTGTCGATCGTCGGGCGCTCGAGGACGACGACGATGAGCGTGTTGCCCTCGCGGCGCAGCTGGACATCGCGGAAGAAGCCGGTCTGATAGAGCGCCCGGATCGCCTCGCGCACCCGCGCCGGCGTGAGCCGGTCGCCGATGTTCACGGGCAGGTAGTTGAAGACGGTGCCCTCCGAGATGGTCTGCAATCCCTCGATGTGGATGTCACCGACCGTGAAGTCGGACGCGCCGGACTCGGCGGCCCCGGCAGCGCCGCCTACGTCCTGAGCGGCAGCTGCGGCGGAGCAAATGAGAAGCACGAAGGAGACCACCAACGCATGACGCATCATTCGGGACCCACCGATCGAGGAGCTCGAGCTCTAAGAGGAAGTTCTAATCGTCGGCGCGCATCGCGCCGCTATTCGTGTACGGAGCCGCCGTCCTCGGCGCGCCCCTGAGATGCCGGATCGACGAGCGCTGCGGGCGCTGACCGCAGCGCCTGCAAATGATCCTCGCCCCGCACGCGCCCGCCGCGCATGCGACCCTGCCGGCGCTCGCATCCCTCGCGAGCGAGGCTGCGCGCCTCCGCGTCCGCCTGCAGCACGTCATCCAGACTGCCGATCCCCCCCCCAGAGGTCCTGCCGATCACCGAATCAATGACCGCGGCGATGTCGAGAAAGTTCAATCGGCCCTCGAGGAAGGCATGGACGGCGATTTCATTTGCCGCATTGAGCACCACCGGATGCAACCCCCCGGCGCGCGCCGCCGCCTGCGCGAGCGCGAGACAGCGGAATTTCTCCGTGTCGGGCGCGCGGAAATCGAGCCGGGCCGTGCGGACTAGGTCGAGGAACTGCACCCCCGCCTCGATCCGATCCGGCCAGGCGAGCGCATGGGCGATCGGCGTGCGCATATCGGGCGCCGCCAGTTGCGCGAGCACCGAGCCGTCGACGTATTCGACCAGGGAATGCACGATGCTCTGACGGTGCACCACGATGTCCACGCACTCGGGCGGCAGACCGAAGAGGAAGCAGGCCTCGATGAGCTCGAGGCCCTTGTTCATCAGCGTCGCGGAGTCGACCGAGATCTTGCGTCCCATGATCCAGTTCGGGTGCGCGCACGCCTGATCGGGCGTCGCAGCCGCGATGGCCTCGTGAGACCAATCGAGGAACGGCCCCCCGGAGGCGGTGAGCAGCACCCGGCGCACCCCTGCGGGCGGGGACCCCGGCCGCGCACCGTGCGGCAGACACTGAAAGATCGCGTTGTGCTCGCTGTCGATGGGCAGCAGCTCCCCGCCCGAGGCGCGCACCTCGGCAAGCAGCAGCGGGCCCGCCATCACCAGGGATTCCTTGTTTGCAAGCAACAGGCGCTTGCCGGCGCGCGCGGCAGCGAGCGTCGAATTGAGC
>JBOHZR010000261.1:0-4411 GCA_050738595.1 Steroidobacteraceae bacterium | reverse complement strand
CTCACGACGGGAGTGATGAAGGCCGAGGCCCAGCACCTCACCGACGCACAGAAACGGGGTGTCGCGGAGTTCATGAGCGGACGGCCCCTCGGCAGCGCCGCGGAAGGCGACGTGCGCAAGATGGCCGGGCGCTGCACACGCAATCCCGCGATGGCCGCGCCGGATTCGGAGCCGCAATGGAACGGCTGGGGGAACGGCCTCGACAACGCACATTTCCAGACGGCACGCGCCGCGGGGCTCGATGAGCGCAACGTTTCCCGGCTCGCGCTCAAATGGGCATTCGGATTTCCGCAGGGCGTCTCGGCGTTCGCTCAGCCCTCGGTCGCCTCGGGAAGGGTATTCGTCGGCAGCGACATCGGCTTCTTCTACTCGCTCGCTGCGCGCTCGGGCTGCGCGTATTGGTCCTTCGAGGCGCTGGGCTCGGTGCGCACCGCGGCCAGCATCGCGCGCGTGACGGGCCGCCCCGGGGTGAAGTACGCCGTCTACTTCGGGGACAACAAGGCAAACGTCTACGCGCTCGATGCGCGCACCGGAGGGCTGCTTTGGCGCAGCAAGGTCGAGAACCATTTCGCTGCGCGGATCACCGGCGCCCCGACCGTGAGCGACGGGGTGGTGTACGTGCCGGTCTCCGCCTCCGAGGGGTTTGCGGCGGCGACACCGAGCTATCCCTGCTGCACGTTTCGGGGCAGTGTCGTCGCGCTCGACGCCGCAACCGGCGAGCCGCGCTGGAAGAGTTACGTGATCGCGCAGGCACCGCGTCCGATCGGCCGCAATGACCAACAGACGCAACTCTGGGCTCCCGCAGGCGGCTCGATCTGGGATGCCCCGACGATCGATCAGCTGCGCCACGTGCTGTACGTCGGTACGGGCGATGCCGAGACCTCGCCCGCCTCGCCGCGCTCGGACTCGGTGCTCGCGATCGACCGCTCGGATGGCCGCGTCGAATGGTTCCATCAGGCGACGGCGAACGATGCCTGGATCGGAGGCTGCGGCGGCGCCCATCCGCCCCTGGCCTGTCCACGGCCGCTCGGGCCCGATCGCGACATCGGCAATTCACCGATTCTGCGACGGCTCCCCAATGGCAAGCGGGTGGTGGTGTTTGCGACCAAGGACGGGCGCGTCGTCGCTCTCGATCCCGACCACAACGGCGCCGTCGTGTGGCGCATTCAGGCGGTGCCGAATCCCACCAACACCATGGTCGGCGTCCTCTTCGGCGGCGCGGCCGATGCGCGCAGCGTCTACTACCCGCTCGCCGTGGGAGAGATGGTGGCCGTCGATCTCGCAAGCGGCACGATCCGCTGGTCCGTGCCGCTCATCGACACCGAGCAAGCGGACCCTTCGGGCCGAGGCGCCGCGAGGCCTGCGAGCCTGAGTTATTCGGCAGCACCGACCGTCATTCCCGGCGTGGTGTTCGTCGGCGGCTACGACGGAAGGCTGCTCGCGCTCTCGACGCGGGACGGCCGCAAGCTCTGGGAATTCGATACGGCGCGCCCGTATCGGACCGTCAACGGCGTGTCCGGGCAAGGCGGATCGATGGGCTCGGCCGGGCCGACGGTCGCAGGCGGAATGCTCTTCGTGGGATCCGGCTATGCCGTCACGCGCGGCATGCCCGGCAACGTGCTGCTCGCGTTCGCGCTCGCCCGAGGACGCTCGCGGTGAGCGCGGAGTTCAACTGGCGCGACCCTTTTTTGCTTGATGAGCAGCTCACGGACGAGGAGCGCATGGTGCGCGATTCCGCGCGAAATTTTGCCCAGGAGCGTCTGCAGCCTCGCGTGACGGAAGATTACTTGCAGGAGCGCACCGACGCGGCGATCTTCAGGGAGTACGGCGCGCTCGGGCTGCTCGGCATGACCCTTCCCGCGGAATGCGGGGGCGCCGGTGCTTCGTACGTCGCCTACGGCCTCGCCGCGCGCGAGATCGAGCGCGTCGATTCGGGCTATCGCTCCATGATGAGCGTTCAATCTTCGCTCGTCATGCATCCCATTTACGCGTTCGGCACCGAAGCACAACGCCGCCGCTATTTGCCGCGGCTCGCGAGCGGGGAGTGGATCGGCTGCTTCGGGCTCACGGAGCCGGGCGCCGGCTCGGATCCGGCAAGTCTCGCCACGCGCGCGGAAAAAACGCCGGGAGGCTACCGGCTGACCGGCACGAAAATGTGGATCTCCAACAGCCCGCTCGCCGATGTGTTCATCGTCTGGGCGAAAGCGAGCGCGGAGGACGGTGCGATCCGCGGGTTCATCCTCGAGAAGGGGATGAGGGGGCTCTCGGCACCGAAGATCGGCGGCAAGCTGTCGCTGCGCGCGTCCGTCACCGGCGAGATCGTGATGGACGGCGTCGAGGTGTCGGACGCGCAGCTGCTTCCCGGCGTTTCGGGACTGAAGGGCCCGTTCGAGTGCCTCAACCGGGCCCGCTATGGCATCGCGTGGGGCGTCATGGGCGCGGCCGAGGATTGCTGGCAGCGGGCGCGTGATTACGGGATGCAGCGCATCCAGTTCGGGCGCCCGATCGCGCAGACCCAGCTCTTTCAAAGAAAGCTCGCGGACATGCAGACCGAGATCGCGCTCGGGCTGCAGGCGGCGCTGCGGCTGGGGCGGCTGTTCGACTCGGGCGATGCCGCCCCGGAGCTGATCTCGCTCGTGAAGCGCAACAATTGCGGCAAAGCGCTCGAGGTCGCGCGCCTCGCACGCGACATGCACGGCGCCAATGGCATTCAAAGCGAGTACCACGTGATCCGCCACGCCCAGAACCTCGAGACGGTGAACACGTCCGAGGGACCGCACGACATCCACGCGCTGATTCTCGGCCGAGCGCAGACCGGCCTGCAGGCCTTCTTCTGAGCGCGCCGGGCGCGCAGAGATGCTCATGCTGACCGACGAGGAATGCCGCAGCTGTGTCGAGGGTCTGCTCGATGCGGCCCGCACCGGGAGGCCCATCGGCTCTCTCGGACAGACCTTCCCGGGACTGACGATCGCGGACGCTTATCGCATCCAGCGCTCCTGGCTCGAGGCGCTGTGCGCGGGCGGCGTGCGGGCGGTCGGCTACAAGGTCGGGCTCACCTCGACAGCGACTCAGGCGCTCTTCGGGGCAGCCGAGCCGATGTACGGAAGAATTCTCGCGCAGGGCGTGCTCGCGAGCGGCTCGCGTATCCGCGCGGCGGCATTTCCGAGACCGCGGATCGAAGTGGAGCTCGCATTCATTCTCGGGGCCGATCTTGCAGGCGCGGACGTGAGTCGTGCGCAAGCGCTCGAGGCAACCGAGCGCATCGTGCCCGCATTCGAGATCGTCGCGCAGCGCACCGACGCCTCGCGCGTGCTGGGCGATGCGATCGCGGACAACGGCGCGCACGGGGCGGTCGTGCTCGGCAGCGGCGGCATCGCGCCAGGCGACGTCGATGTTGCCGCGATCAGCGCGACGCTCTACCGCAATCGCGAACCCATCGAATCCGGCGCCGCCTCATCGGTCATGGGTCATCCGGCCGAGGCGGTTGCCTGGCTCGCGAGGACGCTCGCTCGCGCGGGCGAGCGCCTCGAGCGCGGACAGATCATCCTCACGGGCACGTTGACTCCCGCGATCGCAATCGTGCCGGGCAATTCCTATCGAGCCGAGTACAGCGGCCCCGGCACCGGCGCCGGGGCCGGTGCGCTTGGCGCGCTCGAGGTCACATTCGGTTGAGGGCGGAATTCGCCGAGGACGCCCGGGGCGGCCTCCTCTGTCTGCCCGCAATCGCCGTTCTGCTCGCAGCCGGGATTGCGAGCGGCCACACGGGCGGTGCGCTCGTTACGGCGGGCGGCGCGATCTCCGTCGGCTTCGGGTCATTTCAGCGCTTCACGCGCAACAAGTCCGCTCCGATGCTCTTCGCTGCCCTCGGCATGACCACGTCGGCCATCTTCGGCTCGCTTCTCGGTGAGTCGTGGCCTGCGCTCGTCATCGCCGCGGCGATCTGGGCGGGCGTGTGCGGCTGGGCGCTCGCCTTCGGCGTGGGGCCGTGGTGGATCGCGCTCCAATGGTCCATCGCGCTGTTCGTCGCCGGAGCCTACCCCTCGGGCCTGCATGGGGCGTTGCTGCGGGCATCACTCGTCCTGGCCGGGGGCGCGCTGCAGTTCGCTGTCGTCGTGCTCGTCTGGAGGCGGCAGCGCGAGCGCCGTGAGCGCTCGGGTCATGCGCTCCGCGCGCGCACGTATTTGCGCTACGGCCGGCGGCAGCTGCCGGGATCGGCTGCGCTGCTTGGCTACGCACTGCGGGCGGCAGCGGCCGTCGCCCTCTGCGTGACCCTGTCGCGATCGCTCGACACGGTGACCTCATACTGCACCTCGTTCTGCAAGCTTACGCACATCGGGGTGTTTACGCATTTTCTTTGAGCGACTTACGCGGTCGCGTAGGTCTCTGAACTTCGATTCGTCGATCGTGATCC
>JBOHZR010000260.1:0-19437 GCA_050738595.1 Steroidobacteraceae bacterium | reverse complement strand
GCTCAGTCCCGCGGCTGGCGGGCCACGCGCAGGTACGGGGTCAGGCTCTTCCACCCGTCCGGATAGAGCTTGCGGGCCTCCTCCTCGGAGACCGCGGGCGAGATGACAATGTCCTCGCCGGGCTTCCAGTTCGCAGGCGTCGCGACCTTGTGCTTCGTCGTCAGCTGCAGGGCATCGAGCAGGCGCACGACTTCATCGAAGTTGCGTCCCGCGCTCATCGGATAGATGAGCATGGCCTTGATGAGCTTGTCCGGCCCGATGAAGAAGACATTGCGGACCGTCTGGTTGTTGGCGGGCGTTCGGCCCTGGCTCGTCGTGCCGGAATCCGCAGGGAGCATCTCGTAGAGCTGGGCGACCTTCAGCTCGGGATCGCCGATCATCGGGTAATTGACCGTCGCACCGGTCGCCTTGGTGATATCGCCTTTCCAGCGCTCGTGATCGGCTACCGGATCGACGGACAGACCGATGATCTTCGTGTTCCGCTTCGTGAATTCCGGCTGGATCTTCGCCATATACCCCAGCTCGGTCGTGCAAATCGGCGTGAAGTCCTTCGGATGGGAGAACAGCACGCACCAGGAATTGCCGATCCACTCGTGGAACCGGATTCGGCCCTGGGTCGTGTCGGCCTCGAAGTCGGGCGCGCGATCACCGATGCGAAGTGACATGTCTAAATCTCCTGGAAATTGCCATCCATGGGGCATGAATAGTTCTATCGGGGCCGGGCCGCAGCCGGCCGCCCGATATGTTGAACCTCGCAATGTAGCACCGCCCGCGGAGGGCGACCAATGCGCCGCGGTTCGGTGATCATGCTGCGCGGTTATTATTATTGGCCGAAAGTCGCCTGCGGCGCTTGCGGCGGAGAGCACTCCGTCGGCCGCGGGCCAAAGGCGTGGCTTTGGCCCGCTGCGGTCAGCTCGCGAGCAGCAGCACCGAGCATGGGGCCCGCTCGAGAAGGGCTGCCGCCGTGCCGCCGGGGAATACCGCATCGCCAGGGCGTGCGCCGAGGACTCCCATGACGATCAGGTCGTGGCCGCCGAGAGCGAGCTCCGCGAGGATCGCTTCATCGGGCGCCGCTCGGGACGCGATCCTCGTACGCACCTGCACCGAATAGTGCCGCGACAGGTCGAGCACATTGCGCAATACCGTGTCGGCGGCATCTGCGAGGCTCCAGGACCGCGAGAGGCGCCGCCTCCACGTGGTGCTCTCGCTCCCGGTCCCCACGTACAGCGCCGTCACGCGCGCGCCGCTCGTGTGCGCAAGCGCGAGGGTGAAATCGGCCGTGTCGCGCGAGTAGGACTCTCCAATCACGGGAAGCAGGATTCGCCGCCCCGCGCTCGCGGGATCCCGCGCATCGCGGCCACGAGCGCTCACGAGGCATACCGCGCGCTCGAATCCCTTGGCGAGGCGGGCGAGCTTCGGGCTCAGGCCGCCATCCCCGCTCGTGAGCGGCTCCATGCCGATCACGAGCAGGTCGTAGCCTTTCCGTGCCTCCCGCGCGACCGCATCCTCGGCCGGCTCGACGCTGGGCCGGGCGATGAGATCGATCTCGGGCGGCGCATCGGCCGGGGTCGCGTCCACCTCCTGGGTGCGTACGGCGGCCTGCTCCATGGCCTGGCGAACCTCCTGCAGATGGCTCACAGCCGCGACATCCGCGGCCGGGCTGTCCGGCGCGAGCGCGGTGACGGGCATACCCCGGGGCGCCGTGATCAAACCTACGAAATAGGAGGCGAGCCGCGCGCTCGGACTCGCGTCGGTCGCGAGGAGCACTCGCTCCAGCTGGGACACGAAGCCGCGCTGCTCGAAGTCAGCGCGCTCGAGCAGCTGCCGCTCATCGTCACCGACGGGAATACGCGAGAACGCCCAGCGCAGCATCGGCGGCATGAGCAATGTCGTCACGAAGGCCATGGCGACGATCATGGTGAAAAGCATCGTATCGAGGGCGCCGACCGCCAGTCCGATCGTCGCGACGATGACCTCGGTCGAGCCGCGAGCGTTCATCCCGCAGGCGAGCGCCAGGGACTCCGCACTCGTCAGCCCCCCGAGGGATCCTCCGGCGAACGCGCCCGCGAACTTGCCGACGCTCGCGATCGCGATGAAGGCGAGCGTGATGAGACCCAACATCGGGGTCGAGATCACACGCAGGTCCGCTGACAGTCCGGCGAGGCCGAAGAAGACCGGCATGAACAGCGCGACGATCATGCCGCGCAGCTGCTCGTCGATGTGCTTGGTGAGAATGGGCGACTGGCCGATCAGCATGCCCGCCACGAACGCGCCGAGCACGGTCTGCACGCCGAGCCCTTCAGTCACGAGCGCGAGCACGCCCATCACGATGAGCGTCGTCGTGATCACGGGCATCTCCGAAAGCAGATGGTCGTTCGTCCAGCGGATGAGGAAGTACACCACGCGCCGGCCGATGGTGAAGCTCACGACCAGGAAGACGAGCGTGCTCAGGGCGGTCTTGGCTACGTCGGCCGCATTCAGCTCGCCCGTGCGCGCGAACCCCACGATCATCGACAGGATGACCCATCCGATCGTGTCGTCGACGATCGCGGCCGCGACAATGATCTGTCCGACGTTGCGCCGCATGAAGTCGAGATCGCGAATGACGCTCGCGACGATCTTGACCGAGGAGATCGCGAGCGCGGTGCCGACGAACAGCGCCGTGATCGTGCGCTGATGCTCGCTCGGGATCAGCCAGTGCGGCACGATCTCCCCGAGACCGAATCCGAGCGCGAACGGCACGACGATCCCGCAGCTCGAGGCAAACAGCGCAGCCCGGCGCGCGTTCTTGACGCGCGCGAAGTCCATCTCCATGCCCGTGATGAGCAGCAGCATGAGCACGCCGAGTTGGGCAACGCCCTCGAGCATGCCCTGCTGGGCGGCCATCGGAGGAAAGAGGCGGTGCTGGAGCGAGGGGAGCAAAGCGCCGAATACGGAGGGGCCGAGGAGCACTCCCGCGAGCAGCTGGCCCATGACAGGGGGCTGGCGCACGCGCTGCATCAGCTCGCCGAGCAAACGTCCGACGAGCAGCAGAACCGTGACCTGGGCAAGGAAGATGGCGGCGGAGCTGCCGTGCATCGCCCCGAGTTACCATTGCCGCGCACGACTGTCCATCCGGCGCCGACCTCGCAAGCTCGTGGGCCGCGAGGCAGACCCGCCGTCCGGCGCCGCGGACTCGGGCGGATGCGCGAGCGGGACGGCCCGGGGTGGGGGCCGCGACGGTGAGGGCCTACGCCCGGCCGCCGCCGACTCTACCGGAGCAGTGAGAGGTCGATCGCGCTACGCGGAAGCCGAGCCGGCGAGCGCGGCGCGGTTCTCGAGGAACACCTCGCGCAGGGACGTGGCCGGGCGTCCCGTGAGCAGCTCCACGTGGTGCGAGCACACGGAGAAGTATCCTTGGCGGATCGCGCGCTCGTACGAGACCATCTCCTCGCTTCCCCATACGCCCGTGTCGTCGGCGTTCACCATGCCCTCGACATACTCGCGCGGCACGCCGAGCGCGTCGAACTGAGCGAGGCGCTCCTCGTGCGAGATGTCGGCATACTCGATCGGACGGCCGGAAACCTCCGCGGCGAGCGCCGCCGCCTCGGCGAACGTGCAGAGCGCAGGGCCCGTGATCTCATACACTGCGCCCTCGTGACCCTCGGTCGTGAGCACTGCGGCGGCCGAGGCGACGCAATCCTGCTTGGCGACGAACGCCATGCAGCCGGTGCCGGTGCTCATGGACCACTTACCGGTGGCGACCGCCGGGGGGGCGAGCATCGTGGCGATCACCTCCGCGTACTGCGCATCGCGCAGGAACGTGAAGGCGAGCCCGGTGCGGCGAATCGCGTCCTCCGTGACAACGTGATCCTGTACCGCAAGAGAGGGTGTCCGCGGATGGATGCCCGTGCTCGAGGTGTAGGCGATATGCCGCACCCCCGAGGCCGCTGCGGCGTCGATGGCGGCCGCATGTTGCCTGCGCCGGCGCGGACCGACCGCGAGGGTGCTGACGATCAGCAGGCGCTCGACGCCCGCGAAGGCCTCGCGCATCCGCTCGGGGCGATCGAAATCCCCGTACCGCACTTCGATGCCGCGCTCGCTCGAGGGCCTCAGGCGCTCGGGCCGGCGGGTGACGAGAATCAGATCGGACGGGGAGACCCGTGCGAGCAGCAGCTCGGTGAGCTTCCTGCCGTACTGTCCGGAGGCTCCGGTGATCGCAATCCGCATGAGGCGCGCGCCGCGGCAGCGCGGCTCGATTGGCGAAACCGCCGCCTCAGCGCGGCGGCTCGGCGCCCGGGTGCGGATCGGCCAGCGGGAATGCCGTTGCGCCCTGAGAAACGGCCGAACCTGCCGCAGCGCCGCTCTGCGCGGCACCCGATCCGCTCTCGGTCTGCCCGCCGGCCGAGTAGCCTGGCGGGGCGCTCACGGGAGCAGCAGAGGCTGAAGCCGGCAGCTCGGTTCCCGTCGCGGTATTGACGGCCGTCAGGAACCGCCTCGCGATGTCGTCGTGCGTGCGGATGCTGCCGTTCGCGATCGCGACCGCATCGGCGGTCCCTCGATCGTAGAACTGCGCATCCGCGACATTGTCGATGGTGAGCGCATCTCCGCTCAGCGCGATCCCGGCGAACAGGCCCCGGCTGCGGGAATAGGAATAGACCTCCGAGTGGAATGTCGGATCGGTTGCCGCGGAGGCCTGGCGGCCCACGGGACCTGCGGCGATCGAAGCGTCCGCGCCGAGCGTGAGCTTACCGCTCGTGATCTTGTCGATGCTGCGCTCGCTCGTGAAGACGAGGACCACGTCGGTCGATTGAATACCCCATTGAAAGCCGAAGCTCCCGGCGGTGAGATTGACGAAGATCGGATCGCTGAAGCGGCCGTACTTGTCGCGCACGACGAGCACGCCGTTGCCGCGGGAGCCCCCGAGGAAGAAGGCGGCCTTCGTCACATCCGGAATGATGGCGATGCCGTAAGCTCGCTCGAGCAGCGCCTGCGGAACGAACTGATCGGGGGATGAATGCAAGTCCTTCAGCACTTGCTGAGCGTTGAGCAGACGGGCTTCCTGGCGAGCCTGCGCGTGTACCGTCGCCGTGCCGGCGGCGAGCGCGACTGAAATCAGACCGAGAGTGAGGCGATTGATCATTCGGCGATTCCCCTGTCGTGAAATGCCGACGCCGTGCGCCGGCAGACTGTCCCCGCGTTAAGCTTACTCCAGATGCCGGCGCTTTCAAACTAAACTCGAGATAGGGTGGGGAACGCAATGATTCGGCGGCGAAAAACCAAGGGGCCGAGATGCTGAAACGAAGCGGCGCCGCGACGTACGCAGCCGCATTGCCGAGCGCTCCGATGCTCGCGGCCGCCGCGGTGATCGCCGCTTGCTGGTGCGCGCCGGCGCGCGCCGAGTGGATCTATCGGGAAGCCCCGATCATGGGCACGCGCTGCGACGTGGAGCTGTGGGCGGACGACCGCGCCAAGGGCGAGGCGGCGATCGAGGGCGTGTTTCAGCTCTTTCGCCGGTTCGATGCGCGCATGAGCACCTTCAAGCCGACGAGCGAGGTGTCGTACGTCAACGCGCATGCCTCACAGGGGCCAGTGCACGTCTCCGCCGAGCTCTTCGATCTCACCTCGACGGCGATCGAATACTCCGAGATCACGCATGGCGCCTTCGACATCACCTATGCGAGCGTCGGCTATCTCTACGATTATCACCGCGACATTCATCCGAGCGATGCGCAGATCACCGCGGACCTGCCGGCGATCGGATATCGCCATATCCGTCTCGATGCCGCGGCGCGCACGATCTTTTTCGACAGGCCCGGCGTGCGGATCGACTTCGGCGGACTGAAGGGCTACATCGTCGACCGGGGCGCGGAGCTGCTGAAGGCGGCGGGGTTCGCGCATGCCATGGTGAACGCCGGCGGCGATACGCGCATTCTCGGCGACCGCTTCGGCAAACCGTGGGTCATCGGCATCCGCGACCCCGACGACGGCAACAACATCCTTGTGAAGATTCCCCTCGAGGACACGGCGGTCTCCACCTCGGGCGACTATGAGCGCTACTTCTTCGAGAACGGCAAGCGCTACTACCACATCCTCGATCCGAAGACCGGCAAGTCACCGCGCGGGGTGCGCAGCGTCACCATCATCGGGCCGACGGCGACGCGCACGGATGCGCTCACGAAGAGCGTATTCGTCCTCGGCGCGAAGAGGGGTCTCGCGTTCATCGATACTCTGCCGGACGTGGACGCGATCGCCGTCACGCCCGACAAGCGCATCCGGTACTCGAAAGGGCTCGAGCGGCCGCACTGGCGCAACCCGTAATCTATCGCGAGGGATCGGACTCAAAACCACAGCGACAGATAGATCTCGGAAATATCCGCCCGCAGCGAGAATAGCGGCTCCTCGCCCGGATTGATGCCCGCCGACGGATTGGTGAGCAGCCAGTACCGGAAGTTCTGGTAATCGGTCATCAGGCGGTCGAAGCGGATGTTGATCGTGCTGCGCTCGATCCACGGCACGTGCGGAATGGCGAACTGGTAGCTGGCGGCCAGCCCGAAGGAGTAGCTGTGGTATGCCGCGAGGTCCTGGTTCGAGCTCACGAAGTTCTGTGAGCCGGCGTACGGGAACAGGTCGCTGTAGAAGTCGGCCTGATTCTGCACGTAATAGCGGGCGTTCGCGTCGAACGTCCAGCCGCGCCAGGGCTGGGTGTAGCCGAGCTGCACCGTGTGCGCATGGATGCCGAAGGTGTCCTCGTAATAGCGATACTGCACATCGAGCGCCGCCCGAAACGGCAGGTAGTATTTGAGGTCCGATCCGATCGCATTGCTCGTGCGGGTGCCGGGGTAGACCTCGGGCTCGAGGCTCCAGCCGCGCGCGACCGTCGGATCGAGATAGCGTGCTTCGCGGTACGGATTGCTGAGGAAGCCCTGGTCGGTGATGAGGTCGTAATTGATCGCGAGGATCGCGTTGCGCGTGAGAATCTGCGTCACACCGAAGCCATACGAGCGATCGTCCATGCGCTTCATGCCGAAAGCGGGATCGTGGACCTTGATGTCATCGCCCTGTGGGCACGGCGAGCTCGAGGAGCTGCATTCCTTGACCATCTTGAAGATGCCGTCCCACTGGCGCTTGTAATTCATCGACACGGTCGTGAGATCGCCGAACATGTCCTCACTCACCGAGTAGGTCGTGGTGTTCGAGGTGTAGTCGGGCTCGTAGCTGTGGATGAAGCCCACCGCGTAGGTGGTCTTGCCGTGCAGGTACTGCATCGAGACGTTGTCCTCGGTGCGCTGCTCGATGTAGGGGCTCGCGCCCGTGATGCGCACATCGACCGAGGCGCCCGAGACCACGTCCGTCGAGCGGCTGTACTGCACGTCGAACCTGTCGGCGAATTTCTTGCGGATCAGCCAGGTCTTGCCGTCGACCACCTGGTCGTCGCCGCTGTACTGGTCGTAAAGCACTTCCGCCGTATCCTGCGGAAGCACCCCGGTGAACGTCGGCGCGCTGTAGAGCGTGCACAACGCGACCGCGAGCCACCCGAGCCATGCACACGCGATTCCGCGTGCAAGTCCCCCCGGCCGGCGGCTCATCAGTTGCATCCGCAGCCGCCGCCCACCGCGCCCGTGCCGCCGCGGGCGGCCTGGCGGACGGCGTAGACGTGGTCGAGGTAGGCAGCGGAGGCCGGGTGCGGATCGAAGGACATGATCGGATCGGCGAGATGCTCACGCTGATAGGGCTTGACCCATGGCTCAATCGGTGAGCATCCCGCGAGAGCGGCGGCGAGCAGCGAGCCCGCGGCGAGCGCCAGCGCGAGGGCGCGGCGCGCGCGCTCACGCTCGCGGCCGGCGCGCAGTTCGCATCGCACTCGGGGAGCCGCTCGCATGGCTACTCCTGCACCAGCGCGCGGATCTCGTTGAGATACGCGTTCTCATCACCGGTGTTGTAGCTCTCGTGGATCATGCGCACGTTACCCTTGCGGTCGATGAACACGGTGGTCGGCATGACCGCGACGCTGTAGAGCTTGCTCACTTTACTGTTGGCGTCGAAGAGGATCGGGAAGGTCACGGGCGTCTGTTTGAGCCAGGCGAGTGCGGAGCCGCGGTCCGGCTCGACGTTCACCCCGAGCAGCGTGAAGCCCATCTTGCCATAGTGCCGGTAGATGTCGTCGAGCAACGGCATCTCTTTGCGGCACGGACCGCACCAGCTCGCCCAGAAATTGATCATCACCACCTGGCCCTTGAACTGATCGAGGCTCAAGGTCTTTCCGCTCCGAGCCGGCAGGGAGAAGTCCGGCGCGGGGGTGCTTGCGCCGCCTGCGAGCGCGGGCAGCGTCAAAAGGAGCGTCGCGGCAGCGGCGGCGAGCCTCGCCCAGCCGCGCGTGCGGGCGGTCGGGCTGAATGGATGGTTCATGTTCCGTCTCCCTCGAGAATCTAAAATCCGAAGAACACGGTCGCGCCGAGATGCGCCTCGAGGTTGCTCGCGAGCTTGTTGACCCCGAGCAGGTCGGTGTTGAACACCCGATCCTCCACCGCGACGTGCATCGCGATCCAATCCGCCGGCAGCACCTTGTATCCGGCCCCGAAGTTGATCGTGAACTTCTCGTCTCCGCCGAATTGGGTGCCGCCGAGTCCCGCGAGCAGGTAGAACGTGCTCCGCAGAGCGAGGTTGCGACCGAGGAAGACCTCACCCGGAAGCACGTTGTAGCCGACGGAAAGATCGTAGTACTTGAACCACCTCTCACCCTCGGTAAGCAGCTGCACGTTGCTCAACTTCTCGAAGCTCGTGAACCCGCCCTTTGAACGGCCCGCTTCGGCCTGGAAAAAGACATCTTCCGTGATGTGGTACGCGGCCTGCACGCCGTAGAGCGGATGCGCGCCAAAGTCCTCGATATTGAGCGTGCCGTAGTAGCCTCCGACCTCGAAGTTCTGCGACCGGATTCGAGGCACCTTGATCTTGCGCCGCTCGACCTGGGGCTCGATGACGCGGGGCGCGCCTGCGTCGCCGTTCGGCGACGCATCGGGCCCTGGCGGCTGATCGGACGTCTGCGCAGCCGTGGCGGGTCCGGCTGGGCTGGCATGGTGCCCGAGGAGGTGGCGCACCGAGGCGCAGCCCGTGAGGCTCGCCGCGACGACTACAAGAAGAACGCGAAGCCGAATTTCCATTCATCCACCTGTTCGTTCTCGTTGCGCTTGGTGAACACGATGTGGTTGCGATACTCGCCCCTCAGGAAGAACCGGCGCGTGAGGTAGAAGCGGAATCCGGCCCCGGCGAAGGCGGACTGATCCGTTCTGTCGGACGGCTGCACGAGCTGCGCCTTCGGCGCGGTGTGCACGATCCCGGTGCCGAGCGTCACGAACGGCGAGAAGCGCTTCTCCGGCAGGAATACGTGCGCCAGCCCGATGTCGGCCAGAGTGCCGTTTGCAGCCTTGCCGAGGAACTGACCGGCGCTCACCTCGATCGCGAGGCTCTGCGTGAGGGAATAGGAGGCGTAGGCGGAAATCTCGGAGGCGCCGCCATAGTCGCCGTAAAGGAACACTCCCGCCTCGAAGCGGTGCGCGGTGAAGCCCGCGCGATCGCCGAGATTGAAGGTGAACGGTGAGCCGTCCGCCAGCACCGTCGAGAGCATGTCGCGCTGCGCCACCCACCCCTCGATCCCGCGCTCGGTGCGCACCTCGTACCAGTCGGTGTAGCGCTTGAGGACATCGACGCTCCCCCCGCGCTCGACGACGTTGAACACGGGGTAGCCTCGGCCCGGCCCCGTGTGCAGCTCGAGATACGCCGCGTTCACGAAAACCTGCAGAACCTCGCGCGCGCTCGCGAAGCCGGGCACGGCAGCGAGTACGGTCACGAGCGCGAGCAGACGTACGAGAGACCCGCCAGGGCGCCGCATGGAATCAGTTGACCGGTGCCTTGGGGTCGAACGGATTGTTGAAATACTGAGCCCCTATGTCCAGCCACTCGGAGATCAGGCGCAGCTCCGCCGTGTTCAACAGCCCCCTGTGCGCGGGATCGCCTGTCGTTGGATCGAATATACCGAAGAATGCGGTCGAATCGTGCGCGTCCCCCGCGATCATCGGAGGAGCCAGTTGGGGACACGCGACGGTCGTCGGGTTGCCGTTGGCATCCGGCGGGCCCGGGCACTGCTCAGGCAGGCCGGTCGTCGGGTCGAGCGGTGCGCGCCCTGAGAGGAGCTCGACGTACGAGACCGTCTGCAGCGGCTGCTGGTTCGACGCCGTGCTCGAGAGGTCGAGGGAGGCGGCCGGCACCTGGCTCGCGCCGGCCGCGCTCGTGGTGCTGTGGCACGAGGTGCACGTGTTGCCGTTCGGCACGGCTGCCGCGGCGCGCGGCGCATCCCAGAGGGGCTGGATGTGCTCGATGTAGTTGATGATGATCCGGCACGTGGGAGCCCAGCTCGTCGGACTCGCGACACAGCCCGGCGCAGCGGGGATCGACTCGCTCGGAAGCAGTTGATGGTAGTCGTACGAGAACGAGGCATCCGGCTTGCGTGCCGCTGTCGCCTGGTCCGTCCACACATCATCGTAGGACACTTCCGGGCTCAGCATCATTGCCAGGCATTGCGGCGTATCGTTCGAGCAGCTCCAGCGGGTACGCGTCTCCGCCATCGTATCGCCGGCGTTCGGCGAGAACGTGCCGAGCGTGTCCGGGAATGGCAGGCCGGTCGTGGCGGCCCCTGCATAGGCCGAATTGGTGAGTCCGGAGCGCCCGTGCGAGTGTGCGGTCTCGCCCGCCGCGGGCCTCTGAGTGGAGGCGGGCGTGTGACAGCCGTTGCACTTCACCTCCTCGCCGGGGCGTACCTGCAGCCACGCCTCGTGCGGGGGGAAGATGCGCCGCGCGTTCGCGTCGAGTACGTCGATCTGAAAGGGTACGTTCGCGGGCACCTGGATGCGCACCGAGCCGTCAGGCTCGACCGGCGCATAGCCGAGGATCTGGCGCATATAGCTCGACACACCGAACGCGGCACCATCGAGCTTGCGGAACTTCGGATCGGGAATCGACACCGCCTTCTCGATGCGGACGAAGCGGGCGGGACGCTGCGCGGCGGTCGTCTTGCCGGGATCGGCGAGCGTCGCGATGCCCCCGGGTGCGCTGTCGGTGCCGTCGAAGTCATAGACACTGCGAATATCGATGACGCCGACGCCGGCATCGTAGAAATTCTGATCGAGCCCGATGCCCGGCTGCTCATCGAGAATCACCTGCGGGGCGGTGCGCGGCTGGGCCGCAACGATGTCCGTGATCATGATGCCGTCCGTCGGCTGCATGATCGGCTGCAGGGTGTTCGTGCGCGGGTCGAACATCCAGAGGCTGTAGATCGGTGGGGCGACGATGAGGTTCGTGTTCGCGAGGTTGTCGGTCGTGCAGGCCTGCAGCGTGTTCGGCATGACGGTCGGATCGAGCAACCGGCACTGCGACCAGCTCGCGAGAATCCGTCCGGTGCCGTCCCAGAGGGGATAACCGGCGTAGAAGCGCCCGCCGGGTGAGGGGCCGGGGACGGTCAGCACGTCGTTGGGCGTGGCGGGCGTCTGTGCCGGTCCCGTAAGGCCCGCGGCCGCGAGTACCGCTTGGGTGCTCTCGACGTAATCCTGCGTGTCGATGATGACGAGATCGCCGCCGAAGTCCTCCCCGAGCGGCGCGGCGGGAGTTTGCACTCCCTGATAGGGACGGATGAGCGCGAGGATGCGCCCGTCCTGCATCTCGTGAGCCTTCACGAACTCGACGGTGGCATCGGCATTTGCGCTGCCGTTCGGCCCGGTCCGATGGCTGTTCGCGCCGTAGAGCAGCTCGACGTCGGTCCCATCGGGATTCGCCGTATACAGGCTCATGCCCGTATGGGAGTTCCCTGGGGCATCGTCCCAGCGGCTCCACATCACCCGCCCGTCGAGCAGAACCGTCGGATCGCGGTCGTCGCTGGGATTGAAAGAGATCTGATGGATGTCGGTCCCATCGCTGTCCATCACGTGCAGCACGAAGGCGGGCTCGGTGCGAGCCTCGTCCTCGGCGACGAACTGCGGGAAACCCTCATCGAGCAGCACCGCCTGCGACTGGCGCTGGCGGGTCGAGCTGAACACGATGCGGCCGTCCGGGAGGAACTGCGGTGCGACGTCGTTCACCGTCGCCGGATCGGGATCGGTCGCGGGATTGACCACGGCAGAGAGCGTGTCGGTCGCAATGACATACTGCCAGATGCGCCAGGAGGGCGCCCGGTCCTGCTGCATGTTCTTCGCGAGCGGGCCTCGCATCGCGAACAGGATCGTCGATCCGTCGGCTGAGACGCTCACGTCCTTGATGTCGTAGTCGGCGGCTTGCGCCGTACCCGTGCCCGTTATCCTTTGAGTGATATTGATCTCGGTGCCGTCGGGCGCAGCGCGGGTGCGCATGAAAAGATCGGCGGAGGGCTGGGCGAAGCGCAGCAGGCGCAGATCGTCCTGAGTCGCCGGGATCGAGTAGCGCTTGACGTAGAAGATCGGGAAATCGACGGTCTCGGGGTCGGCGCCCTGGCCGCCTGCGCTCTGTACGGTGCCCCCGCCACTGGAGCAGGCGACGCCCGAGAGCACGCACAGCGCAGCGAGCGCGGCTGCGAGGAGGCGCGCTCGCGGGGCGTGATGATGGTCGAACGAGGGACGATACGCCGCCTCCTCGCTCGCCTTCACTCGCTGCACCGCCATAGCGATCCTCCCGTTACATCGATGCCCGGCTCACGGGCTTCTCGGTGGCTGCGGACATTATCTTACGTAATGCCGTTCGCCCAACCGGGCAGGATGGTTCTGCCGATCCCGTCACGCTGCCCGGCAATCAAAACCCGCGTTCGATCAACTCGCTCGTCCGGGGCCCGAACGATGATGCTCCGAGGTTGCGCCGCTCGCGATGTCTGCTGCGGGAGACGTAGGCCGGTTGAGACATCGAGCACGCGTTTTTTCGTGCGTATAGTGCGCCCCGTCGAGCGGTGGGTTCGTTCATCTGGAGGGAACGACTGCCATGGGTAATTTGAGTTCGAGCGGTTTCGTGGTCTCGCGCGGCATCGCAGCAGCGGTCGCCTGCGCGCTCATGGGCGCCGCATTCTCATCGAGCGCCTCGGCGGGTCCCGCCGAGCAGGCGCAGCGCATGTACAACCGCATCGCGGGCGTGCCGCCTTCAGCGAGCGAGCTGCAGCAGATGACGCAGCTCATTGCGAAGGGGGACCAGGCCGATTACATCGCCGCCGCGGACATCGCGCTGCAGTCGCCCTCGTTCTACAACACGGTGCTCAAGAACTGGGCGATGCCGTGGACGAACCGTGATCAGACGGTGTTCGCGCCGCTCAACGACTATGTGGCGACGGTGATCGGCATGGTGCGCGATGACGTGCCGTTCAACACGGCGCTCTCGGCGGACATCCTCTACGTGAGCAACGCGCCGGGGCTCCCTGCGCCATCGTCCGCGAACAACGATCACTACGCGCAGGCCGAGGCGAACGGCGTCGATCTGAGCTCGACTCTGGTGAAGACGACGCAGTCCGGAGCGTACGGCATTGCGGCGACCGCGACCGCCGGCCTCATGACGACCCGCGGTTCCGCGTCGTCGTTCTTCATCAACGGCACGAACCGCGCGATGTTTCGCTTCACGCTCATGTCGCAGCTCTGCCTCGATCTGCCGCAGGTGCAGGACATCACCCGGCCGCCCGATCGCATTCGCCAGGACGTGAGCCGCTCCCCGGGCGGGGACAGCCGCGTCTTCCTCAACACCTGCATCGGCTGCCACAGCGGCATGGACCCGATGGCAGGGGCATTCGCGTACTACGACTTCGTCGGCACCGCGGTCGGCGACGGCACCAACACCGGCTCGCTCGCGTACACCCCGGGTCAGGTGCAGCCGAAGTACCACATCAACGCAACCAACTTCCCGCAGGGCTACTCCACGACGGACGACAGCTGGATCAATTACTGGCGGCACGGGCCGAACCAGGCCCTCGGCTGGTCGTCAGCGCTGCCTGGCAGCGGCAATGGAGCCAAATCGCTCGGCGAGGAGCTCGAGTCGAGCACCGCCTTCGCGGCCTGCCAGGTGCAGAAAGTGTTTCAGACCGTGTGCTACCGCACTCCGGACTCGGCGACGGACCTGCAGACGGTCGCGCAGATGCAGGGCGACTTCGTCTCGGGCGGATACAAGATCAAGCAGATGTTCGCCGAGGCTGCGGTCGCCTGCATGGGTCAGTAGCGGAGGCCCCCCACCATGACCCCCATCGTGACCCCCATCATGACGCTTCGGAACGGTCTCGACGCCCGCCTCGCGGGCTCGTCGCTCGCGCGCGCGGCGCGCCTCGCCGGGCTGCTCGCGTTCGCAGGCCTGCTCGCCGCCTGCGGCGGCGGCGCTTCCGTGCAGCAGAACGCGCAGACCTCCGGAGCCGCGGTTGCGACCTACACCGGCCCGGCCCCGGCGAACGCCGACGTGCAGTCGTTCGAGGTCAATCTCTGGCAGAACGTCAAGGCGGCCAACCGCTGTGGCGGCTGCCACACCCAGGGCGGGCAGTCCCCGCAGTTCGCGCGCACCGACGATGTGAATCTCGCGTATCAGGCGGCGAACTCGGTGGTCGACCTGCAGCAGCCGAACCAGTCGATGATGGTGCAGAAGGTCGGGGGCGGCCACAACTGCTGGCTCGCCTCTGCCCAGGCGTGCGGCGACACGCTGACCTCCTGGATCACCGCCTGGGCGGGCGCGACGGCGCAGGGCGCCCAGCAGGTGAAGCTGGTCGCCCCGCCCGAGCAGACCGTCGGAGCGAGCAAGAGCTTCCCGGCTGACCCGGGCCTGTATCAGAGCACGGTGTATCCGGTCGTCCAGGCGTGGTGCTCGCGCTGCCACTCCGATACCGCGAGCTCCCCGCAGCAGCCGTATTTCGCGAGCAACGACATCAGTATCGCCTACGCGGCGGCGCAGCCGAAGATCGTGCTCGCGGATGCGGGCGATCCGAGCGCCAATCCGTCCGTGCCCGCATGCACGATCGTCGGTGCGGGTGCGTCGCCGCCGAGCGGCTCGGAGCTCGCCTGCCTGTCCCGGTTCATCAATCGGCTCGCACAGGATCATCACAACTGCTGGAGCGATTGCGCGACCGACGCCCAGCAGATGCTCGCCAAAATCGAGGCTATGGCGAATGCGATCGCGCTCGCACCCATCGATCCCTCGCTCGTCGTCTCCAAGGCGGTGAGTCTCTACCAGGGTACGGTCGCCTCGGGGCAGGGCCGCTACTCGGATGCGCAGATCGCGCTCTACGAGTTCAAGACCGAGACCGGCAACATCGCCTACGACACGAGCGGCGTCGAGCCGGAGCTCGATCTGACGATCTCCGGAAACGCGAACCTGCTGCCCAATACGTGGGGCCTGTACGTCGGCACGGGCGGCAAGGCGCAGGGCACGACGACGGCGAGCGCGAAGCTCGCGAATCTGATCGAGTCGACCGGGGAGTTCTCGATCGAGGCCTGGGCGACGCCCGCAAATCAGGCGCAGCTCACCGCGAACCTCGTGAGCTACTCCGGCGGTCCGACGGCGAGCAATTTCGCGCTGCAGCAGAACGCCTTCCAGTACGAGGCGCTGACGCGGAGCAGCGTGACGGACACGAACGGCATGCCGCCGCTCGCGACCAGTGCGACGAACCAGCTGGCGCAGGCGGCGCTGCAGCACATCGTCGTCACGTACGATCCGGTCAACGGCCGCAAGCTCTACGTGAACGGCCAGTTCACGGGTAATCTCGACAGCAAAGGCGGCGGCACGCTGGCGAACTGGGACAACACGTTCGCCCTGGTGCTCGGGGATGACCCGTCCGGGGATGCGAAGGGGCAGTGGACCGGCACGATCAGCATGCTCGCGATCCACAACCGCGCGCTGACGCCCGCTGAAATCCAGCAGAACTTCAATGCCGGAGTGGGCGAGAAGTACTACCTGCTCTTCGACGTGTCGAGCCTCACGAGCGTGCCGCAGAGCTACATCATGATGACCGCCAGCGTGAACGACTCGTACTCGTACCTGTTCACGAACCCGACGTTCATCAGCCTCGATCCGTCGCAGACGCCGGACGACATCCCGATCTCGGGCATCCGCATCGGCATCAACGGCGCGGAAGCGCCCGTCGGGCAGACCTACATTCCGCTCGCCACGACGGTCACCTCGAGCGGCTACAGCAATCAGATGGGCGAGGTGCTCTCGAAGGTCGGGGCCGTGATCCCGCTCGAGAACGGCCCGGCGTCCGATCAGTTCTTCCTGAGCTTCGCGAAGATCGCCGCGCACACGCACACCTACACGGACCCGGCGGTCAGCGCCCCGGCGCCCACTGCGGGGCCGGCCGTGGCGGACCTGGGCGTGCGCACGTTCGAGCGTATCAATCAGAGCATGGCGAAGCTCACCGGCATCTCCCCGCTCAACGCGTCGGTCGCCTCGACGTACGCCTCGGTGCAGCAGTCGCTGCCCTCGATCCCGGACTTCTCGGCGTACTCGTACTCCAACCAGATGGCGGTCGCACAGCTCGCGGCCGCCTACTGCGGCGCTGCCGCGGCGAGCGGTTCGTCCATCTTCGGGGCGGGCTTCAATGCCGCGCAGAGCGGCTCGGCGCTTGCGGGCAACAGCAGCACGCTCATCACCGCGCTCTACGACAACCTCATCGGCACGGCGCCGGACGGGACGCAGCTTACGATCGCGCCGTCACCCGCGGAGGTTCAGAGCGAGCTCGGCACGCTCATCAACACGCTCGCTTCAGGCTCCGCGGGCAGCGCGAGCGGCGGGGCGGGCACGATCGCTACGGCGGCGTGCAGCGCGCTGCTCGCGAGCGCCTCGACGATCATCAACTAAAGGCCCATCGGAACACCGAGCCCACGGCAATCCGGAGACCGCCATGATCATTCGCAAGAAGCTGCCGCGCGGCAAGAAGCTCCACGAGCCGCTGCTGCATCCCGATCATCCGAAGCCCGTCACGCGGCGCCAGCTGCTCGCAGCGGGCCTCATCGGCAGCCAGGCGTACGTGCTCGTGCCGTCCGTGCTCGCGGGACTGCTCGCGAAGCCGCGCGTGGCCCGCGCCGCGCTGGATCAGGATGTCTCGAACCTGATCGCCTCCTGCGGCATCACGGCCGGGGCGGGCAAGATTCCATTCATCGTCTTCGATCTCGCGGGCGGCGCGAACCTGACGGGCTCGGAGGCCCTGATCGGCGGATCGGGCGGTCAGCTCGACTTCCTCTCCACCGCGGGCTACGACAGGCTCGGGGTCCCGGGGGACATGCTGCCCACCTCGCCGAACCCGGGCAGCGCCAGCGGGACTTTCATCGACACGTCGCTCGGACTCGCATGGCACTCGGACGGCGCGATGCTGCGCGGCATCCAGTCCAAGGCTTCCGCCGCCGCACAGACCGGCACGAACGGCGTCGCGATCGCAGCGGTCTCGCAGACCGACACCCAGACCAATCCGCACAATCCCATGTACGGCATCTGGATGGCCGGCGCGAACGGCCAGCTCCTCACGCTCGTTGGGACTCAGGCGACGACCTCCGGGGGCAACTCCATGGCGCCGGCGGCGCTCATCGACCTCTCCGAGACGCCCTCCGTCATCAGGCGATCGAGCGATGTGACGGGACTCGTCGATACGGGGCAGCTCGGGACGATGTTTCCGGGCGATCCACAAGCCTCCGTCGCGGTGCTCGAGTCGACCGCCCGCTTGAGCGGCGGCACCGATACCGCGAGCTTGACCGGCAAGCTCGGCGCGCCGGGCGTGCAGGTCTTTCCCGGCAATTCGACGGCGGACGCGAGCCTCAAGACGGCGATGCTCTGCGGGGATGCGAAAGCCGCCGACCTCGTCAACACCTTCGGCGACCCCTCCTCGCTCAACCCGGACCTCGACACGAACATCGTCGGCGCGGGCAATAGCATCTTCACGGCGGCCGACTATCAGGACTCGGATATCAAAGCGACGGCGGCCGTGATGAAGATGGTCATCAGCGGCTTCGCGGGCGCGGGCACCGTCACGCTCGGCGGCTACGATTACCACGACAGCACGCGCGCGACCGGCGAGACCAAGAATTTCCACGCCGGCGTGTGTATCGGCGCCTGCCTCGAGTACGCGATGCGCATGGGCAAGCCGCTCATGATCTATGTCTTGAGCGACGGCTCGCTCGTCTCGACCGGCATGGCCGACAACTCGGCGGCCGGGCGCGGCAAGTACGGCTGGCAGGGCGACAGCTCCACAAGCGCCAATACCTTCTTTCTCGTGTACAACCCCCAGGGCCGCCCGCAGCTCGCGCCGGGCGGTCCCGGCAATCAGATCGGCTATTACAGCGCCGACGGCTCGGTCAACACTTCCTCGAGCCCCGCGGCGAACGCGGTCAATCTGCTCGTGCAGACCGTCATTCTCAATTACATGGCGCTGCACGGGGAGGCCGGCAACTACGCCACGGTCTTCAGTCCGAGCAATGCGATGAATTTCCCGAGCCTCGCGGGTACGCCGGCGGGTCTGGGGCTCGGCACGACATCCGCGCAGCTCGACCCGCTGATCGCGTTTCAGCCGATCGTGAATCACGTGATCGCTTGATACTCGGCGCGGCGGCGCGCCAGTGCGAGCGGCGCGCCAGTGCGGGGAAAGTTTTGTCGCGCATCCCCGACAGGGCCGCGGCGCGCGCGGCCGTGCGTTTTGCTCGGGACTCGCTTCGTTGACACTGTCAACTCGCCTATGCGAGTGTTCGGCCCGGCAATGAACATTGCAGCGATGCGAGTCGGCGATGCATAGGGTCCATGAATGCCGGCGCCGCCTCGTCACGCTCGTGCTTCTGATGGCGAGCGCCGGCGCGCTTGCCGCGAACTATCCGCTGATCGGGCAGCCGGCGCCGGATTTCGCGCTACGGGCGTTCGCCGGCTCCAACGTGCGGCTATCCGAGCACCGCGGCGAGGTGGTCGTGCTTGCCTTCTGGAGCAGCGACTGCAGCACCTGCGGTAGCGAGCTCGCGGCGATCAACCGCAGCTACTCGACTTACCGCACAGCGGGCCTCACGGTGTTCGGCATCGGCGTCGAGGATTCCCGACGGCATGCGCGTGAGTTCGTGCGCGCCCATCGGGTGGGCTTCCAAATGCTCGACGATCCGGCCGAAGAGGTGAGCCGGCTGTATGCCGTGGACAGCTTGCCGATGGCGGTCCTCATTGATCGCAATGGAACGATCCGCGACGTGGACCATGATTTCGGCCCGCGGGATGAGGCACGCTATCGAGCCGAGCTGCGTCGCCTGCTCGATGAGTGAGGGATCACGGACTCATCCGGCCGGCTCGCTGGGAGATCATTCGAGTGAAGCTTTCGACGTTGCGCGCTTTGCTGATCGGGGCCGCCGCGCTCTGCGGCGCTCTGCCGGCCTGGGCGGCTGCGGCCGCGTCAGCGGCGGCGCCCTCCGCTGCGGGGGCGCCCTCCTATGCCGATGCGCCTGCCGCTGCGAGCGCGCCTGCCAGCGC
>JBOHZR010000259.1:0-2010 GCA_050738595.1 Steroidobacteraceae bacterium | reverse complement strand
GTCCGGAGATGGCCCGCGTCGACGCGGAGCTGCTCGATCAGCTGCTCAACATCGCGGGCGAGGTGAGCATCTCGCGCGCGCGCCTCGAGCAGCAGATGGGATCGTTCGAGTTCAATCTCGGAGAGCTCTCGCGCACGGTCACGCGCCTGAAGGAGCAGCTGCGCAAGCTCGAGCTCGAAACCGAGACGCAGATCCTGCATCGCCACGAAGACGAGGCGGGTCACCGCAGCGACTTCGACCCACTCGAGCTCGACCGCTACTCGACCATCCAGCAGTTCTCGCGCGCGCTCGCCGAGACCGCAAGCGACGTGGCGAGCATCCAGCAGCTGCTCGAGACGATGACGCAGGACACGCAGAATCTTCTGCAGCTGCAGGCGCGTACCGTCACCGAGCTGCAGAACGGGCTCATGCGCACGCGCATGGTGCCGTTCCAGCGCCACGTGCCGCGGCTCGCGCGCATCGCGCGCCAGGCGGGCGCCGACACGGGCAAGCGCGTGGAGCTCGTGGTCGAGGGCGCCTCGGGGGAGCTCGACCGGCAGGTGATCGAGCGCATGACGCCGGCATTCGAGCACATGCTCCGCAACGCGGTCGTCCACGGCATCGAGTCGCCGGAGGAGCGTGTGGCGCGCGGCAAGCCCGAGAGCGGAACGATCCGGCTCGCGCTGCAGCGCGAGGGCGCGGAGGTGATGGTACGCATCAGCGATGACGGCGCGGGGATGAACCTGCAGGCGATCCGCAACAAGGGTGTCGCGCTCGGTCTGATCCAGCCCGGCCAGGCGATCTCGGACGAGGACGCGATGCAGCTCATCCTGGAGCCGGGGTTCTCGACTGCCGGCACCGTGACGCAACAGGCCGGCCGCGGCGTGGGCATGGACGTGGTTGCGACGGAGATCAAGCGCCTCGGCGGCGCGCTGCACATGGAGACCCGCGCGGGCGAGGGAACGCAATTCACGATCCGCCTGCCGTTCACGCTCGCGATCAGTCACGCACTCGTCGTGCGGACCGGGGACGAGTACTACGCCCTGCCGCTGCCAACCGTCGAGGGAGTGCTGCGGCTCACCAAGGCGGAGGTCGGCACGCATCTCGGCCGGGACACTCAGAGCTTCGAGCACGGCGGACAGCGCTATCGATTCCAGCACCTCGCCTCCTTCGTCGGCCTCGAGCCCTCGCTCCTGCCCGAAGGCGATCTCACCGTGCCCGTCGTGCTGGTGCGCGCGGGCGATCACTCGACCGGACTCGTCGCGGACGAGCTGATCGGTAGCCGCGAGATCGTGGTCAAGTCGGTCGGGCCGCAGGTCTCCTCGATCCGCGGCATCTCCGGGGCGACGATCCTCGGCGACGGCCGTATCGTCATCATCCTCGACATCGGCGCGCTCGTGCGCGGCGAGTGGCGCGGCCGAGGCCCACAGGCCGCCTCGCGGGAGCGGGGCGACCGCCGCACGTTCGCCCTGGTGGTCGATGACTCGATCACCGTCCGGCGCGTCACGCAGCGCCTGCTGGAGCGCAACGGCATGCGTGTGCTCACCGCGCGCGACGGCATGGATGCTGTGGCGATCCTGCAGGAGAACGTGCCGGACATCATCCTGCTCGATATCGAGATGCCGCGCATGGACGGCTACGAAGTGGCCGCGCACGTGCGCAACGATCCGCGGCTGAAGGACGTGCCGATCATCATGATCACCTCGCGCGTGGGCGAGAAGCATCGCGCGCGCGCGATCGAGCTGGGGGTCAACGACTATCTGGGCAAGCCCTACCAGGAGAGCCAGCTGATCGATGCGATCACGCCGCTGGTGGCGCAGCGGCGCGCACGCTCACGGATCTCGGGCGCGCTTCGATGACCGAGCGCATCGCCGAGGTCTACAGCCTGCTGATTCCGTTGGCGGATTCCAGGCTGCTGGTGCCTCGCGCCTGCGTCGCCGAGGTGATCGGCTATCAGGCACCCGCGCCGATGGACAACGCGCCGCCGTGGTATCTGGGCCTGGTGAACTGGAACGCGCGCATGTTGCCGCT
>JBOHZR010000258.1:0-14356 GCA_050738595.1 Steroidobacteraceae bacterium | reverse complement strand
AGGCAAGCTCTATCGGATTCGCCTCTACCGCTATCGCTAAGGAAGGCGTCAACCGGGAAATCAGAGAAAGCGGGCAGCCCTCACGGGCTGCCCTCGATGAAGCGCTCCGGTTGTCCCGCTATGACCGGGAATCCCGTCCCGTTGCGCTGATGGGAGTCTGTCAGCTCTTCTGCCTCCCCCTCATCAAAACTGCCCGTATTCAGCCGCACTTCGAATCCCCGCAATTGAGGCACGTCATGCAGCCGTCCATCATGACAACTGCCGCGGTGCTGCACTTGCCGCAGAGCTGCGCGCCCTCCGGAAAGTCGGACTTCGCGAAAGCGTCGGTCTGCTTGGCGCGCGCCTCGTATTCCGCTCGTTTCTCATCGACCAGCTTCCTCTGATGAGTATCGAGCTCGAGCTTGCGGATGAGCCCGATCGTCTGCAGGTGCCGCTCGATCACATAGCCGAGCTCGGCGATGATGGAGGGCATGAACTTGCCGCCCGGTTGCCAGTAGCCGCCGCGCGGATCGAAGACGGCCTTCAACTCATCGACCAGGAACGTCACGTCGCCGCCCTTGCGAAAGACGGCCGAGATGATCCGCGTCAGCGCGACGATCCACTGATAGTGATCGAGGTTCTTCGAATTGATGAAGATCTCGAACGGCCGGCGCTGCTCGTACTCGGTCCCCTCGTTGAGCACGATGTCGTTGACGGTCACGTACATCGCGTGATCGGAGATCGGCGTCTTGATCTTGTACGTCGAACCGATCAGGACCTCGGGACGCTCGAGTTTCTCGTGCATCCGGATGATCTGCGCCGTGTGGCCAGCCTTGTCCTTCACGATCTCCGTGCCTGCGGGCGCAGCCAGCGGATTCGCTTCCTTCGCCGGCCGCGCTGGCGCGGACTGCGAGCGCGCTGGGGCTGACTGCGAGGATTGCGTGGGCGGCGTTTGATCCGCCGCCGGTGCGCTCGCCGGTGCCGGTGCGGCCGCCGGCTCGGGCCTGCGAACCTCGTATTTGGCGATTTTCTTCGCGATCGTGATGGTCATGACGCCCGCTCCTTAGTACCGCCCGAAATAGCCCTCTTTTAGCGCATCGAATAGGTTCGCGGCGGTGTGCGTCTCGCCGTCGTACTCGACCTCCTCGTCCCCGCGCGCCTCGACGGTCGTCCCATCCTCCAGGGTGAAGCGGTAAGTGGTGTTCTTGAGGTCCTGTTCTTTCACCAGCACACCCTGGAACGCCTCGGGATTGAAGCGGAACGTCGTGCAGCCCTTGAGGCCCTGCTCGTACGCGTGCATGTAGATATCCTTGAACTGCGCGAATGGATATTCCGTCGGCACGTTTGCCGTTTTCGAGATCGAGGAGTCCACCCACTTCTGCGCGGCCGCCTGGATGGCGACGTGCTGCTCCGGCGCCACCTGCTCGGACGCGATGAAGTAATCCGGAAGTTTTTCGCCATCCTGCTGCGCATCCGGCTTCGCCTTCGGATTGACGAGATGGCGATACGCGAGCAGCTCGAAGGAGTAGACATCGATCTTCTCCTTCGTCTTCCTGCCCTCCCGGATGACGTTCCGGAAGTAATGGTGCGCGAACGAAGGCTCGATGCCGTTCGAGGCATTGTTCGCGAGCGACAGCGAGATCGTGCCGGTCGGCGCGATCGAAGTGTGATGCGTGAAGCGCGCACCCACCTCCGCCAGCTCGCGCACGAGCTCGGGCGCGACGGACGCGACGCGCTGCATGTAGCGGCTGTAGCGCGCGTGCAGCAGCCGCCCCGGAATCTTCGCCCCCGGCTTCCAACCGTCTCGTGTCATCTCCGGGCGCTTGCGCAGCATCTCCTTCGTGACGGTGAACTCCTCCTTCATGATGGGAGCGGGACCCTTCTCGCGCGCGAGATCGAGCCCGGCTTCCCATCCCGCGATCGCCATCTCGCGCGAAACGTCCTCGGTGAACTGCATCGACTCCGATGAGCCGTACTTCATGCCGAGCAGCGTGATCGTGCTGCCGAGCCCGAGAAAGCCCATGCCATGGCGGCGCTTGCGCAGGATCTCCTCACGCTGCCTCTCGAGCGGCAGCCCGTTCACCTCCACGACGTTGTCGAGCATGCGCGTGAAGGCTTTCACGACCTCACGGTACTCGCTCCAATCGAACTCCGCGAACGCCGTGAACGGGTGGCGCACGAAGCGGGTGAGGTTGACAGACCCTAACAAACACGAGCCGTACGGTGGAAGCGGTTGCTCGCCACAATTATGCGCATGCAGCCCGTTTGCATCGAAAGAATTGATACCCGGAACCTCCACATCGTAAACGTCTGCAGTCCCATCCTGGAAAATACGTTCAACACGTGCGGCGAAGCGTTCCCGGTTCAGCGCACGTTTGTAGTTGAGAAGTGACCGCTCCAGGCGCAACTGTTTGTCTGTGTCGCCGAATCCGATTTCAACCGCAAAGCTCTTCAAACATTCACCACTGATAACGAGTTCGTGTTGCGCCATTGTCGGATACGCACGAACTCCACCCTTGCCGTCCGGGAAGGTGCCACGGCCTTCCCTGCGGCGCTCACGATAGATGCGAGAGGGAATTCCAAGCCTCAGCAACATGCGCTGGACCCCGGCTAACCGGTCCAGCGCCGATTGCGCGAGGCGAACACTGACACCCTTGCTCTGATCCCCCTGAACGCTGCCGTCGGTATCAAAGAATCCACGCAGAAAGCCGCGATAAAAATCACTTGACGCTCGCTCCATTTCTGCAGTGACGGACTTATGCCCGTGGCTCATCCCGAGTGCCTCGGCCACTTTCGCGAGCGGCCGCAGCGCCATTCGATACTCAGCCCGCCCAGAGATTTGACTCCATCCCTTGAAGTCTGCCCGGTACCGATAAGAAAGGGTCTTCGATGCTTCAAATGCAGCAGCCATAACGGCACAAACACCTTGCGACAGGCAGTCGGTTGCGCCATTTGCCTCCGCCGCTGTACCCCAAACCGAGAGCACGGCAGCATCCGATTTCAAAACACCATCCCCCATGAGCAAGCCGATCAAGTAGCCTTCGTCACGACTGTATGCACCCGGCCACGAAGTGCTCTTGCGATGGTCATTCAGGACGACATGGTCACCCTCGCGGAGCTCGCTTGCCGCGCACCACTCGGTTTCGGATATCCAGCTCGTCAACTTCGAGTAACGACGAACGCGGTGATCAGCCGTGAGTCTGACCGCGTAGCCTTCTGCCGTCTCGATGCGCACAACGGGTTTGCGCGCGGTAAAAAAGAATCCCTCTTCATTCGTGGCGTGATCTGTTCCGTCCACTCGAACGTGCACTCTTCGCGCGATCAAGTCGCAGACCTGTCTTGGCCCCTCCATGGTATGCACCCAAGTATCAGCGGTCACGCACGGGTTGGTCGCGCGGATGTTCTCGCACCACCAGTTGTTGTTCATCTCATTGACGCGGTCGATGAGAATGAATCCCGGCTCGGCGAAATCGTAGGTGGATGCCATGATGACATCCCACATGCGGCGCGCCGGCAGCGTCTTGTAGACCTTGCACGCGACCAGACCCTCGTCGTTGACGACGTAGCCCTCGTGGACCGGCCACTCGCGCCAGACGAACTGGGCGCAGTCCGAGAGCACCGGCTGCTCCGATTCGTACTCTCTCACGCTGAGAGGGAACGAGAGCTTCCATTCCCGATCGTTGCGAACCGCCTCGACGAACTCGTCGGTGATGAGGAGCGACAGATTGAACTGACGGAGCCTCCCGTTCTCGCGCTTGGCGCGGATGAACTCCATCACGTCCGGGTGGCCGACATCGAACGTGCCCATCTGCGCTCCGCGGCGGCCGCCCGCCGAGGAGACGGTGAAGCACATCTTGTCGAAGATATCCATGAAGGACAGCGGGCCCGACGTGTACGCGCCCGCGCCCGACACGTAGGCGCCGCGCGGCCGCAGCGTCGAGTGCTCATAGCCGATACCGCATCCACTCTTCAGCGTGAGTCCCGCCTCGTGGACCTTGCGCAGGATGTCGTCCATCGAATCGCGGATCGTCCCGGACACCGTGCAGTTGATCGTCGAGGTGGCCGGCTTGTGCTCGAGCGCTCCGGCGTTCGATGTCACGCGGCCCGCGGGAATGGCGCCGCGCCTGAGTGCCCACAGGAACCGCTCGTACCAGTGCCCGCGCACGTCCTCTTGCTCGACGTCCGCGAGCGCGCGCGCGACCCGCTTGTAGGTGTCGTCCATCGACTTGTCGACGGGCGCCCCATCCTTCGCGGTGAGCCGGTACTTCTTGTCCCAGATGTCGAGCGATGCCTCCTGGAACGGAACGGCATCGATTTCACGCGGATCGATCTTCACGACGGTGTTCATGAATGAGTTCCGGATGCCCCGATGATTCAGACCACCTCAACGATCGCAGAGAGAAAGCAGGCCGCCGCCGATGGCGGCGGCCTCGCCCTGGACCGTCGCTGGACGGTCTCCTCCCCCTGAAATCGCCTTCCCGAACTCAAGAGTCCCGATCGTATTGCGCGACACAAGATCTTGTGTTGGGGTCATGAGCCTAATGACGTGCAACATAACCGTCAAGAAGTGTAGCGCCCTGATATCTGTCTAAATAATCCAATCTAACTCAATGAGTTATGGAAAATTGCGCCGTGCGAGGCGGCGAAAATATTCCTCTTGCTGCCGAGCCACCGCTTCGGGCTGACCCCAAGATGTTGTGCCCCAACCATTCACAGCGTATGCCCATCCATTGCACAACTTCCGCACAGTTTTTTCACCGAAAAGTTCCTTGTTTCCAATGCAGGGCCGCGGCAACGGCGCAGCTCGCGGCAGACGACCCAATCGCCCTCCCTCGGGGCCGGCACCACAGCGCCCCGCATCGACCCAGGCCCGCACCACAGCGCCGGCTCACCGCTCGGCATTACAATGACGCTCCGTCCGCGGAAAGCCTCCATGAATCGCCTCGTTCTACTTCTCGCCCTGGCGATGTGCGGCTCGACGACAGCGCGGGCCGGGAGCGTTCTGCCGGCGGTCGTCGGCAACACGCCCCTTCCCTCGCTCGCGCCGATGGTGAAGCGTGTTTCCCCGGCGATCGTGAACGTCGCCACGCGCGGCACCGCCCGCGAGGATCAAACAGGAGGTCCGTCAGCCGGGAGCCAGGAGACGCTGCCCGACGATCCACTGCTGCGCCGCTTCTTCGGCACGCCGCACACGGAGCGCTCCGGTGGACATCCGTTCCAGAGCGCAGGGTCCGGGGTCATCATCGACGCGCGGCGTGGCTACATCCTCACGAACGCGCACGTCGTCGCAGATGCGACTCACATCACCGTGACGCTCAAGGACGGGCGTGATCTCGATGCGCGCGTCGTGGGCAGCGATGCCGCGTCCGATATCGCAGTGCTGAAAGTCAAGCCCGAGCACCTGACGCAAATCACGCTCGGGGACTCCGCGAAGGTCGAAGTCGGCGATTTCGTGGTCGCGATCGGCAATCCCTTCGGCCTGCACAATACCGTCACCTCCGGAATCGTGAGCGGCCTCGGCCGCTCGAGCCCCTCCTCCGACGGATCGGAGAATTACATCCAGACCGATGCCTCCATCAATCCGGGCAACTCCGGCGGGGCGCTCGTCAACCTGCGCGGGCAGCTCATCGGGATCAACACGGCCATCCTCTCGAACTCGGGCGACAACATCGGCATCGGGTTCGCTATACCCGTGAACGGGGCGCGCACGATCATGCGCCAGCTCATCGCCTACGGCACGGTGCGCCGCGGCATCCTCGGCGTGAGCACGTATGCCGTCACCTCCGAAGTGGCGCGCGCATTCGGGCTCTCCGCTATCCACGGCGTGCTCGTGACCAACGTCATCGCAGGTTCGGCCGCCGATCGCGCGGGCATCGAGACGGACGACATCATCACCGCCTTGAACGGCGCGCCGGTCGGATCGCCCGCGGACCTCAGACAGGCGGTCGCGCTGCTGCACGTCGGGGATGAGGCGCGCATCGATCTGCTGCGCGACGGGAAGCCGCGGCGGGTGCGGGCCGTCATCGCGCAGGCACCGACGGTGCGATGATGCCCCCCGATGCGCCGAGCGCCGCGGGGTCGTCGGCCCCCGAGACCGTGCGCTTCCAGCCGCCGCGGCTCAACATCTGCGTGCTCGGCGGCACCGGCTTCGTCGGCACCGAGCTCATCTCGCAGCTCGCCGCAAGAGGCCACTGGGTGCGCGTCCCGACCCGGGCGCCCGCGCGCGGCCAGCACTTGAGCGTGCTGCCGACCGTCGAGCTCGTGGCCGCCGATGTTCACGATCGCCGGTCCCTCTCCGATCTGCTTGCCGACATGGACGCCGCGATCAATCTCGTCGGGATTCTCAACGAATCGCGCGGTGCGCGCTTTCGCAGCGTGCACGTGGGCCTCGCTCGAAAACTGATCGAGGAGGCACGCACCGCCCGCGTGCCCCGCGTTCTGCACATGAGCTCCCTCGGTGCCGATGCGCAGCGGGCGCCGAGCAAGTATCTGCGCAGCAAGGGCGAGGCCGAGGCGCTGATGCGCGCGGCCGCACCCGCGCTCGATGTGACGATCTTCCGGCCGTCGGTGATCTTCGGCCGCGGAGACTCGCTGACGGAACGCTTCGCGAGGCTGCTCGCGCTCGCAGCCGGCTGGTTGCCTCTCGCGCGTGCGCGGGCGCGATTCGCCCCCGTGTACGTCGGGGATGTGGCCCGAGCTTTCGTACGCGCGCTCGACGACCGCACGACGGTAGCGCGGACGTACGAACTTTGCGGCCCGGACGTGCTCACGCTCGAGCAGATCGTGCGCGCCTCGGCGGCCGCCGCTGGCGTTCGCTGCCATCTCGTGCGGCTGCCGGACTTGCTCGCGCGGCTTCAAGGACTCGCGCTCGGCCTGGTGCCGGGCAAGCCCTTCACGCTCGACAACTTCCGCTCGCTGACCCTCGACAGCCTGTGCACCGAGGACGGACTCGGTGCGCTCGGTATCGAGCCGCGGCGCTTTGCCGCGGTGCTTCCGACCTATCTCGGCGACATGCGTGAGCCCGACGAGCTCAATCGCTTCCGCGAGGAGATCGATCGCTGAGGCTCGCGCAGACCGCGGCGTCACGCTGGTGCGCCGGCTCGCGCGCGAGCGCGCGAACGTCCGCATAGAAGCGCTTCAGATCGCCGCCCTCCTCCTGCAGCAACCGCTGGAAGCCCGGAACGCAGTCGTAATACGTCGCAACCGAGGCGAGATCTGCGTTGTTGAGGCCTGTGTCGAGCCAGTCACGATAGGGAGAAGGCGCGTGGGTCTGCCGCTCGAGCGCACGGACCTGCATCGCGAGCGAGGCGAATGTCGCACGCTTGCGCGCCAGCATCTGCGGTCGCGGCAAGCCCGATGAATAGAGTTTCGCGAGGCGCAGCCGATACAAACGAAAGAGGGCGATGTACTCGAGGTTGCGCCGGGTCGCCGCCTCGTAGCGCTCAAGCTCCGCGGTGCGCCCCTGCAGAAGCAGCCAGCGCCGCACACCCTCCTGCTCCACGGTGGTGGCGAAGGCTTCATTGAACGAGGTGTCCCCGCGCACGTAGAGAAGCTGGTGGGTGAGCTCATGAAAGATGATTCCCGCGAGCTGCACGTCGCCATAGTCGAGCATCGAGCTCAAAACCGGATCGGCGAAACGGCCGAGCGTCGAGTACGCCGGTACACCCCCGACCGTCACATCGTCGCCGCGCGATCGCAGCCGAGCCGCGAACCGTCGCGCGCTGCGCTCCTTGAAGTAGCCGCGGTAGGCGACGCAGCCGACGATCGGAAAACACCAGTGCACCGGCTCGACCGAGAATTCGGGCGCCGCGACCACGCTCCACACGACGAACGGCCGCCCGATGTCGCTGTAGGTGCGGTAGCTCGCGTTGCGCGGCAGACCGAGCGCGCGCGTCGCGAAATCCCGCGCACGCTCGACCTGCTCGAGCGTCGAGCGCAGCTTCGGCGGCGTCCGTGGATTGGCGACGACCTTCGCGATCGGGCGCCGCTTCGCGAGCACGTCGAGCTCCCCGTGCGCGGCCTGCATGACATAGCAGCCGCTCACGAGCAGGCAGAGCAGGCTCGTGAGCGCGACGCGCAGACTCGAGCGATCCCTCTGAGGGGCGCAGCGGCTCTCGGTTAACATGTCCGCATGCAAGTCTACTTGGTGGGCGGCGCCGTGCGGGACCGACTCCTCGGCCACCCGGTGCGCGAGCGGGATTGGGTGGTCGTCGGGGCCGACCCTGCCGATCTCATCACGCGCGGCTTCACGCCGGTCGGGCGCGAGTTCCCGGTGTTCCTGCATCCCGAGACGCACGAGGAGTACGCGCTGGCCCGCCTCGAGCGCAAGGTCGCTCCGGGCTATCGCGGCTTCGAGACGCGCTTCGCGCCCGATGTCACGCTCCAAGAGGATCTCAGGCGCCGCGATCTCACCATCAATGCGATCGCCGAGAGCGACTCGGGCGAGATCGTGGACCCATTCGGTGGCCGGCGCGATCTCGAGGCGCGCGTGCTGCGGCACGTCTCCGAGGCCTTCGTCGAGGATCCCGTGCGTATCCTGCGGGTGGCGCGCTTCGCCGCGCGATTCGCGCCGCTCGGTTTTCGCGTCGCCGAGGACACGATGGCGCTCATGGCGCGCATGGTCTCCTGCGGGGAGGTCGACGCGCTCGTGCCCGAGCGCCTCTGGCAGGAGACCGAGCGCGCACTCGCCGAGGAACGGCCGGAGGTCTTCTTCGAGGTGCTGCGGGCCTGCGGCGCGCTCAAAGCGCTGTATCCGGAGATCGATGCGCTCTTCGGTGTGCCGCAGCCCGAGAAATGGCACCCGGAGATCGATACCGGCGTGCACGTGATGCTCGCGGTCGGATTCGCGGCGCGCAGCGGCGCCTCGACGGCCGTGAGGTTTGCGACGCTCACGCACGATCTCGGCAAGGCTCTGACGCCGCCCGAGCGCTGGCCGGCCCACCTCGGCCACGAGAAGGCGGGCGTGCCGCTCGTCGAGACGCTCTCCCGGCGGCTCAAAGCGCCGAACGCATATCAGGAGCTCGCCGTGCTCGCCGCGCGCCACCACACCCTCGTGCACCGCGCCTTCGAGCTCAAGCCCGCGACGGTGCTCGAGCTCCTCGAGATGACCGACGCGCTGCGCCGCCCCGAGCGTTTCGGAGAGCTGCTGCTCGCGTGCGAGGCGGATGCGCGCGGCCGCAAGGGGCTCGAAGCGCGCCCGTACAGCCAAGCCGACTACCTGCGCCAGGCACGTGAGGTCGCCTCGAGCATGGCACTATCAAATGAAGAGCGTCACGGCCTCGAAGGACCGGCGATCGGCGCGAAGATTCGCGAGAAGCGGCTCGCAGCGCTCGCTCACCTGAAACGGGAGCACGCCGCTCAGCAGCACGCCGCTCAGAGCGAGGTGCGCAAGTCCTGATGCGCACAGCCTGCGAGCGGCATGTCGCAGCCGCGCGCGAGCGCCATCACCTTGAAGGCTTCACCCATCTCGCCGGGCAGCAGCAGCCGGCGCGCCTCGCCGGCCAGACGCGCTCGATCAGCGACCGAGGCGCTCTCCGCGAGCAGCGTCTCGATCCCCGCGCCGAGCAGGAAAGCGGCCTGCGTCACGAAGCCCCGCACCTGCAGAGGAGCCGCAGCCGCCGCCTCCGCGACGCGTGTGAAGTCCACCCACGCAGTGATGTCCTGCAAGCCGACATAAGCGAGCGGGTCATCGTGCGCACGCTGCTTGAAGTGACAGCTCAGCGTGCCGTTCCGCCGGGCAGGGTGATAGTAGTGCGCGCGCGGCAGACCGTAGTCGAACAGCAGCACGATACCGCGCGCGAGCACCTCTGAGAGCGCGGCGATCCACGGCCCGACTCGCACACAGACCTCGGAACGATAGCCGTCCGGCAGCGACAGCGGCAGCTCCGCGAGGAGTGCGGATACGGCCGCTCGGAGCTGCGCGTCGGCAGGCCGCTCGGCCTCGGCGAGCGTACCGTCTCGCGCGACGCTCACCCCGAGCTCGCCCACCCCGGCCTCCTCCACCCCGAGCTCGCCCACAGCAGGCTCGGGCAGGCCGCGGTCAGGCTGCGCCGGCAGCCCCCGATGCACCACGAAGCGCCGACAGGCGAGCGCATCGAGCACTTCGTTCGCTAGCACCACACCTTTGAGAGGCTCGGAGGGCCAGCGCTCGAGCCAGATCACCCGCTCGCGAATGCTGTCCGGCAGACGAGCGATCCGCTCCTCCTGCCGCGCGCGCAGGTCCGCGCTCACCTCGAGAATCGCGTAGCGCGCAGGCAGCGCATGACGCTCCGCGAGAGCGCTCAGTACGACGGCCGCCATGCGCCCCGTGCCGGCGCCGAGCTCCAGAATGTCCCCCCCGCCGAGCGCGCCGAGGCACTCTGCGCACTGGCGCGCGACACACCGGCTGAAGAGGTCCGACATCTCCGGCGCGGTGATGAAATCGCCCGCGCGCCCGAATTTGGCCGTCCCTGCGCTGTAGTAGCCGAGCCCCGGGGCATAGAGCGCCAGGTCCATGAACGTCTCGAAATCGATCCAGCCGCCCGCCGCGGCGATGCGCCCCACGATGAGCGCCTCGACCCGCCGGAAGTGCTCGGCCTCCTCCGGCGTGAGCGCCGCAAGGGAGGCGGCCGTTTGAGACGGGATCATCGCGGCGCAGATCCCCGTCTCACCGGGAACAGCGGGTGAGCGGCCCGATCGAAGCGATCCCAGAGCTCGCGGATCGTCGCGCCGGCCGTCGGATGCACGAGCTCCGGCGCGATATCGGCAAGCGGGCCGAGCATGTAAGCGCGTTTGAGCAGGTCGGGACGCGGCAGCACGAGCCCCGGCTCCTCGCAGCGGAGATCTCCGTACAGCAGAATGTCGAGGTCCATGGCGCGCGGCGCCCACTTGGGCGCATCGCGAGGCCGCCCGCAATGCGTCTCGATCTCGCGCAGGCGCTCGATCACCCGCGGCAGCGGTTCAGCGGTCGCGAATCCCACCGCGAAATTGACGAAGTCCGCTCCCTCGAATCCCACCGCCCTGTTGCGATACCACGGGGAGCATTCGATCGGCCCAAACGCGCGATCGAGCTCGGCGGCCGCGAGCGTGAGATTGCGCTCGGCGTCGATGTTGCTGCCCGCGGCAACATAGACCTGCGGCATGGGGTCAGGGCGCTGGCTCGGCGCGCAGGTCCGCCCGCGTGCGCTCGATCGAGACGCCGACGTCACGCGAGCTGCGGATTGCGCCCGGCTTGTTGAGCGTGAGGCGCACCCATTCGACGCCGAATTCCTCGAGGATGAGCAGCGCCGTGCGGTCCGCGAGCGTCTCGACGAGTTTGAATTGTGATCCCTCGACGAATGCCGCGACGCGCTTGGCGAGGCGCTTGTAGTCGAGCGTGTCGGCGACCTCGTCCGTGCGCGCTGCGTGCCCGCAATCGACGGGAAGCTCGAGGTCGATGACGACAGTCTGCTTGACGCGCCGCTCCCATTCGATGAAGCCGATGATGCACTCGACCGCGAGGCCGCGCAGAAATAGGGAGTCGGACCGGGTCGTGCTCATCGGATGCGCTCAGCCTGCGACGGGCCGCAGGGATTCGAGCGGCCATTGTGCCCGGGCGGCGATGCCGAGGTCATCGTGCTCGCCGGCCTTGAGCCGCGCGAGGCCCGCGGCCGCGATCATCGCCGCGTTGTCGGTGCAGAACTCGAGCCGCGGATGGTAGGTGCGCGCGCCGCGCGCACGCAGCGCCTCGGCGAGCCGCTCGCGCAGGCGACGGTTCGCGCCGACACCGCCGCAAACGACGAGCGCATCGAGCCCGGTTTCCTCGAGCGCACGCACGGCCTTGGCGGTCAGGGAGTCCACGATTGCCTCCTGGACCCCGTGCGCGACATCGGCCCGCACGCGGTCCGTCATCGCGCGGCCGCGCACGGCATGCAGAACGGCCGTTTTGAGCCCCGAGAAGCTGAATTCGAGCCCCGGACGATCGAGCATCGGCCGCGGGAACTCGAACGCGCCGGCGCGTCCGGCCTCCGCGAGGCGCGCAAGCTCCGGCCCGCCCGGATACGGCAGGCCGAGAAGCTTCGCCGTCTTATCGAACGCCTCACCGGCCGCGTCGTCGCGCGTCTCCCCGAGCACTCGATACCGGCCGATCCCCTGCACCTCGATCAGCATCGTGTGGCCGCCGGACACGAGCAGCGCGACGTGAGGAAACGGCGGAGGATCCTCCTCGAGGAGCACCGCGAGCAGATGGCCTTCCAGATGATGCACCCCGATCGCCGGGAGGCCCCAGGCGTAGGCGAGACTGCGCCCGAGCGCCGCGCCGGTCAGAAGCGCCCCGACGAGACCCGGTCCAGCCGTGTAGGCGATGCCGTGCAGAGCGCTTGGTCGCAGGCGGAGCCGCTCCCCGCTCGCGGCGCCCTGCGCGAGCAGTCCCGCCTCCCCGAGCACCGCCCGCACGAGCGGTAGGAGCCGGCGGACGTGATCGCGCGAGGCGAGCTCGGGTACGACGCCTCCGAACATCCTGTGCAAATCGACTTGGCTGAAAACCTGGTGCGCGAGCAGTCCGCGGTGCTCGTCGAGCACGGCCCCCGCACTCTCATCGCACGAGGATTCGATCGCGAGGATCGTGAGTGCACCCAGCGAGGATCGTGCCTCGGAGAGATACTTTGCCTTTTCCATCGAGGCTATTTACAATTGCCGGCCCCGTTATTGGGCTTGTCTTAAAATTAAGCCAAATCAATAGCTTGAGGTTTCAATGCCGAGCGTTCGTGTTCGTGAGAATGAGTACTTTGATGCCGCACTGCGGCGTTTCAAGCGCGCCTGCGAGAAGGCGGGCATTCTCACCGAACTGCGCCGGCGCGAATTCTACGAGAAGCCGACCCAGGAACGGAAACGCAAGAAGGCCGCCGCGATCAAGCGGCACATGAAGCGGCTCTCGCGCGAGACCACGGCGAGGCCGCAGCGCTGAGGCCTCACGCCGCACCGCGCGAGGCGGCTTGCGGCAGCAGCGCCATGGACCGGCCGGCATCCCGGCGCGCGAGGAGAGCATCCGATGAGCCTCAAAGACCGCATCACGGACGACATGAAGTCGGCGATGCGCGCGGGCGAGCGCGAACGCCTCTCGGCCATCCGCCTCATTCTCGCGGCCATCAAGCAACGCGAGGTGGACGAGCGCATCACGCTCGATGATTCTCAGGTGATCGCGGTTCTCGAGCGACTGGTCAAGCAGCGCCGGGAATCGATCGCGCAATTCGCGAGTGGCGGGCGCGCCGATCTCGTGGCCAAGGAGTCCGCCGAGCTCGCACTCGTCACGAGCTACCTTCCCGCGCAGCTCTCCGAGCCCGAGGTCGCCGCGCTCATCGACGAGGCGATCCGCTCGAGCGGTGCGGCGTCCCTCAAGGACATGGGCAAGGTCATGGGCGCCGTGAAGGCGAAAGCGCAGGGGCGCACGGACATGAGCAGCCTGAGCGCCCGCATCAAGGAGCGGCTGAGCGCCGCGCCGAAATCCTGAAGCGTCGCGCGAGGCGCTCTCCGCTCGCGCAAGGCAGCGTGCGCGTCGCACCTCGAAGGGCTAGGCTGGCGCGATGGGCTTGATCCCCCGCAGCTTCATCGACGAGCTGATCGCACGCGCGAACATCCTCGAGGTCGTCGGATCGCGGGTCGCCCTCAAGAAGGCCGGGCGTGAATACAAAGCCTGCTGCCCGTTTCACGACGAGAAGACACCGTCCTTCTGGGTGAGCCCGGAGAAACAGTTTTATCATTGCTTCGGCTGCGGGGCGCATGGAACGGCGCTGTCCTTCCTCATGGAGCATGACCGCCTGCCGTTTCCCGAGGCGGTCGAGGAGCTCGCCGCGAGCCTGGGGCTCGAAGTGCCGCGGGAGAGCGGTGCGCCGGCGCCGCGCCGCGAATCGGCGAGCCTGCACGAGCTGATGGCGAGCGTCGCACGCTTCTACGCGGAGTCGCTGCGGACGAGCGATCGAGCGCGGCAGTATGTCGAGCGCCGCGGCCTCGATCGCGACATCATCGAGCGATTCGGGATCGGGTATGCGCCGAGCTCGTGGAACGAGGTCCTCCGCCGGTTCGGCACGGCTGAGGAGAGCCGGCGCAAGCTCGCCGAGCTCGGGCTCGTCATCGAGCGGGGCATCGAGCGCGAGCGCGACAGCGAGCGCGGCTCGCCCTCGGAGGCCGAGCCCCGGGCGGGGAGCGGACACTTCTACGATCGCTTCCGCGACCGCATCATGTTCCCGATACGGGACGGGCGTGGGCGGATCATCGCCTTTGGCGGGCGTGTGATCGGCGAAGGCGAGCCGAAGTATCTCAACTCCCCGGAGACCACGCTCTTTCACAAGGGACGCGAGCTCTACGGCCTCTACGAGGCTCGCCAGAGCCGCGCCGCGCTCTCGAGGCTGCTCGTCGTCGAAGG
>JBOHZR010000257.1:0-1882 GCA_050738595.1 Steroidobacteraceae bacterium | reverse complement strand
GGCGTGATCACACCCGTCGGCGGCGTCGCGCTCATCCTCGGCTGGATCGTGTTCGCTCTCGCGGTGCTGCGGGGAGCGCTCCGCGGCACATGAGCAGGCGCGCATGGAGCGGTCAGCGAGCCCCGCGGCGACTTCCGGCCTGCCGATCGATGAGGCTCTGCCGGCACTGCGTGCGGCGCTCGCGCGCACTTCGAGCGTCGTCCTGCAGGCACCGCCCGGGGCGGGCAAGAGCACGGTCGCGCCGCTCGCACTGCTCGATGAGCCCTGGGCACGCGGCAAGCGGCTCGTGCTCCTCGAGCCGCGGCGCCTGGCAGCGCGCGCAGTCGCGCAGCGGATGGCCGCGACGCTTGCCGAACCGATCGGCCGCACGATCGGCTGGCGCATGCGATTCGACACGCGAGTCTCGCGTGACACGCGCATCGAAGTCGTCACCGAAGGTGTCCTCACCCGGATGCTGCAAAGCGACCCCGCGCTCGAGGGGACCGGACTTGTCATTTTCGATGAGTTCCACGAGCGAAGCCTGCAGGGGGACCTCGGCCTCGCACTCGCGCTCGATGCTCAGGCGGTAGTCGCTCCCGACCTCAAGCTCCTCGTGATGTCTGCGACGCTCGACGCGGAGGCGATCGCCGCCTGGCTCGGCGCCTCGGCGCGCGTCACGGCGAACGGACGAAGCTTTCCGGTCGAGACGCGGTTCATCGGACGCGGGCCGCCTCTGCTTCCATCGATCGGCGCGGCTCGCGGCGAGTCGCCCGAGCGGCTCACCGCGCACGCCGTTGAGCGCGCGCTGCGCGAGGCGGCGGGTGATGTGCTCGTGTTCCTGCCGGGCGCGGCCGAGATTCGCCGTGTCGAGGCGCTGCTCACCGCCTCGCTTGCCGACGATCAGACGCTGCGCGTTCTGCCGCTCTACGGGGATCTTTCCACGGCGGATCAGGATGCGGCGCTCGTGCCGGCTCGTCCCGGCCATCGCAAAGTGATCCTCTCCACCAACATCGCCGAGACGAGTCTCACCGTCGAAGGCATCCGCATCGTCGTCGACTCGGGACTCGTGCGGCGCGCCGTGTTCGATCCGGCGACGGGCATGAGCCGCCTCGAGACGCGGCGCATCTCGCGCGCATCCGCCGAGCAGCGTCGCGGCCGGGCAGGGCGGCTCGACGCGGGTGTGTGCTACCGATTGTGGAGCGAGGAGGCGCAGCGCTCGCTCGCGCCCTACTCCCCGGCGGAGATCGTCGAGGCAGACCTCGCGCCGCTGGCGCTCGAGCTCGCGGCCTGGGGCGTTCTCGCGGCGGAAATGGCCAGTCCTCGCAGCGGCTCTGCCGCCGAGCCGCTGAGCAGCGCACAGGCGCATCGCGCGCCCTCGCCGAGCGGGCTGCGCTGGCTCGATCCACCATCGGCCGCGATGCTCGCGAGCGCCCGCGATCTGCTCCTGCGGCTCGGCGCGCTCGATCACGCGAGCCGGATCACGCCTCATGGCCGCCAAATGGCTGCGCTCGCCGTGCATCCGCGCCTCGCCCACATGCTGCTCGAAGCGCGCCGGCTGGGGCTCGCAAACACCGCCGCGCGGCTCGCCGCCCTGCTCTCGGAACGCGACGGCCTGCGCGCAGAGCCTGCCCGCAGCAGCGGGGTCGCACACGGCGCCGCCCCGACCTCGCGCGACGCCGCTGACGCCGACATCCGCTCGCGCCTTGCGCAGCTCGCGGAGCCTCGCGGCGCGGGGCGAGCGGGCAATGCCGCACAGCGCATCGAGCGGCTCGCGCGCTCCCTGATCCGGCAACTCGCGAGCGCTGGGGCGCCGCCCGGCGGGGCGGGTTCGACCGAACGCATGGCCTCGAGCGAGCGCGCTGCGGCGGCCGAGCGCGCTGCAGCGCAGGGCGCTGCCTTCGTC
>JBOHZR010000256.1:0-3056 GCA_050738595.1 Steroidobacteraceae bacterium | reverse complement strand
ACGTAGTCGCGCACGCCGAGCACGAGCGCGTTGTAGATGCTCGCCTCGTCCGAGAGCTCCCGCGCGATGAATCCCGGTTCGGGTATCACGCGTGAGCCATCGCGTACCAGCTCGATCGCGTAAGTGCCTTCCTCGAACGCGGGTGCGCGCATCACGACCTCTGCCTGCGCATCCATGACGAAGGAATTGCCGTCGAACACGAGCTCGTCCTGGCCGCCGAGCATGTTCACGTAAACCATCGGCAGCTGCACGTCGATGATGCGGTCGCGGGCGATGCGCTCGCGCTCGCGCTGCTTGTGCAGCTCGAACGGCGAGGCGTTGATCACGACCAGCAGTTCCGCACCCTTGGCGCGCGCCGCGCGCGCGGCGGTGACTTCCCAGATGTCCTCGCAAACGAGCAGCCCCAGCCGCCAGCCACGGCACTCGATGACCGTCGCCTCGGTTCCGGCGCGGAAATAGCGCTTCTCGTCGAAGACCTTGTAGTTTGGCAGCTCGATCTTGCGATGCGTGGCGAGCACCTGCCCGTCCGAGATCAGCGCGGCGGAATTGAAGATATCGAGCCCGCTGTACTCGGGGTATCCGACATACACGCAGACGCCCTGCACCTGGCGCTTGAGCGCATCGAGCCCCGCCTCGACCTGACGCCGGAAGCCGCGGTGAAACAGCAGATCCTCCGGCGGATAACCGGAGAGTGCCAGCTCCGGGAATACCAGCAGATCGGGTGCGAGCGCGGCGCGCGCGTTCTCGGCCGTATCGATGATGCGCGCCGCATTGCCTTGCACGTCCCCGACGAGAAGGTCGAGCTGGGCGAGTCCGATCCGCAGGCGTTGTGTCGAGCTCATGCTGGGGGAGCGATTGCCACGAGTCGGGGCGCAGTGTCCTTACGGGCGCGGTGTCAGCGAGCGCGCCGCTTGCCGTGCGGTTGAGGCCGCGCCCCACGACGTCCTGCGGCGCGGCGGCTCGCGCCCTTCGCCGCGCGGGAACTCGAGTCCGTCGAGCGGTTCGCGGGCTTCGTGTGGTTCGCGCGTTTCGCATGCTTCGCGTTCGCAGACGCTGCCGGCCGTCCCTTCTTCGCAGTGCGCGCCGTACGCTGAATGCGCCGCCGCCCGCCGCGCAGCAACTCCGCGAGCGTGGAACCGAGCTCAGCCGGCGAGCGCACCGTCCTCGCGCCCGCCGCTTCGAGTGCCCGGTACTTGTCCGCCGCGGTGCCCTTGCCGCCCGATACGATGGCGCCCGCATGGCCCATGCGCTTGCCCGGCGGAGCCGTCACGCCGGCGATATAGGCGACCACGGGCTTCGAGACCGAGCGGCGGATGAACTCGGCGGCCGCCTCTTCATCACTGCCGCCGATCTCCCCGACGAGAATGATGCCCTCGGTCTGCCGGTCCGCCTCGAAGAGGGCGAGCACATCGACGAAGTTCATTCCCCGCACGGGATCGCCGCCGATGCCGACGCAAGTGCTCTGGCCGAGCCCCGCGTTGGTCGTTTGAAAAACCGCCTCGTAGGTCAGCGTCCCGGAGCGCGAGACGATGCCGGCGGCGCCCTTCTTGTGAATGAACCCGGGCATGATGCCGAGCTTGCACTCCCCGGGCGTGATGACCCCGGGACAGTTCGGTCCGATGAGCCGCGTCGCCGCGCCCGCGAGCGCGGCCTTCACACGCACCATGTCGTTGACCGCAATGCCCTCCGTGATGCACACGACGAGCTCGATTCCCGCATCGGCCGCCTCGAGGATCGCATCGGCAGCGTGCGCGGCCGGAACATAGATCATGCTCGCCGTGGCGCCGGTTTGCCGCACGGCCTGCTCGACCGTATCGAACACCGGCAGCCCGAGGTGCCGGCTGCCGCCTCGCCCGGGCGTCGTTCCCCCGACGAGTTTCGTGCCGTAGGCGAGGCACTGCTCGGAATGGAACGTGCCCTGCCGGCCCGTGACGCCCTGGCAGATGACCCGCGTGCTCTTGTCGACCAGAATGCTCACTGGATTACCTTTCGTCGTCGTATCGCTGAGCCGCGCCCGCTCAGGCGGCCTGCTTGCGCGCGAGCGCGACCGCGGTGCGCGCCGCATCGGTCAGGTCGCTCGCGGCGGCGATCGTGAGACCGCTCTTCGCGAGCATGTCCCGAGCCTTGTCGGCATTCGTCCCTTCGAGGCGCACGATGACCGGCACCTTCACTCCGACGTTCTTCACGGCGTTGATGACGCCTTCGGCGATCAGGTCACAGCGCACGATCCCGCCGAAGATATTCACCAGAATCGCGCGCACGCGCGCGTTCGACAAGATGAGCTCGAAGGCAGCGGTCACGCGCTCGCTCGTCGCACCGCCCCCCACGTCGAGGAAGTTGGCCGGCTGTCCGCCCTGCAGCTTGATCAGGTCCATCGTCGCCATGGCGAGCCCCGCGCCGTTCACCATGCAGGCGATGTCGCCGTCGAGCGAGACGTAATTGAGGTCGTGCTCGCTCGCGCGCCGCTCCATGGGGTCCTCCTGCGAGGGGTCGCGCAGCCCCGCGAGCGCTTTCTGGCGAAACAGCGCGTTCGCATCGATGTTCACCTTCGCATCGAGGGCGAGCAGGCGCCCCGTCCGCGTGAGGATGAGCGGATTGACCTCGACGAGGCTCGCGTCGCGCTCGAGATAGAGCCGGTACAGGGCGAGCGCGAGCGCCTGGAACTCGGCGACCTGCTCGCCCTTGAAGCCGAGTCCGAAGGCGAGCTTGCGGCACTGGTAGGGCTGCAGACCCGCAGCCGGATGGACGTTCGCCGTGAGGATCTTCTCCGGCGCCTTCGCGGCGACCTCCTCGATCTCCATGCCCCCTGCGGCCGAGGCGATGACCGCAATGCGACCTCGGTCACGGTTGAGCGTGAGGGAGAGATAGACCTCGCGCCCGATCTCCGAGCCCACTTCGACGTACACCCGCTCGACGGGGAGGCCTTCCGGTCCGGTCTGGTGCGTGGTGAGCCGCCGCCCGAGCATGGCGGCGGCCGCTGCGCGAACGGCTTCGAGATCGCGTGCGACCTTGACGCCGCCCGCTTTGCCGCGGCCCCCGGCATGCACCTGGGCCTT
>JBOHZR010000255.1:0-2437 GCA_050738595.1 Steroidobacteraceae bacterium | reverse complement strand
GTGTATCGCCGTGCCGCCTCGCCGCACCCGGCTCGCTGCCTGCATGCCGGGTGACAACTCTGCGACAGCTTATCGCTGCGTGGTGGCGGACTGCGGTGCTTATGATTGGGCCGATGATAGACCACCGCGTACGCCGTATCACGAGAGCGTCATCTACGAGATGCATGTCGGCCACTTCACGCGCCATCCGAGCTCGGGCGTCCCGGAACGGCAGCGGGGGACCTACGCTGGGCTGATCGGGAGAGTTCCGTATCTGGCGGAGCTCGGCATAACTGCGGTCGAGCTCCTGCCGGTGTTCGCCTTCGACGAGCAGTCGGCTCCAGCAGGTCTGCGCAATGTATGGGGCTATCAACCGATCTCGTTCTTCGCGCCTCACCCCGGCTACGGCTTCGCTCCGACGCCCCTCGCCGTGCTCGATGAATTCCGGGACATGGTCAAGGCCCTGCACCGTGCCGGTATCGAGGTGATCCTCGATGTCGTATACAACCATACGGCGGAGGGCGGCGCCGATGGCCCGACGCTCGGTTTTCGAGGGTTGGCCAACGAGACTTACTACATCCTCGCTGAGATGGGCGGCGCTTACGTGGACTACACCGGATGTGGCAACTCGCTCGATGCGAACGAGACGGTGGTCCGCAGGATGATCCTCGACAGCCTGCGCTACTGGGTGAGCGAAATGCACGTCGACGGATTTCGCTTCGATCTCGCGGCGGTACTGTCACGGGACGAGCACGGGAATCCCATTCCTTCACCTCCGGTGCTGCGCGACATCGAGTCGGACCCCGTGCTAGCGAATGTCAAGCTGATCGCGGAGGCCTGGGATGCCACCGGCAGTTACCAGGTAGGACACTTCGTCGACAACGGCTGGTCGGAGTGGAATGGGCGCTTCCGGGACGATGTCCGGCGCTTCGTCAAGAGCGACGAGCGCACGGTGGGCGCGCTCTCCTGTCGAATCGCAGGTAGTCCGGATGTCTATGGGCCCGAGCGCCACGATCCCGCACAGAGCATCAACTTCGTGACCTGCCATGACGGTTTCACGCTTGAGGATCTCGTCTCGTACGATCGCAAGCACAATGAAGGCAATCGAACCGGCGATCGTGACGGGAGCGACGAGAACTACAGCTGGAATTGTGGCGTGGAGGGGTCTACCGCGGACGAGGCGGTCAAGCGGCTGCGGACCCAACAGATGAAGAACTTTCTCACGATCACCCTGCTCTCGGTCGGGACGCCAATGCTTCTCATGGGAGATGAGCTCGGGCGCACGCAGCTCGGCAACAACAACGGGTACTGCCTCGAGGGTGAGGAAGCTTGGCTCGACTGGGCGCGGCTTGCGGGGCCTGCCGCCGGCCTTCGCCGGTTCGTGTGTGGGCTCATCGCGCTGCGCACTGGGCGCGGCGCAGCATCCGCGAAATGGGGCGGGTTGTCTCGGGGGCCGTTGCCACCGAGCTGCATCGAATGGCATGGGGTGCGGCTCGGGGAGCCGGATTGGAGCGATGCCTCGCACAGCCTGGCGAGCACGATGCATTTCCCTGCGAGGGCGCTCGCACTTCACTGGATGCTGAATGCCTACTTGGAGCCGCTCACGTTTCAGATACCCGCCCGGCCAGCAGGTTACGGGCATTGGCGCCGCTGCGTGGATACGTCCCGCGACACGCCCCAGGACATTTGCCTCGGCGCTGATGCATCGAAGGTCGATGGCACATCGCTCACCGTAGAAGCACGCTCCTGCGTACTCTTGCTGTCGAACACTCCGAGCGCGGCTCGGTGACGAACCACTAGTGTGATAGCCTCGATCCGCTCAGGAACCAATAGCGCTCGCCTCCCGTACGACCTCGCCCCAACCAGAATGCGGCTGGCCGCGCGCCGGACTCGATCAGCCAGCCGCTCACGTGCCACAACCGACACACTATCCCTACCGAGCTCGACGGCGCCAGCCCCTCGAGCGATCGTGTCGCCACGAATCGGCCAGGATCCGCCGCCGCGGCCGGGGCCTCGAGCGCAATGCCAGCTCCTCTAGCTCCCGTCTGCAGCGTACAATCTGCTGCGCATGAGCAGGCTGCCCGCAGCCTCAGGATAAATGTCCCTGGAGGCACCGATGAGCATCCAAGAGCGAGCAAGTGCGGCGAATGAAGTCACTGACAAAATGGGGCGCAAGGTCCCACCTGTGGTTCCGTCCTCGTCGCGATCGTTCGTGCCGGGTACTCAAATTCATAGCAAAGGCGGAACTTTCAACAGCATGCGAATAGAGTGAGTTTTTGAAAACCCTTTATCCCGCCGCGCCCCGTGTCCTGAGTCTGCTCGCCGTGGGCGTCGCAATCTGTGAAGTGCTGATCGATTGGATCACCCCGATCAGCCTGAACATATCGATCATCGACAGCAGACCTCTGGTTTTGGCGGGTCTGTCGCGGCGGCGCAAGCTGCTCTGGAGCCTCACGGT
>JBOHZR010000254.1:0-5674 GCA_050738595.1 Steroidobacteraceae bacterium | reverse complement strand
GCCTTACGCAGACGACCGGCGTGATCGGCACGATCGTCCCGCCGAGCATCGCGTGACGGAAATACTCCTCGTAGTATTCCGGAAAGGCGTGCACCTCACGCTCGAAGCTGCGGCGCCGTGTCCCGGGACGCGGCTCGAAGCCCTCGAGCCGCTCCTGCACATAAGTGAAAAATCCGGGCTTGGAGTATTCCCCGTCCGTCACGAAATCGATGCCACACTCGGCCTGCCGCTGCACGACCTCGGCGACCGAGCGCGCAAGCAGGCCGGCGTACGCGGCTTCGTCGTACGGCTCCCCGCGCAACCGCGCACGCAGCGCATCGAGCAAAGCATGAGGACGCGGGAGGCTCCCGACGTGCGTCGTGCGAATCCGGTCCGTGTTTTGTTGCAAGCTCATCGGCACCTCTCCATTGCCTACGGCGCCGCGGCTGCGGCGGCCGAGACCGCCTCCTCCAGAGCATCCTCCGTCGCGCGCAGCGCGGCGACCTCGGCGGCGCTCCACGTTTTCACGATGCATCCGCAAAGCAGCAGCGCGGCGCGATCGGCATAGCGCTCCACTACATCGAGCGCGTGCGTCGCGAGCAGCACGCTCGCCCGCCGGCTCTCGACGAGCGCGCGCAGATGCCGCTTCAAGGTCTTCGCACTCACCGGGTCGAGCCCATTGAACGCCTCATCGAGCACGATCAGCCGTGGGGCACCCAGGAGCGCGAGCAGGACAGCGAGCTTCTGGCGCGTGCCGAGGGAATAAGTGTCGACGAACTGATCGAGGAACGGCGTGAATGCGAACCGCTCCATGAGCTCGAGCACGTCGGCATCGATAGCGCCAAGCCCCTTCGCGGCCGCATACACCTCGAGGCACTGCCGTCCGGTCAGAAGTCCGGGCAGCCGCTCCGGAGCGCAGCCGAACCCGAGAGAGCGCTTGGCGGCTCGAGCATCGCGGCTCAGGGAGACGCCGCAGAGCTCCACCTCGCCGCTCACCGGCCGCAGCATTCCGGCAAGGCAATAAAGAAGAGTCGATTTCCCGCTGCCATTTGGCCCGAGCAAGGCCAGCCACTCCCCGAGCGGCACCTCGAGACTCACGTCCTTCAGAACCGGCTGGGCGCCATAACCCGCCGTGAGTCCTGCGACCCGCAGCACGGGTGCCGTCACGGCAACGCCCATTGCCGTCCCAGTCAGCGCATCCATCGATGGAGCACCGAACGCGCGACCGATGAAGTCCGCAACGCCAGCACGCACGCGGCCGCGCCCAGCAGACAGACGACCACGATCCATGCGATGGCAGGCGGCAGTGCCCGCTCGAGGGCCGGGGCGCCCCCGATCGCGTAGAGCATTCCAACGAGGAGTGCACAGGCAGCGATCTCGGCCAGCAATACGCGATGCGCGGCAGCTGCGGTGAAGCGGACGACCCCGACCGGCGTCGGCGCAAGCCACCACGAGGCCACGAACGCCACGCGGACGATGCCGAGCAGCAGATTGACCAGGTGGAGCGTGATGAGCCAAACGGCCGCCGCGGCGAGCGCGACGGGTCCGGTGATTCCGAGCGGCAATGACATCAGCAGGAAGACCAAGCTACGAGCTCGCACCGTCGGCCGATCGAAGAACTTGGCCTGCGCGAGCGGCCAGTGGCCGAGCGGATGCAGCTTCGGATGCGTCGCCCATGCGCGGCGAGGGCGGCGCACGATGGCGTACCGCGAAGGCGGCGAGACGTACCGCGATGAAGCGACAGCCCTCCGCGACCGCGATGCAACGGCGGCACCGCCGAAAGCGAAGATCGCGACCGTCCCGGCGGCGATGAGACAACCGGCCGCGGATGCCAGCAACAGAGTCCCGATCCGTGACGCCGGAAGGCCCGCACCGGCCATGGCCGCAACGACTGCGAGCGCGATCCCGGCCCACACCATCGCAGGCACGTTCGCGGCACGCGCCGTCAGCGACACATCGTTCGGCAGAGCTGCGAGCCAGTCGCGATGCCGTGCCGAGGTCAGCCGTGTTTGCCGCCGCTGGGCCGCCATCCCGAACAAAAGCGCGGAAACGATCGCCACGACGAGCGGCACCGCAGCAGCCGACGCCAGCGCCCCGTCGACGGCCGCGATCCGACCGAGCGCCGCACAGGCGATGAGTCCGAGCACCACACCAGCTGCGAGCAGGGGCCAACGCCGAACCGCATTGCGACACGCAAGCCACCCCACTCGCAATGAGGGCCGCGCATTGCACCAGGGGACCGAAGCCATCTGCCTCTGCTACTCGGCAGAGGGGCTCAGGGGGCCTTGTACGTGCCCTGCGCCGACTCGAGGAGCTTTTGAAACGCTTTGATCCTCTTCGGGTCCGGTGCGTGCAGCACGAAGGAGCGCACGTACGCATAAATGTCGAGCGCGTCCGCATCGCTCAACGAGCTCGCCGGAAATCTCGGCATTCTCGTCGAGGGCACGAGCGGTTGCTGAGCGGCGCGCAGGCGCAGGTATGCGATGAACGTCTCGGGTCTCACGAGCATGGGGCTGCCCACGAGGCGCCGCACCCCTGTCTCGCCGTTGAAGCCGTGACAACCGTAGCAGCCCTGTCTGAAATAGAGCTGCTTCCCCCGGGCCGGATCAGCGGAACGGGACGCCTGGGCCGCGGCGGGCGTGACGAGGCTCAGCGCTGCAGCCGCGAGCATTACAGCACCGACAACTGCAATCGCCGCGCTCTTCCGATATTGCCGAAGCGTCATGATGGGTCGCCCCTCTATCGCGGCTGCGTGATCACATCGATCAGGTACGGCTCACCGCGTTTGACGGCGCTCACGCCCCGCCGATACGCGGCATCGAGTAATGCGGGCTGCTCGAGGGGTCCTTCGCTCGCCACGCCGTAGGCCTCGGCCATCTTCCGGTAATCGATGGAGGGGTCCCGCAGGGTCGAGCCGATGTATGCGCGATCGGTGCCGCGGCCCCGGGCACCAGCCATGAATTCGAGGAACATGAACTCCTGATGCCAGGCTCGATTGTTGTGCATGATCGTGAGCACCGGCAAATGATGGTGCACGGCGGTCCAGAGCATGCCCGGCTCATAGTTCAAATCCCCGTCGGTCTGCACGTTGATGACGATCCGCCCGCGCCCGCGTGCCGCGAGAGCCGCTCCAGCACACGCGCCCGCGCCGTATCCCATGCCGCCTGCCCCTTGCGGCCCGAGATAACTGTACGGGCGGTCATGCTCCCAGAGGTCTCGATGGTGCGCACCCGAGAAGGCGCTCGGACTCCCAAGGCACCAGTCCTCGTTCATGATGTGGGGCCAGAGCTCAGCATAGACACGCGCGGTACTCACCGGTGCTGCGTCCCAGCCGATGCGCGCCTTGTCGATGGCCACCCGAACGGCCCGCACACGAGCGTCTCGATTCGCCGTCGCGTGCTTGAGGCTGCGTTCGGCAATGACACGCTCGCGGCTGCGGGTCATGAGCGTCCTCGCCGCGCCGATGAGCGCGGGAAGCGATGCCTCGGCATCGACCGTGATTCGGGTACCCCTGGGACTGCCGGGCGCGTTGGCGAACGGGCCGTACGCCGGATGGTTCGAGCGTAGCCCCCCGAAGCCGATGCCGGCCGTATCGCGCGCGGGAGCAATGGCCGCGACTCTCGGACCCTCGAGTGCGATGTCGGGCGCGGCTGCTTCGAGCCCGAGTGTGAAGTCGTACGTGGAACTCGCCCCGGGACCACAAAGCGGATGCCGTTGCGGAAAGCTCATCGGTCCGGCAGTTGCGAGCGTGCTCGTCGCGGCACCGACGAGCTCGGCGAGCTCGATCGCCTGGCGCACGCCCTGCGGCGTGCGCAAATGTCCGACCGCGATTCGGGGGTTAGCGGCGGACAGCAAGCGCTGCGCGATCTCGCGCGCGGTCGTCGCGTCGATCCCCGGGATGGCCGGTGGTCGATAATGCGGCACCTGCAACTCACCGGCATCCCGCTTTTGCAGCTCCGTGTCGATGACGACCAGTGCCGGGCCGGTCGGCGGCGTGATCGCCTGCCGATAGGCCTCCTGCAAGGCTTCGAGACATTCGGGAAGCGTCTTCGGCTGCGCATCCCACTTGGTGAAGCTGCGCACGATCCCTGCCATGTCGTTCGCGGTGTGCGCTTGAATGAAGCCGTCATCGCGGCCGGCGATCAGAAGCAGCGGGGTGCCGCCGTAGTACGCCTGATAGATCGCCATCGAGCCATGCTGCAGCCCGATCGTTCCGTGAACCATGGTGCACATCGGCCGGCCCGTCGCTCGAGCGTAGCCGTTGGCCATGTCGACCGCGGTCTCTTCGTGCAGAGCCGTGATCAGCTCCGGCATCGCATTCGGCGGGTTGCCGTAATTGATGACGGATTCGTGCAGGCCCTCGAAGCTCGAGCCGGGATTGGCGGTGATGAACTCGACCCCGAGGTCCTTCAGGGTCTGCACCATGAGGTCCGACCCGGGGCGCCTCACGCTCGGGACGGGCAATGCCCCCGGCGCCACGTTGCCGGCGTCGCGGGCAAGGCTCGCTGCAGTCGGCGGCGGGGCCTGCGAACCTCGCCTCGAATCGCCCGGCCCGCCGAGGCCCTGGGCATGCGTCGTCGGGCCTGCGACCACTACCGCTGCGGCGCCCGTCGCCGCGCCTTTCAAGAAGGCGCGCCGATCCGGCGCTCGAGGCTCGTCATCCGTCGCCATTTGGAAAGCCCCCTCGATCACGCCGCGTCGGCGCCCACAAAGAAGCTCGCGCGATCCGACTTCGATTGTCAAGCGCTCCGATCGGCGCTCCCGGCGCGACGGCACCGAACCTCTGCGAGCGGAGCCCGACCGGTGCGGGCGGCGTTGGGCTGCGACGTTACCGCGTTCCGCCCATAGCCAGTCTCCCGGCCTGCGACCACGCGGTCGGCGCGAAGGCGGCAGCGCCTTCGGGCTTGCCGCCGCCCTCCACGGCCTTGCCGCCCTCGCCCGGCTTGCCGCTCCAGGTCCAATACAGCCCCAGATAAGCGTAGGTCTCAGACTGTCCCGCGACGGAGTGGCCCAGGCAGAACAGCAGCTGAAATCCTGGCTTGCGGAAGTAGTGATAGCCGCCGAGATCGATCATCGTGGCCGAGCGGGTCTGTGCGGCCGCGAGTCCCTCCGGACCGTGGTGCCAGACCTCCCCGCCCAGGGTCCACTTCTCGCCGATGTCCCGCTGCAGGAGCCAGCCCTGATACCAGAAGTTCTTGTAGTCGGTCTGAGGCACGATCTGGTAGCCGGCGCCGCCGTACGTCGTCCAGGGCCCGAAGTCCTTCTGAATCCAGATCGGCAGCTTGTACCAGGTGTGCCCGACCCCGAGACCTCGCGCGTCGCTGCCCGTCGGGACCTCGATCATCGGAAAGGTTCCGACTTCGGGGATGTACTTCGTCTGCTGAATGAAGCGGTATTTGATCCCGATCTCGGTATCGAGGAACCCGTAGGCGCTCGGTCCCTGGCCGGCGGGCGCGTCGATGGGATTGTTCGAGGGCTGAATGGCGCCGAAGCTCATCACGATGTGAAACTGCGTGTTGGGGAGCACGCCCCAGTTGAACTCGAAACCCGGGCCCGTGGTGTCGGCCTCGAGCGGCGTCTCATCCCGTGCCGAGAACACGTAGAACTCGTAATGGCCGAGATCGACCGGCTCCGGATCGTCGGTCTGGAACGGCGGCCCGGCGGGCGCACCGCGCGGATGCATGAGGAGCGCGAG
>JBOHZR010000253.1:0-30406 GCA_050738595.1 Steroidobacteraceae bacterium | reverse complement strand
GACCGCGGGCAGCGGCCGTAGCCCTGCATGGTCGAGGGCTCGATGACATCACACCGGATATCGACAGTCGTCTCTTCGAAGAACGGGTCGATGACCGCCGTGCCGGCATCCGGCATCAGGATCATGTCGGATTCCTGAATACCCTTCCAGCCGGCGATGGAGGAGCCGTCGAACATCTTTCCGTCGCGGAAGAAGTCCTCGTCGGCCAGCCGCGCCGGGATGGTGACGTGCTGCTCTTTGCCACGGGTGTCGGTGAAGCGGAGGTCCGTGAACTTGACCTCCTTTTCCTTTATTAGCTTGAGAACGTCGCTCGGGGTCATATCGCCTCCGGAAATGGGTTGCTCGGTACCTGACGTGCGATCGAGCTCTGGGGTCTTTGCAGCCGCCGTGCCAATTTGGTGCATGTGATAATCAATGGGTTATAACCGAAGCCGTTAAAAAATGCACTGTATTAGTGCGATCAGCGGTTTCGACGCGCTACAAGTGCGCAGGAATCTGCACCGAATCGGAGCGGTAAGCCCTGGAGCCCGCGACATCTCGGGCGGGAGCAGCAACCCGCCCTGTGCGAACATCTCGCTTGCATGCAGCTCACCGGATCGCTCCTCTTTACCGCTTTTCTGTTCGCCTGGACGTTCCTCTACACGTTCCTGTTCGTCATCGTCGGGGGATTCCTTCCCTTCAAACGGCGCTCCGTCTTCGCCCGCATCTGGGCCGGGGTGCTGCTCCGCGTGCTCGCCGCAACCTGCGGGCTTCGGCACACGATAGAAGGCCAGGAGCGGCTACCCGCCGGTAATCACATCGCGCTCTGGAAGCACTCTTCCTCCTGGGAGACGATCGCCATGAGCGTCGTCTTTCCGCGGCAGGTCTGGGTTCTGAAGCGGGAGCTCGTCTGGATTCCGATCATCGGCTGGGGCATCCGCCTGTTGCATGCGATCGCGATCGACCGAGGCTCCGGACGCGTCGCGGTGAACCAGGTCATCGAGCAGGGCAAGCAGCGGCTCGCGGAGGGCGACTGGGTGATGATCTTCCCCGAGGGCACACGCATGGCCCCAGGAGAGACGCGCCGCTACGGCGTGAGCGGCGCACTGCTTGCGGCGGAGACCGGCAAGCAGGTCGTGCCCATCGCCCACAACGCGGGCTATTTCTGGCCGCGCCGGGGACTCAGGAAGCGCCGCGGGCTGATCCGCGTCATCATCGGTCCACCGATCGATTGCGCGGGGCGCGATCCGCGCGAGATCAACGAGGAAGCGCAGCGCTGGATCGAGACGCAGATGGCGCGGCTTGCAGCGGAGGCTATCTGACGACGTCTGCCTGCTGGGTCGCGAGGGCGGCTCGGCTGGCGCAGATTATCTCGGCTGAGAGGCATTCTCTGGTCTAACTGGCCTCATTGATTCATGGACGATTCGTCCATGCCTCGGGCACCGGTGATCCTCTGCCCGGCCTGGCCGAGCATCAAACGTCAAGATTCGCCACGGACAGCGCATTCTTCTCGATGAACTCGCGACGCGGCTCGACCTGATCGCCCATGAGGGTCGTGAAGATATCGTCGGCTGCAACGGCGTCCTCGATGCGGACCTGCATGAGGCGCCGCGTCTCGGGATTGATCGTCGTCTCCCAGAGCTGCTCCGGATTCATCTCCCCGAGCCCCTTGTAGCGCTGAATGGTCTGGCCTCTGCGCGCCTCCGCGAACAGCCACTTCATGGCTTCCTTGAAAGAGCCGACCTCCTGGCGTTCGCCGCCGCGGTCCACGTACGCGCCGTCGCCGATGAGCCCGGCGAGCGTGCGCGCAAGATCGGCGATCCGCTGATACTCCGCGGACTCGAAGAACTCGCGCGGGAGAAACTTCGTGCTCGGCGTGCCGTGCTCGGTCCTGTTCACGATGATGCGCGCCGCGTGACCCTCGGCGGCCTCGCGTACATCCACGCGGTAGGTACGCGTGCCATCAGCAAGTGCATTGAGGCGCCCATCGAGATCGCGTACCCAGCCGCGCAGCCAGTCGAGCCGATCGAAATCGGATGAAGTTGCGACCGGCACGTAGATCAGCTGCTCGAGGAGACGGTCGTCGTAGCGGCGCGACCAGCGTTTGATGATGGCCTGCACCTCCATGTACTTGCGCGCGAGCAGCTCGAGCCCGGAGCCCGAGAGCGCCGGTGCCAAGACATTCACGTGCAGAGACGCCTTTTCCAGCGCTGTATTGAGCAGCAGATCGTTGAGCTCGTTGTCGTCCTTGACGTAGGTGTCCTGTTTGCCGCGCTTGATCTTGTAGAGCGGCGGCTGCGCGATGTAGACGTAGCCGCGTTCGATCAGCTCGGGAATCTGGCGGTAGAAGAACGTCAGCAGCAGTGTGCGGATGTGGCTTCCATCAACGTCCGCATCGGTATTGTGCGCAGCGATGCCGCCGAACCCTGCGATGAAATTCTCGTCCCCTTCCACCGAGAAATCGTAGACGAAGCCGTTGCTCGGTGAAACCTCTTCAATGCTGGTGATCGGCAAAGACATCAGGTCGCCATCAAGGCGCTTGAATCGACGGTTGAGATCGTTGGTTGCGGGTGACGTCAGGTGCTCTTCGAGTGCCGCCGCTCCGCAATGAGCGTCCCAGACGGGGCGTAACTTCTTCAGGTCATCCTTCGCGACGATCGTCACCGACCAGTGGCGGTGCTTTTGCTGGCAGAGCCTCCCATTGATCTCGGTGGGAATTGGATTGGGCTCCAGCTCCGACGTCGAGGGCACAACCCCCAGCGAGCTCAGGCAGTACACGATTCCGCTTGCGATGTCATAAGAGGAGGTCACGAAGCTCACGCGTCCGTTTGAGACCGTGCCGTCGCCAAGCAAGTAGCCGCGCAAAAAGGCGATCCGCAGTGAATCGGAGACGTTGAACACTAAGTCGGGAATTCGTTTCGTCACGGACTCCATTCCCGCGAAGTCAAACAAATGCTGCCAAATCAGCGCGGCAACACGGTTGACAATCTTGACGTCCGCACAGCGCGCCCGCGAGCTTGGATGTACGACAGCCGGAATTCCAAACACCTTACCGAGACAGGCAGTCATCTCTGCCATGACATTGGCGTGGCTCGTTCCGATCGATAGCCGCACGCCGTTGCGATCGGAGCAGGAGCCGTCCGCCAAGTAGAATCCCAACAGGCTCATGAGGCTCTCGTCTACCTTCAGGAACCTGCGTATCCCGCTCCGGGCATGGTGTTCTGGCGTGAGCTCGAGATCCTCGCGCAGCCCGAACCACTCGAGGTCCTTCTCCTCGAGAGCCGATAGGCGCACGTAATCTCGCACGGCGTTCCGCCCAGAGTTGCGGTAATGCTCCTCCCAGATTCGCTCCAGCCGACTCGGACCGACAGCTACACTCGGCAAAATAGCGGCATAATCGGCACCGATAGCGCTCAGATAAGCTTGAAATCTCGGCAATGTCGGTCGTAGTTCACCCTTTTCCCAGCCATAGAACGTCATAGGCTGGCTAATCCCGACCGAAGCGCAGAGCTGCTTGTTGCTGATCCCGCTCACCCGTCGGACGCGATAGAGGTCGTTACGAATATCTAGTGGTATATCGACCCTGGGGGCCGTGAGCTCGGGAGAGGTCGCTTGACGCGCGAGCACAACGGATTTGAACCAGGCCTCTACGGCCGGGCCGCGCACCCAGATCTGCTCGGCGGCAGTGGGGACCTTGTGCAGAGCGCGCAAGAGATCGACACGATCAAGAGAAACACTCGGGAACTCGATCCGATGCGGCGCCACTAATCGATCGCCAACCTTGAGCTCGTCTCCGCGCTTCAGTTTGATTTCGCCGAACTCGTGCACGAAAACGCTGTGACTCGACGTCACACGGATTGACCGCCCGTAAGCGGTGCGTACGCGAAAAAGCGTCTCATCGAGCGGATGGCGGATGACACTCCTGATCGGTCTGAAGCGGGTCCGATGGTCCTTCAGTCCAAAGCAGAGAACCTCGCCCAGTTTGTCGTCGGTCCGCTTGTCCACCCCGCCCGTAGTAGTCGCTGCATTGAGAGCGTTGTCGATGAACGCGCCGATGCGCACCATGCGCACGCCATGGACGTCATCCCGCACGAACACATGCTCGTCTCCATCGACGCTCATGATGATCACGCGGTGATACCGCAGCTTCGCGATATCGAAGTCGTCCTTGCCGATCCCGCAGCCGAGTGCGGTGATCAGCGTGCCGACCTCCGCGGACGAGAGCATCTTGTCGAAGCGCGCCTTCTCGACGTTCAGGATCTTGCCCTTGAGCGGCAGAATCGCCTGTGTGCGCCGATCGCGACCCTGCTTGGCGGAGCCGCCGGCGGAGTCGCCCTCCACGATGAATATTTCCGAGAGCGCCGGATCCTTCTCCTGACAGTCCGCGAGCTTCCCAGGGAGTCCCGCCACATCGAGCGCGCCCTTGCGTCGGGTCATCTCCCGCGCCTTGCGGGCCGCCTCGCGGGCGCGCGCCGCCTCGATGATCTTCGCGACGATCGCGCGCGCATCCTGCGGATGCTCGAGCAGATATTCTGAGAGCTTCGCGTTGACCGCCGACTCGACGAGGCCCTTCACCTCCGAGGAAACGAGCTTGTCCTTGGTCTGCGAGGAGAATTTCGGGTCCGAGAGCTTCACGGAAAGAATCGCGGTCAAGCCCTCACGCGCATCATCGCCGGTCGTCGGCACCTTCTCCTTCTTTGCGGAGAGCTCCTTCTCGATGTAGTCGTTCAGTGTCCGGGTCAGCGCACTCCGGAAGCCCGCCAGGTGTGTACCGCCGTCCTTCTGCGGGATGTTGTTCGTGTAGCAGAACATGCTCTCCTGGTAGGAGTCGTTCCACTGCATCGCGACCTCGACGCTGACAGTGCCTTCCTCGGTTCTGAACCAGAAGATCGAGTCGTGAATGGGCGTGCGCGTCCGGTTGAGGTACTTCACGAACGCCTGCAGCCCGCCCTCGTGCTGGAACACGTCCGACTTGTTCTCGCGCTCGTCGATCAGCTCGATCCGTACACCGGAATTGAGGAACGACAGCTCCCGCAGACGCTTCGCGATGATCTCGTAGTCGAACTGGATGTTGGTGAAGATCGTGGCGCTGGGCCTGAAGCGGATGATCGTCCCGCGCGATGCGGTATCGCCCGTGACCGCGAGGGGCGCGCTCGGCTCGCCGAGGTGATACTCCTGCCGATGAATGTGCCCGTCGCGGCAGATCGTGAGCTGCAGCGTATCCGATAAGGCATTGACTACCGAGACGCCGACGCCGTGCAGCCCACCGGAGACCTTGTAGGAGCTGTCGTCGAATTTCCCCCCCGCATGGAGGATGGTCATGACCACCTCGGCGGTCGACCGACCCTCCTCGGGGTGAATGTCTACGGGGATGCCGCGTCCGTTGTCCGACACGGTGACGGATTCGTCCGCGTGGATCGTGACGATGATTCGGTCACAAAAGCCGGCCAGAGCCTCGTCGATGGAATTGTCGACGACCTCGAACACCATGTGGTGCAGGCCCGTCCCGTCATCGGTGTCCCCGATGTACATTCCGGGGCGTTTCCGGACGGCGTCCAGACCCTTCAAGACCTTGATTTTGCTGGAATCGTATACGTCGTTCGGCGACATGAAAACGCTCAGTTCCGGGACACGGCATTATACCGGTCCGACCCTCCCCTGTTCCACGTGAAACACGCGATCCGGCGCCCCGAACAGGCTGGCATTGGCGCTGAGTGAGGTGATGACGAGCTGCGTTTTGAGTCGGCGTACTTCCGCGATAAAGGCCGCTAAATGGGCAGGATCGAGCTCCGCCGCCGGGTCATCGAGCAGCAACGTTGGCGTCGTGCCGAACCCGCCTTGCAGCATGCGCAGCTGAGCGAGGATGAGTGCGGCCGCGATCAGCTTCTGTTGACCGCGTGAAGCAACATCGCGGATCGGTACCCCGTCCAGGCGCAGATGAATATCCGCCCGGTGTGGTCCCGCGTGCGTGAGTCCTCGAGCTTGATCGCGCACTCGGCAATGCCTGAGCGCATCGGCCAAGCTCCCCTCCCGGGACCAGCCCCGACTGTAGAGCAGATCGATCTGCAGCCCGGTCAGTGCTTGAACCGTCTCGCTCCAATACGGCTGCAGCCTGTCGATTGCGGCGCGCCTCGACTCCGCTAGCGGCTCCCCGAGCCTGATCAATTCCGGGTCCCAAGCGAATGCCTGCTCAGGCTGAGCTCGCAGCGCGGCGTTCCGCTGGCGCAAGGTCTTCTGATAGCGCGACCAGATGTCGAAGAACGTAGGTTCCACGTGGAACACTGCCCAGTCCATCCAACGCCTTCGTCGAGGCGCCCCTTCCTCGATGAGCTTGTGAACGCCCGGATCGATGACCTGGACAGGGAAGGCTTGCGAGAGCTCGGCGAGAGACTGCAGGAACGCTCCACCGACTTTTCCTACGGTGCAGCTTCCCCGGGCGGACTGCACGCCGATCCGCTTCTCCGGTGTCCCGGCTAATCGGCCGAACACGACGAGCTCCGTCGCGCCATGTCGGATCACACGCTCCGTCTTCCGTGTCCGGAAAGATCGTCCACGGCCGAGCAGGAAGAGCGCCTCGAGCAGCGAGCTCTTGCCCGACCCGTTGGGTCCCCAGATGAGATTTTGCCCTGGATGCAGGTCGAGCTCGGCACGCTCGATCCGACGCACATTTTCGATGGATGCGTAAATGAGGCTCAATCAACGCCTCCGATCGAAAGCACCGGACGGGGTAGCTGCGCCGCTAGCGCCACACGGTGCGGATCGAGACGTTCACTGAAGATCCCGGCGCGGGCTTCGCCGTAGCGATGTGGCGCTATCGGCGGCTCTCACAGCCGCATTGGCATCACGACGTACTTGGTGTCGGCAGCCCCAGGCGACCGGACCAGGCAGCTGCTATTCGGGTCCGTGAGCCCAATCTCAACGCTCTCACCCTCAAGAGCCGCTAGCGCATCGAGCAAGTACGTGACGTTGAAGCCGATCTCGAGCTCCTCGCCCTCGTAGGTGACTTCGAGCTCGTCCTCTGCCTCCTCCTGCTCGGGATTGTGCGCCTGGACCGTCAAGAGGCCCGACCGCAGCGCGAGCCGCACCCCCCGGTATTTCTCGTTCGAGAGGATCGCGGTGCGCTGAAATGCTTGGCGGAGAAGCGCCCGATCGGCCTGCACCAGCTTCGATGGCGCTGCCGGCACGACGCGACCATACTCCGGGAATCGTCCGTCAATGAGCTTCGATGTGAAGCGAATTTCGCCAATCGTGGCCTGAATGTGATTAGTGCCGATCGCCAGCTCCAGCTCCCCTTCACTCCCGAGCAGCCGTTGCAGCTCGAGGACGCCCTTGCGCGGCACGATCACTTGCTGAGTCGATGAGGCAGCCGATTCGAGCGGCGTCTCGCAAAGCGCGAGCCGATGCCCGTCGGTTGCGACCGCACGCAAATGCCTTCCGTCCGTCTCGAGCAGCATGCCATTGAGGTAATAGCGCACGTCCTGCTGCGCCATCGAGAAATGTGTCTTGTCGATCAGCCGTCGCAGTGCCGTGCGCGAGATCGTCACGTGCTGCTGTGCGTGGATCTCCTCGACGACCGGAAAATCGGCGGCCGGCAGACACGCCAGGGTGAACCGGCTGCGTCCGGCGCGCACCGTCGCGCGCTCCCCTTCTGTCGCAACGCTCACCTGTGATTTCTCGGGCAATGCGCGGCAGATCTCGAGAAGCTTGCGTCCCGGCACGGTCACATCTCCCGGCTGCTGCACCGTCACGGCCTGGGTGGCAACGAGCTCCACCTCGAGGTCCGTGCCCGTGACATTGAGCCGGTTGTCCCGCGCGGAAAGCAGCGCGTTCGCGAGGATCGGCATCGTCTGCCTGCGCTCGACGACGCCGATGACGCTCTGTAAGGGAGCGAGCAAGTCTTCTCGAGCTGCCGTGATCTTCATGTGTAGGCCGCGAACGCTGCGATGGGTCTCTCAATCTTAAGAGATCTGATAGGAAGATTGTTGAATCAGTAGAGCCTGTGGAGAAGCGAATGACTCGGAATGATCATGCGGAATCATGGTCTTGCGAGCGGCGAGCCGCTTGGTAGATGAGCTCACGACCTGCCGATCGCCTGTGCATTGCCTGTGGGCGAATTCAGTCCCAGGCTTATCCCCAGGCTTCTCACATCAGCCTGTCAGAGTTCTCAACAGGTTCGAGTAATCCTCCGTGATGCGCTGCTCGCTCGCGCGCAGCTCTCTGATGCGCTTGCATGCGTGCAGGACCGTCGTGTGGTCGCGTCCGCCGAACGCATCGCCGATCTCCGGCAGGCTGTGTGTGGTGAGCTCCTTCGCGAGCGCCATCGCGACCTGCCGCGGCCGTGCGACGGACCGATTGCGGCGCTTGGAAAGCAGGTCCGCCATGCGCACCTTGTAATAGTCCGCGACGGTCTTCTGGATGTTCTCGATGGTCACTAGCTTCGCCTGCAGTTGCAGCAGGTCCCGCAGCGCTTCCTTGGCGAATTCGAGCGTGATCGGGTGGCCCGTGAAACGGGAGTTCGCGATCACGCGGCGCAGAGCGCCCTCGAGCTCGCGCACGTTGGAGCGGATTCGCTTCGCGATGAAGAATGCGACCTCATCGGGCAGCGCGACGCTCGCGGCATTCGCCTTGGTCATTAGAATTGCGACGCACGTCTCGAGCTCCGGGGGCTCGATCGCGACGGTCAGTCCCCAGCCGAAACGCGATTTCAAGCGCTCCTCGAGTCCATTCACCTCTTTGGGATAGCGGTCGCAGGTGAGGATCACCTGATGCTGCCCTTCGAGGAGCTCGTTGAAGGTGTGGAAGAACTCCTCCTGCGAGCGATCCTTGCCGGCGAAGAACTGAATATCGTCGATGAGCAGTGCATCGAGCGAGCGATACGCCGTCTTGAACTCGTTCATGCTGTTGTGCTGCAGTGCGCGCACCATGTCTCCGACGAACCGCTCGGAATGCACATAGGCGACGCGCGCTTCGGTATCACGCGCCTTCACCAGGTGCGCCACCGCATGCATGAGGTGCGTCTTGCCGAGCCCGACGCCTCCGTAGAGGAACAGCGGGTTGTACGCACGCCCCGGGTTCTCGGCGACCTGCTGCGCGGCTGCGCGCGCGAGCTGATTGCTCTTGCCCTCGACGAACGATGCAAAGCTGAAGTCCGGATTGAGCCGCGCGCCTACGACCAGGCCCTCGACGCGCCGCGGCCTCATCTGTCCGGCCGGCGATGCGGCAGCCGCTGCGCTCTGCGAGCCGTTGGTGCGGGCGCGCGAGCCGACCTCGACGGTCACGATCGGCGCGCTGCCCGTGGCATCGCGCAGCAGCTCACCGATTCTCGGCAGCAGGTTCGCATTGACCCAGTCGACGGCGAAACGATTCGGCGCGAGAAGCTTGAGCGCTCCGGCACCCTCGATGGCTTGCAGCGGACGAACCCACGTATTGAATTGCTGCTCGGGCAGCTCGGCTTCGAGCGCGCTCATGCAGCGAGACCACAGCGGGGCCTCCAAACGCTTTGCCTCCCGTGAAGTGCGATTCGGATTCGGGTGGAAGGGGGAGGCGAAGTCTATACCGGCATTCCTCGGGCTAGAAGTGTTCATATTGACAGTGAGAATGGGTCGGCTTAGCCTTGCCGCCCCTTTTTTATTGACGCGCGGGACCCCATTAGCGTCCGCGCGGATCGCAGACGATGAAGAGAACGTATCAGCCGAGCAAGGTGCGCCGCAAGCGTACGCACGGATTCCGCGCGCGGATGGCCACGGCGAGCGGCCGCAAGGTTCTCGCGCGGCGGCGCGCGAAGGGACGCCGGAAGCTCATTCCGTAGCCGCAGCGCAAGTACGCATGGCGCAGCGTGGCGTCGGCCTCGAGCGCCTCGGGTTTCCCCCGCGGCGGCGCCTGCGCCGTAAGGTCGACTTTGACGCCGCGTACGCCCAGGGACGGCGCTTCGGTGACGGCTTCTTCGGTGTCGTCGCACGGGCGAACGGGACGGCGGGGCCGCGTCTCGGGCTCGCCGTTGCGACGAAGGTCGCGGGCAACTCCGTCGAACGCAATCGCATTCGCCGGCTCATCCGCGAGAGCTTCCGGCTGCGCCAGAGGCAGCTGCCCGCTCTGGATATCGTGGTGAGCGCGCGAGCGCGGTCCCGCAGCGCGCGCAACGCGGAGCTCACTGCGAGCCTCGCTACTCTCTGGGACAGAGTGATAGAGCAATGCGCCTCGTTGCCGAGATCCTGATCCGGCTGTACCAGTGGACGGTGAGCCCGCTGCTCGGGCCCGCGTGCCGCTTCCATCCCACGTGCTCGCAGTACGCGCTGGAGGCGATCCGCCGCTTCGGCGTGCTGCGCGGCGGCTGGCTCGCGATCCGGCGCATCGGCCGCTGCCACCCATGGCATCCGGGCGGATACGATCCGGTACCGCACTGCGACGAGCACACACTGCTTTCATGACCAGCAACGCCTTCATGACCAGCAATTACCTGCGGCTGTTTCTGTGGGCCGCGCTCGGCGTGGCCCTCTTTCTGAACTACGAAGCCTGGGTCGCCGACTACCCCACGGCGCCGACGACTGGGCAGACAGCGCATCCCGGCCACACGGGCGCAGAGGGCAGCGGATTCGGCGAGTCCGTACCGCACGCCTCCTCCTCCACGCCGGCCGCAGCCCGGTCCTCGTCCGCTCAAAGCGCATCGTCCGTGGCCGTCGCACCGGCCGCGGCCGCTCCGAGCACGGCGGCGACGGCGAGCCTCGCCACGGCACCCACGATCCGCGTGCAGACCGACGTGCTCGACGTGCAGCTGAGCCTCGAGGGCGGAACGCTCGTGCGCGCGGCGCTTCTCAAATATCACCCGGAAAAAGGTGAGACCGAGCCCGTGGTGCTCGAGAGCCGCGCAAGCCCCGCGAGCCCGCAGAAGCTGTACTTGCTCGAGTCGGGTCTCACGGGGCCGGACGATGCCGCGCGGCCGACGCACCTCGCGCATTTCACGAGCGCAGCGACCGAGTACCGCCTGGCGCCCGGCGCCGATGAGCTGAAGGTGCCGCTCACGTGGACCGATGGGCATGGCGTCACGGTGACGAAGACCTACCGCTTGCGGCGCGCAAGCTACGAGATCGATGTCGATCAGAGCGTGAACAACGGCTCGGACATGCCGTGGGCCGCCGCGACCTACGCCAAGATCCTGCGGTACGAGACTCCGTCCCACGGCTCGATGTTCAGCTACAGTGCGGACCGATCCTTCCACGGGCCGGCGATCTACGACGGGAACAAATACCGTACGCTCAACATCACCAAATCCGAGGATCAGAACCTGCGCGTCGATGTGTCCGGCGGCTGGATGGCCGCCCCGGAGCATGACTTCGTCTCGGCCGTCATCCCGCCCGCGGACGCGCCGTTTCGATACACCCTCGGCGTTCAGGGCAACGAATTCGACCTCGCGATGGCGGGGCCGACACGCACGGTCGCGCCGGACAGTACCGCGGATTTCAGCTTCAAACTCTACGTCGGGCCGAAGCTGCGATCTCAGCTCGCCGCGACGGCGCCCGAGCTCGGCCGCGTCAACGATTATGGCCGGCTCTATTTTCTCGCGCAGCCCCTGTTCTGGCTGCTCGAGAAGTTCCATGCGTTCTTCGGCAACTGGGGCGTCTCGATCATCATCGTCACGGTGCTCCTGAAGCTGCTTTTCTATCCGCTTTCCGAGGCGAGCTATCGCTCGATGGCGCGTATGAAAGCGCTGGCCCCGCGGATCAAGAGCATCCAGGAGACGTTCAAGGACGACAAGGAGAAGGCCGGCCGCGCGGTGATGGAGCTGTACAAGCGCGAGAAGGTCAATCCAGTCGCCGGATGTCTCCCCATGATCATCCAGCTCCCGATATTCATCGCGTTCTACTGGGTGCTGCTCGAGAGCGTCGAGATGCGGCAGGCGCCCTTCTTCGGCTGGATCAACGATCTGTCCTCGCGTGATCCGTATTTCATCCTGCCCGCGATCATGGCGGTCGCCATGTTCGTGCAGTACAAGCTCAATCCCGCGCCTCCCGATCCCACGCAGGCGAAGGTCATGATGATCATGCCGATCGCCATGTCCGCGATGTTTGCCTTCTTCCCCGCGGGCCTCACGCTCTACTACGTCGTCAACACCATCCTCTCGATCGCGCAGCAGTGGAACATCAATCGCCGCATCGAGGCTTCCGCAGGCAGACAGAAGGCCTGAGCCTCGACACGATCGTCGCCGCTGCCACGCCGCCCGGCCGCGGCGGCATCGGGATCGTGCGCCTGAGCGGCCCGGGCGCTCCCGAGATCGGCACGGCGCTCGCCGGCCCTTTGCCGCCGCCCCGCCATGCGGCGCTCGCGCGGTTTCTCGATGCGGACCAGCAGACGATCGATGCGGGTCTCGTACTGTATTTTCCCGCGCCGGGCTCCTACACGGGCGAGCCGGTCATCGAGCTTCACGGCCACGGCGGACCGATCGTGCTCGAAGCGCTGATCACACGCGCCGTGGAGCTCGGCGCGCGCCGCGCCGCGCCCGGCGAGTTCACGCAGCGTGCGTTCCTCAACGAGAAGGTCGATCTCGCGCAGGCCGAGGCGGTCGCGGATCTCATCGATGCCGGTTCGCGCGCGGCCGCGCGCGCCGCAATGCGCTCGCTCGAGGGCGAGCTCTCCGCGCTGGCTCATGGCCTCACCGAGGCGGTCGTGCAGTTGCGCATGTACGTCGAGGCGGCGATCGACTTCCCGGAAGAGGAGATCGATTTCCTCGCCGACCGCGAGCTGGCGGCGCGCCTCGATGCGGTCCGTGAGCGGTTCGAGGTGCTCGAGCAGAGCGCGCGCCGCGGTCGGCTGCTGCGCGATGGCATGAGCGTCGTGATCGCGGGCCGGCCGAATGCAGGAAAATCGAGCCTGCTCAACCGCCTCGCCGGCTACGACGCCGCGATCGTGACGCCCGTCGCGGGCACCACGCGCGACATCGTCAAAGAGCGCATTCATCTCGACGGCATGCCGCTGCACATCCTCGATACCGCCGGCTTGCGCGAGGCGGGCGATGCAGTGGAGCAGGAGGGTATCCGGCGCGCGCACGCGGAGATGGCGCGTGCCGATCGGGTGCTGTTCGTCATCGATACCGTCGCCGACCCGGACGGCAGAGCATTCCTCGAGGAGCGCTCGCGTCTTCCTGCCAATGTTCCCGTCACACTCGTCTTCAACAAAGTCGACCTTGCCTGCGGCATCCCCCTCACCGACACCGTCTGCGGAGCGCCGCGCGTGGCGCTGTCTGCGCTCACCGGCGAGGGCCTCGAGAGCTTGCGCTCGCATCTGAAATCCTCGATGGGCTACGACGCGCTCGATGCGGGTGCGGTGTCCGCGCGGGCGCGGCACCTCGAAGCGCTCGCGCGCGCACGCCTCCATGTGGATGCCGCGGCGCGCGAGCTCGCCGGGCGGCGTGCGGGCGAGCTCGTTGCCGAGGAGCTGCGCGAGGCGCAACAGGCGCTCGCGCAGATCACGGGCGAGTTCACGAGCGAGGACCTGCTCGGGCGAATCTTCTCGAGTTTCTGCGTGGGCAAGTGATGCGGCGCGCTGTCCTGATCCTCCTGCTCGCCGCTGCGGCGTCGGCGCAGCCCGCTGCCGCACGACCCCTGCGCATCGTGGCCGCGGAGAACTTCTACGGCGACATCGCCGCGCAGCTCGCCGGTCCCTCGGCCGAGGTGAGGAGCGTGCTCAGGAATGCCGCCGCCGACCCCCACCTGTTCGAGCCCGATATCTCGACGGCCCGGGCGGTCGCCGAGGCCGATCTCGTCATCTATAACGGGGCGGCGTACGACGTGTGGATGGAGCGGCTGCTCGCGGCGGGACGCGCTCCGCATCGGCGCGTCGTGATCGCAGCTGCCGTGCTCCCGCGCATCCCCGCCGGAGGCAATCCGCACCTGTGGTATGACCCCGCCGTGATCCGCGGCGTCGCCAGAGCGATTGCCACGCAGCTCGGGGAGCTCGACCCCGATCGGCGCACCGACTATGCGGAGCGCCTCGAGCGCTTCCTCGCGTCCCTGCGTCCCCTGCAGGCGCAGATTGCGACACTGCACGCCCGCTTCGCCGGCGCGCCCGTGGCGGCGACCGAGCCGGTCGCCCACTACCTCACGGATGCGATCGGGCTCACGACGAGCAACGCGCGCTTTCAGCTCGCCGTGATGAACGGCACCGAGCCGAGCGCGCGCGACACGGCGGCTTTCGAGCGCTCGCTCGAGGATCATCGCGTCCGCGTTCTCATCTACAACAGCCAGGTCTCGAGCAGCGCCACCGATCGGCTGCTCGCGATCGCCCGGCGCTCGCGGGTTCCTGTCGTCGGGGTGACCGAGACGGAGCCGCCGGGCGTCGATTATCAGCGGTGGATGCGGGGGGAGCTCGATGCCCTCGCCCGTGCGCTGTTAGAAACAGCGCCGCGTGCGCACTAGAATCGACGGCTTGAGCGCGATCGAATTCCAGGGAGTTACCCTCGAGATGGGCGGCCGCCGCGTGCTCGAGGGCGTCGAGCTCGCCGTCGAGGCGGGCGAGCTCGTCGGCGTGCTCGGCCCGAACGGCGCCGGCAAGACGACGCTGATGCGAGCCATCCTGGGCCTCGTGACTGCCGCGGCCGGGGCCATCCGGGTCCTCGGCCGGCCCGTCGAGCGCGGCAACCCCGCGCTCGGCTACATGCCGCAGACCCGCACGCTCGACACCACTCATCGGCTGAGTGGATGGACATTCGTGGCGAGCGCCGCTTGCGGCAACCGCTGGGGTCTGCCGCGGCTCGGCGCCGAGGCGCGCCGCGACATCGAGTGGGCGATCGATGCGGTGGGCGGCCGACCCTTCGCACCGCGCATGCTTGCGGAGCTCTCGGGCGGGGAGCGCCAGCGCCTGCTGCTCGCGCAGGCGCTGCTCGGACGACCGCGGCTGCTGCTGCTCGATGAGCCGCTGATCAGCCTCGATCCGCACCACCAGCGCAGCGTCATCGAGCTCGTGCGTCGAATCCAGCGCGAGCTCGGGATCACCGTGCTGCTCTCGGCTCACGAGCTCAATCCCCTCCTCGACGTCGTCGATCGTGTTCTGTATCTCGGCAACGGACACGCGGCACTCGGCACCGTGGACGAGATCATCACCGGGCCCTCGCTCTCGCGGCTCTATGGCGCCGAGATCGAGGTCCTGCGCCTGAAGGGCCGGATCTTCGTCATGTCGGGCGGGCTCGAGATCGAGCGCGACGAGCACCGCCATGTTTGAGTTCGATTTCATGCGGCACGCCTTCGCCGCAGCCGGAATCGTGGCGGTGGTCGCCGCGTGCACCGGATACTTCCTGGTGCTGCGCGGCCAGAGTTTCGCCGGCCATGCGCTCGCGCACGTCGGCTTCGCGGGCGCGACCGGGGCGGTGCTGCTCGGCATCTCCCCGCTGTGGGGCCTGCTCGGCAGCACGCTCGCCGGCGGCATCGGCATGGGAGTGCTCGGTGAGCGCCTCGAGGGCCGGGACGTGGCGATCGGGATCGTCCTCGCGGTCTCGCTCGGCCTCGGCTTGCTGTTCCTGCACTTCTTTACCGCTTACGCCTCGCAGGCGACCGCGCTCCTGTTCGGCAATCTTCTGGGAGTCGATGCGCGCACGGTCGTGATTCTCGGCGCGCTTGCGGTGCTGTGCCTGATCGGGCTTGCGTTCATCGGGCGCCCGCTGCTCTTTGCGAGCCTGCAGCCGGAGCTCGCGGAGGCCAAGGGGGTTCCGCTGCGCGGCATCGCGGTCTTCTTTCTCGCGATCGTCGCCGTCGCGACGGCCGAATGCGCGCAGATCGTCGTGGTCCTGCTCGTCTTTGCGCTCATGGTCGCCCCAGCGGCCGCCGCGCAGCGCCTGACGCGCCGCATCGGTCCCGGCGTGCTGCTCGCCGTGGCGCTCGCGCTCGTCGATGCGTGGGGCGGCCTCGTGCTCGCCTATTACACCGACTGGCCGAGCAGCTTCTGGATCACGGCTCTCGGGGGTCTCACGTACCTCGCCGCCGTCAATGGTCGTGTCGGTGGTGCAAGTCGGGATAATGGGGATGGCGGTGAGTGAGGGGCTCGTGCCTGTGCGGGTGGGAATGCGGCTCGCCGGCGGGATCGTCCGGGCCATGCACGTGCTGGTGGTGCTCGTCATGGACGTGCCGGTGCTCATGCTCGAGCGCCGCGTGCTGATGCTCGTGCGCGTGCCGCTCGCTGAGGTGCAGATACACGCCGAACGCCATCAGCGCCCCGGCGGCGAGGAGCCGCCACGACGTCGGCTCGGCGAGCATCAGCACAGCGAGCGCCGATCCGATGAACGGCGCGGTGGAGTAATACGCCGCGGTGCGCGCGGCACCGAGATGGCGCAGACCGAGCACGTACAGGACGAGGCTCACGCCGTAGCCGAGGAAGCCCACGATGCCCGCCTCGACCGCTACGTGGACCGACGGCACCGCCGCGTGCCCCGCGAAGAGTGCGAGTGCCACGTTCACGGCTCCTGCCGCGAGACCCTTGATCGCTGCGATCTGCACCGGATCGGCATGCGCAAGAGGGCGCGTGAGATTGTTGTCCGCGCCCCACGCGAGGCAGGCTCCCGCGATGAGCAGTGCGCCGAGCCCGGCTCCGGCTGGGCCGGGTCCGCGCAGCGGACCGCCCGTTGAGGAGAGCAGCACCGCTCCCACGAGAATCGCGAACGCTCCGGCGAGCAGCCGGCGGTCGACGTTCTCGCGAAACGCAAGCCACGCGATCCCCATCGTCGCGAGCCCCTCGAGGTTCTGAAGGAGCGCGGCCGAGGCCGCGGACGTGCGCGCGAGGCCGCTCATCATGAGCACCGGCGCGACCACTCCACCGAGCAAAACTGCCAGGCATAATAGCGGTACATCGCTGCGCCGCAGGCGGGCCTCGCCAGGGGCGAGCCGGCCGGTTGCGGCGACGGCGCTCCGTGCGATGAGAACGACAGTCAGCCCGACGCCGGAGCCGAGATAGAACAGTCCGGCGAGCAGCTGCGCATCGATACCGCCGCTCAACAGGAGCTTCGCAAGCGGCGTGCTGGCGCCGAAGAGGATGGCCGAGGCGACCGCGAACGCGGCGCCCGGCCAGGCGGAGAATTCGTGTTCGTCCATGGGCTCGAGCTCGAGGCTGCGCCTCGCCGGCGAGGGAGGCGGGCGCGGCTTGCGTATTAAAGCAGACTGACAGCCGACCATCCGACATGTTCCAGATCCTGAGATACCTCCTGAGCCGGGAGCGGGCAGGGTTGCGCCGCTCGATCGGGAGCGTCTATGCGGTGCTGCTCGTTCTCAATGTCCTCGCGTGGGGCTGGGCGGTTCTCATCTTCCGGAGCCAGCCGCTGCTGCTCGGGACGGCCCTGCTGGCTTACGGCTTCGGCCTGCGCCACGCCGTCGATGCCGACCACATCGCTGCGATCGACAACGTCACGCGCAAGCTCATGCAGGAGGGCAAGCGCCCCGCGACGGTCGGGTTCTACTTCGCGATGGGGCACTCCACGGTCGTGATCGTGGCCGCGGCCGTCATCGCCGTCACGGCCTCGGTGCTCTCATCGCGCTTCACCGCGCTGCACAGCATCGGCGGGATCGTCAGCACTTCGGTGTCCTCGCTGTTCCTGCTGGTGATCGCCTTCATGAATCTCGTGATCTTCCTGTCCGTCTGGCGGACCTTCCGGCACGTGCGCGAGGGCGGCACGTATGTGGAGGAGGACCTCGATCTACTGCTCAACCAGCGGGGATTCGCGGCGCGGCTGTTTCGTCCGCTGTTCCGCTTCGTCAGGCACAGCTGGCACATGTTCCCGCTCGGCTTGCTCTTCGGGCTGGGCTTCGACACCGCGACGGAGGTCGCGCTGCTCGGCATCTCCGCGACCCAGGCCTCGAAGGGCACCTCGATCTGGGTGATCATGGTGTTTCCCGCGCTCTTCGCGGCAGGAATGTCGCTCATCGACACGACCGACGGCGTGCTGATGCTCGGGGCCTACGACTGGGCCTTCGTGAAGCCCGTCCGTAAGCTCTTCTACAACATGACGATCACGCTCGTCTCGGTCGTCGTCGCCGTGCTCATCGGCGGCATCGAGGCGCTCGGGCTGATCCGCGATCAGCTCAACCTTTCCGGCTCCTTCTGGAACGTCGTGGATCGCCTCAACGGCAACTTCAACGGCCTCGGTTTCGCGATCATCGGCGTATTCGTCGTGACCTGGGCGGCCTCCATCATCATCTACCGCTACAAGGGCTACGACGCGCTCGAAGTGCGAAGCGCCCAGGACTGACTACATCGCCGCGGGTTGAATCGCGGAGGATTGAATCGCGGTCGTCGGGGTGCCGTGGGTCTCATCGAACAGCAGCAGCCGGCCGGCGTTGCCGAGCCCGATGAACGTGCTCACGTTGTGCAGCAGCGCCGCGATGATCGGCGCCTCGACCCCGAGCAGCCCCGCGCCCGAGAGCACGATCAGCCCGAACGTGAATCCCACGCCGATCGCGACGTTCACGTAGATCGTGCGGCGGCAGCGCCGGCTCAGGCGGATGCAGGTTGCGAGGCGGCGCAGGTCGTTCGTCATCAGCGCGAGGTCGGCCGAGGCGAGCGCCACATCGCCCGACCCCTGAGCGCCCATCGCGACGCCGACCGCACCGGCGCGCAGCGCGAGCGTATCGTTGATGCCGTCGCCGACGACCATGGGTCGATGGCCCGCCTTGATCTCCTGCATCACCCGATCGAGCTTCTGCTCGGGCAGCATCTCGGCATACACATCGTCGATGCCGATCTCGCCGGCGACCTCATGCGCCACGGCGGTGCGATCACCGGTGAGGAGCACCATGTGCTCGATGCCGAGGCCTCTCAGATCGGCCACCGCCGGCGCCGCGCTCGCTCGCAGCTGGTCGAAGAACAGCAGCCAGCCGAGGAATTTGCCATCGAGGCTCACGCCCGCGACCGGGCCGTTGTGAGCGGGCGGCTGTGAGACGGGAATTCCGAGACGCTCGAACAGGTCGACACGGCCGAGCGCGGCGACCGCGCCCTCGTAGCGGCCCGTGACCCCGAAGCCGCCGAGCTCGCGCGGTTCCTCGATCGTCGCGCGCTGCTCTCGGGGCACCGCGGCCGCGACCGCGCGGCTCAGTGGGTGATTGCTCGCGGCGCCGAGGCTCGCTCCGAGGCGCTTGAGCAGCGTGGCATCGACTCCCGGTGCGGGTCGCGCGTCGGCGAGCCGCAGATCCCCGGTCGTGATCGTGCCGGTCTTGTCGAAGACGACCGATGACACATCGGCGAGATGCTCGAGAAATCCGGAGCCCTTGATCAGAATGCCGTGGCGCGCGGCGACGGCGATGGCGGCCACCGCGGTCGACGGTGCCGCAAGCACCAGCGCGCAGGGACACGAGGCGACGAGCACCGCGAGCATCGCCGGCACGTTCCCGGTGATGAGCCACACGCCCGCGGCGATCAGCAGCACGAGCGCCATGTACTGGCCGGCGTAGCGGTCGAGGAGCCTCGTCACCGGAGGTTTCGCGTTCTCCGCCTCCCGCATCAAAGCGATGATGCGCCCGACGGTGCTCTCCGCGCCGACGCGAGTGAGCTCCACGTGCAGCAGGCCATCGAGGTTGATCGCTCCCGCGAGCACCTGATGTCCGTCGCGGACCTCCACCGGCACCGACTCGCCGGTGAGCGAGGCGAGGTCGAGGTTCGACTCCCCGCGCCGCACGATGCCGTCCGCCGGAATGCGCTCTCCGGGACGCAGCTCGATCAGATCCCCCGAACGCAGCTGCACGCTCGGCACCAGCTCGATCGTGCCGTCCGGCAGGAGCCTTCGTGAGTCGACCTCGGTCAGCCGGGTGAGCGCGCGCACCGCCTCATGCGAGCCGAGCATGCTGCGCTCTTCGAGAATGTGGCCGAGCGTCATCACGATCGGGAGGAGCGCGGCGGTCATCAGATCGCCGGTTGCCCACGCAGCGATGAGGGCGAGCGCGACGAGGCGGTCGGTGATGCCGTGCAGGTTCGGATGGCGCAGGCTCGTCCACGCCTCCGTGAATACGGGCACCGCGACGAGCGCGGCGGAGACACCGGCCACGAGCTCGGCGACGCCGGCTGCCCCGGGCAGCAGCAGCCGCATGCCGGCGGCGACGATGAGGAGGCATCCCGCCGCGAGCGCGAGACTCACCCTGAGACCGAGGATCAGCCGCTCCGCGCGATCGAGCAGCAGGGCCGGCCGACCCGCTCCCTCGGGCGGCAGCGGCACGATCGTCGGTGTACAGCACGGGTCCGCGGTGATCGCACCGTCCTCGCGGGGTTCTGGAAGTGCGCTCATTTGGGTTTTCCCGGGAGAACCAATTGTGCACCACTCTTCGGATCGACCAGAACCGTGGTGCCCGCGCGGTTCAGGATCTGCGAGACCTCTGCCCGGTACTCGCGCAGCATGAGGCTCTTGCGCGTCTGCGGCGTCTCTTGATGGGCGAGCGCGAGGATGCGCGCGGTGTCGACGTTCGCGCGGCTGATGCGCTCCAAGGCGAGCGCCTGTCCGGCGGCGAGCAGCTGATCGTGCTCGCGATTGGCCTCTTGCAGCCGCAGCTCCGCATCGGTGCGCGCGACCGCGACCCCCTTGTCGGCCGCCTGCTGTGCGATCAGCACGGCATCGAACGCCTGCTTCGCTTCCGGGGGCAAGTACGCCGTCATATCGATGCGCGCGACCTCGATGCCGAGAGAGGCGCCCGCGCTCGTGAGCGCGCGCAGGCGAGCGTTCACCGAATCGAGGAGCAGGGCACGGAGCAACTCGACACGCTGCGCTCTGACGTTCCGATCGCTTCCCGTGGCGCTCGTGCCGGACGGCACGACGAGATAGTCATCGAGGTCGCGGCCCGCGCTCAAATCGACCGTGGCCGCGCGGAACAGCCGAGCGAGCGCCGGCGCAATGTGCTTGTGCTCCAGCACGTATGCGATCGGATCGGTGATTCGATAGATGAGCGCCGTGTGGAGCAGGACGACGTTACCATCCCCCGTGAGATAGGCCGAGACGTCCTGCGGAATCGGCTGCTCGGCGCCGAACGGCCCGATGAGCTCCCGGGACTTCTCGGTCGGCGGCGCGAGGGATGCCACGTCCTGGCTCAGCTGCCGCTCGGGCCCCGGCAGGATTTCGATCCGCTCGATCGGCCTCGGCCAGGCGATCAGGAGCCCCGCTTCCTGCGTACGAACGATGCGGCCGAAGCGCAGCACCACGGCCTGACTGTCCGGGGCGATCGGGCGAATGTTGCTCATGAGCCAGATGGCGAGCAGCAGCAGGCCTGCTGCGTACACGGCGCGAAAACCGATCGCGACGGACTGCGCGATCGGCCCCGGGGGCGGGGGCGGGGGCGGGCCGACCGGAAGGGAGGCGGCCGGACGCATCGGTTCGATGACCGCGGCGCTCACGGGTCCGTCTTTCCTCGGCGCTGGGCGAGCTCGGGTCTCGAATCGGCGCTCGAGCGCGTCCCCGATTTGCGATGCGACGCGGTCGCAGGCGCTGGACCGCCCTCGGGCCCGTTGACCAGGACTTTGAATGGCACGGCGTCGGTCGGCAGCACGATGCTGGTATTGCGCCCGACCATCTGGCTGATGGAATCGAGCGAGCGCAGCGTCGTGTACAGGCCCGGATCGCTTTCGTAGGCCTTCGCGTATACGCCCGCCGCCTTCTGCTCGGCGTCCGCCACGAGGTGCGCCTCCTGCTCGTGCGCCGCAGCGACGACCTCGCGCGCATCGCGGTCCGCATCCGCGCGGATCTGTGCGGCTTGTCGCAGCCCTTTCGCCGTGACCTCGGCGGCGGCCGTCATGCGTTCGGCGCGCATGCGTGCCACCGTGGCGGCGAGCGTCTCATCGGGCAGCGTCATGCGCTCGATGCCGACCTGGCGGACATCGATGCCGTACACCTTCTGCATGCTCGCGCCGATCTGATCGCGCAGCGCGCTCTCGAATGCGTCGAGCCGCACCCGCGTGGGGTCGATGTTGACGAGATCGCTCATCGCGAAGTTGCTCGAGGTGATGTGCAGCGCCGCGTTCGCGTAGCTGCGCAGCTGGCGCGCTGCCTCATCGGGTTGATTGCGCACGGAGCGCAGGAACTGCCGCACCGCGACCGGATCGGCGGGCACCTGCCAGGCCACGTACGCCTGGACGAGCACTCTGAGTCCCTCGCGCGTGCCCACGTCCTGGAGGCCCGTCGCGGTCGTGCGCAGCCGCAGATCGATCGGGATGCTGCTCTCGAAAGGGGCCGGAAGCTTCCACGCAAGGCCCGGGTGTGTCAGGACGCGAACCGGATTGCCGAAACGCGTGATGACGATGGCCTCCCCTGCGGGGACCATGACGATGCAGGCCGCGGCGATCGCCGCGAGCAGGATCAGCGCCGCAACGCCGATGCGCAGCAGCATTCTCAACTGCTCGTCACGCGTCGCGGGGCCGAGATCACTCGAGGAGGTATTCGTGAGCATGGGATGGCCGATGGCGAATGAGTTTCAAATATGCCGCGCTTCAGCGCTGAGGGGTGGCCTCGGGAATGATCGGCGGCTCGGCACCATTCGTGGAGATGCCGCCGATCGAGATGCTCCCGCCGGAGAGCCCGCTGTTGGATATTCCGCCGCTTGCGCCCGCCGCGCCGCCATTGACGGCACCGCCGGTGGCGGACCCGAGCGATCGCAGGTCGAAGATCGTCCGCTGACCCGGGCTCAGGCGATTATCGATGAGGGTGAGACGGGTCCTCGCGAGGGCGGACTGGAGCGCATCGAGCCGGCGCTCGAGCAGGAAGGATTGCCGCCCGCCGACATACGCGCGACGGTCCGCCGCGAAGCTGTACGCGTCGGCATCGGCTGCGTGGGTGAGCTCGGCGGCCCGCGCATCGGCGGACGCGATGAGCTGGTGCTGCTCCTGTTGAGCCTTGCTGGCCACGGCCTCGGCGCGCCCCTTCTCGTTGGAGATGCTGGCATCTGCGGTGACCTCCGCGGCCTGCACAGCGTGATAGGCCGAGGCCGCTCCGGCCGGAGGGTGAATTTCCTCGATGAGTACCGAGACGATATCGATCCCGGCCTGCCGGATCGCAGGCTCGGCCTGAAGCTCCGCTTGCAGCATGCCGGAGACGTTCTCCCGGCGCGCGCCGATCACCTCGGGGAGCGTGCGGGAGTTGAAGTAGCGCAGCACGAGACTGCTCGCGGCTGCTTTGATGAGGGATGCGGGATTCGCGACCGTATAAATCGACTCCTCGGCGGCAGCGTCGGAGAGGCCGACACGATAGAGGACGTAGATTTCGGTGGCCACGGTTTGGAAGCTCTGAGTTCCGGTGCCCGGGCTTGCGACCAGGTAATGAGCTTGGTCGGCATGGGCGGTCTCCCAGAGCCGATTGAGGCTGAGCGGCGGAATCGCCTCGGCCCCGATCACCGCGTGCGCCTCGGCCGCGGACTGGTCGACGCCGATCGGAACCGCGTGGATCGTGCCGTACTCGACGGGACGCAGCCGTCCGAGCGGCCAGGGCAGCAGCAGATGCAGGCCGGGTTGAAGCACGGCGACCGGCGCCCCGAAGCGCTCGTAGACGCCGCGATGGCCGAGCTCGATCAGCTTCAGTCCCGAGAGACCCCAGCAAAGGAGCCCGGTGGCAAAGAGCGCCGGCAGGATCGCAGCGCTCAGGAACGCGAGCGCCCAGCTGCGGGCAAAATCGAGTCCGAGATGCGTGCGCAGGAGCGCCCCGGGAGCGCGCGGGCCTCCGGTGAGCAGGCCCGCGACGATGCTGTCGACGACAGCGCGCGCATCGGAGGCGGCCGGGGCCGGCAGGAAGAGTCTCCCGAGCGCGCGCAGCGCGAGCTCCGCCGCGACGACCCCCGGGATGCAGACGATCACGGCTGCCGGCCAGAACAGCCAGGCGAGACCCGCTCCGCGACCGAAGCCGAGGCATCCCGCCGCCGCGAGCAGGTAGGTCGCGAGCAGCAGCAGCCTGCGCAGCGCGGGCGCTTCGGGCAGCTGTGGTGCCGGGAAGGCGTTCACGATCCGCTCGGCGACGAGCGAGACGAACGCGATCGCGATCACGAAGGCCGCTGCGATGTTGGCGCTCGAGGCATGCGCGGGGATGGCGGACCGCGCGGGCCACAGGCCTCGAATCGCGATGCAGACGAGGATCGCGCCCACCGTCGCGACCAGCGCCTGCCCCATGCGGGCGGCGTTGCCCGGATGGTCGCGGAACGCGAGCGGATGGCGGGACGAGGGGATCTCCTCTGCCTCCTCGGCCGCGTGCCGTACCCGCGCGGCCGTCAGCGCGAGCGTTCCGAGCAGTGCCAGGTCGGCAAGCAGGAGCGCGGCGAGCGTGATGCCGCCGACGCCGCCGGCCACGGCTTCGCGGGAGAGCGCGCGCAGGGGGGACGCCACGGAGGCCGGCAGCCAGCCGCAGGCGAGCGCGATCGCGACCACGAGCGTCATGATCCCGTAGAGCAGAGCGAGCTGCCGGATCAGCCGGTGCGACCGGGGAAGAACCGGCTCCGTGCTCGGCGGCGAATCGGTGTCGATGGTATTCATGAGTTCGCGCGGCGGGCCCGCGATCCAGGCCGGCGCGGCCGCCGGATCGAGAGGGCGCCGCGGCCCGCAGCGCCCGTCACTGACTGCTCGTGATCAATCCGATGAATACGGACTTCGAGCGCGCAGCCCTCGCGGCCGACGGCCATCGGGGTGAAAGGGGCATTGGTGTGATACTAAGGGGGCTGCCGGACATCCTGCAACGCTCGCCGGCGGCATCGACATGGCAATGACTTCCTCCACCCCCCCGCAAGGCCGCCCGGCCCGGCCGCGCCGCTCGAGCTGGACCTGGGCAGTCGCCGCGCTCGCTCTGTTCGCTGCCGGCGCCGCCTCCTGGGCCGGCGTCCGCCATGCGCACCGCGAGCAGCTGGCAAATCGCCTGCTCGCGAGCTTCCCCGACGCGGTGGTCGCGGACCCCTCCCTCGTGCGCTTCGCCGTAGGTGAGGCGCGCCCGCTCTTCGCGAGTCACTGCGCCGTGTGTCATGGGCAGGACATGAAAGGCACCCGCTCGGTCGGGGCCCCGAACCTGACGGATCAGGTCTGGCTCTACGGCGATGGCTCGGTCTATGACATCGAGCGGACGATCCTCTACGGCGTGCGCTCGGGACTCAGCAAGACGCACAACGTCACGGACATGCCGGGCTATGGGCTGCGTGGCCATCTGAGCTCGGCTGAGATCGACAGCGTCGTGCAGTATCTGCTCAAGCTCAACGGCCGTCCCCACCAGGGCGAAGCCGCCGAGGAGGGCCGCGCGCTCTACTACGGAAAGGCCGATTGCGGCGACTGCCACGGATCGGACGCGCGCGGGGACTCGGATTACGGCGCTCCCGATCTGACCGTCAATGTGTTCGATAGCGGCGGGGATCCGCACTCGCTCTATCACACGATCTATTTTGGCCGGCACCGCATGATGCCGGCGTGGATCGGCAAGCTGCCCCTCGAACAAGTCCGCGCGCTTGCCGTCTATGTCTACAGCGTTTCGCACCCGGACCGCGGACCTGGCTCATCGAGCGCCTCCACGACCGTCGCGCGTACGGCGCCAGCGGCGCCCGGCGCGGGGACCGAAGCGTACGCCGGAGGCCCATGATGTCCGAAGCCGCTCTCGCCAAGCCGTCCCGCGTCGCGCGACGCGCCGGCCCGCTCGCTCGGTTTCGCCGGATACTCCCCGATCGCTCCCGGCTCGGGTGGATGCTGCCTGCGGCCGGCATCGCCATCGGCCTCGCGGTCGCGGGCGCCGGCCTGTTCCGGCCCGCACCGCGGCCGATCTCGGCCGTGCCGCCCGGGTACGTCGCGCTCGTCAATCAGAAAGGCATTCTGACCAGCGATTTCATCACTCAGACGCAGACCGAGGCCGAGACGAGCTTCGCTCAGGCGACGCCCGCGCAGCGCCGGCACGTGCTGCACGAGATGATCGACCAGGAGCTGCTCGTGCAGCGCGCGCTCGTGCTCGATCTGCCGGAGACCACGACGGAAGTGCGCGATGCGATGGCGGCAGCGGTGAACGCGCAGGTCGCCGCCCCGCTCCTCGAGATCGAGCCGACCGATGCTGAGCTGCGCACCTTCTACGATCAGCACCGCGCGAAATACACGATCGGCGGCACGATGATCGTGCACGACCTGCTCCTGCACTACGGGACCTACGCAGACGCCGATCAGAGCCTGCCTCAGGCGGAGAGCGACGCGGCCGAGGCGGTCTATCAGCTGCGCTCCGGCGCGTCGCTCGATTACGTCAAGGAGCACTTCGGCTTCGTCGATTCCGGGCGCGTGTCGGACGGGGAGGAGCTCGAGTTCGCGGCGAAGATCCACCTCGGAGCGACGCTCTATCCCGTCGCGGCCGCGCTCAATGCCGGGGAGGTCTCCGACCCCGTCGTCATCAAGGACGGCGTGCACGTGCTCGTGATGGAGCAGCGGCAGCTGCCGCGCCCGGCGCCGTTCTCCGCCGTTCGCGATCAGGTGTATTCGGATTTCCGCGCGGTCCAGAAGCAGCGCGCGACGGACGAGAATCTCGGGATCCTGCGCGCCCAGACGCAGATCCGCCTCGCGCCGGGTGAGTCCGAGTGATGGCGGTGATCCGAGCGAGGACCGCGATGCGTGGCGCGCCCGTGCCGGCGCGCTTGGCCTGCCCGCTCCTCGGCGTGCTCGTGCTCGTGTTGGTGTTCTTGTGCGCGGCGCGCCCCGCGCATGCCGCGAGCCGGAGCGTCAGCTACTCGACATGGATCATCGGGAGCGACACCGTGACGCTGCGATTCGTCCTGCCGGCCGCCGAAGCCGAGCGGCTGACGGGCTCCGCGATCCCGGTGCTGACCGTGAGTAAGCTTGGAGACTACGTGCTCGAGCACACCGGGGTCGTCAGCTCCGGCCACGATTGTCCCGCGATAGACCAGGGCTACGATCTCGGCCGGGTCGATCCGGTTCGGGTGGGCGCCGGACTGTATGGATTCGAGATCTTCTTTCGCTGCGGCGAGCCGATGCGTTCGCTCGTGCTCGAGAATCGGGCGATCTTCGAGCGGGTGCCGAGCCACGTCGACTTCGCGCGGGTCGAGGTCGGCAGGCGCTTCACCGACCAGCTGTTCACGGCAGGGCGCCAGCGTGTGCGCATCGCGGATCCGGCCGCGACGCCGCAAGCGGCGTGGAGTGAGTACGTCGGCCTCGGCTTTCTGCACGTGCTGCGCGATGCGGCACGGCTCTGCTTTCTCATTGCCGCACTGCTCGCCGTGCGGCGGCCGCGCGAGGGTCTCGCCATCCTCGCCGGGCTTGCAGCCGGGTATGTGCTCGCGCTCGCCGCACGAGGCGCCGGCCTCATCGTCTCGGAGCAGCCGATGACCGAGGCCTTCATCGGCTTCCTGGTCGCGCTCTGCGCCGTGGCAATCGTCGCGCCGCAGCTGGCACGCCCCGCGATCGCGATGGTGGGCTGGCCCCTCGTACTGCTCGGACTCGCGATCATCGCCGCCGGCCTCCGTGCGCTGCGGCCTGCGCTCTTGCTCGCCGGCGCTGCGGGGCTTTCGGCAGGATTCCTGGCCGCGATCCGGGTGGGCGTACCGCGCGGGATGATGGCGCTGCCTGCGGCGGTTTTCGCGTTTCTCGACGGCTTCGTGCTGCCGTCGCTCCTTGCGCCGCTCGGCCTCACCGCCTCGAGCCGAGTGCGCATGTCGATCGGCTACGACCTGGGCGCGCTCCTGGCCGAGGCGGGCGTGCTCGCACTGGCAGCTGGCGCACTGAGGCTCGCGCGCCGCTTCGCGAACGGGGGCTTCGCGGAGCCTCGGGTCTTCGCCCGCGCCGGCAGTCTCGACTCGGTGGTGGCCGCACAGCCCGCCGTCCGCGGTCCGTTGATCGAGCTGCTCTCGGCCGCGGCGTTCGCAGGGCTCGGCACCTTCTGGCTCGTGAGCCGCCTGCCCGCGTGAGCGTGCGCTACCTCAGGGGCGCTCGGGCTCGAGTGCGCGGGCCAGCTGCTGGCGCGCGCGTCGCACACGCATTTCCACGGCTTTGCGGGTGAGGCCGAGCTCGCGCGCGGTGGTTTCCTGGGAGTGCTCGCTCACGGCCGTGAGCAGCAGCGGCGCGCGCAGTTGTGGCGGCAGCGCCTCGAGGGCTCTGCCGAGGCAGCGCATGCGCTCGCGGCCGATCAGCCAGCGCTCGATGCCGCGCTCTTCGACGGCGTTCCCGCCCTCGTAGAGGGCGTCCGTCCGCAGGCGCGAGAGCATCCCGAGCTGCGCAGTACGGCGCCGCGCCCAATCGCGGCACTTGTTGAGGGCGATCGTCGTGATCCAGGCCTGGAAGGGGCGTCCGGCATCGTAGTGCTGCAGCGCCCGCCAGACCGCGAGCCGGGTATCCTGAACGGCATCGCGCACGTCCTCCGGGTCGCGCAGTCGCCGCGCGATGACCCCGTTGAGGTGCCGCGCGTGGCGCCGCATGAGATGCGAGAACGCGACCGCACCTCCGTTCAGCGCGAGCGTCACGAGCTCGCCGTCGGTGCAGCTATCGGCCTCGCGCGGGCCGGTTTCGATCCGATGCAGGGCCGCGGCGCGGGGGGCGCTGCCTTCGGCAGCTCGCGGCTTGGGCCTGCCGGGGCCGCGGAGCAGCGTGAGACGCGGCAGGGCACGCGGCCGGACGCCGTTCGCGTCGGCTTGCTTGGCTCTGATCTCGACTGCTGCTTCGGTTCTGCCGTGCACGCTGCCCGCCTAGTATCGATCCCGTCCTGCGAGCCTGGGCGGCGCGCGCCGCGCCTGTCAGGTAAGTTACGGTTTTCGCGGCTGTTCGCTCACGTTACCGTTTCGTTATCGAGCACGGATTCGCGTTCGGTGGCGACGCCGCGGGCCGCCCTGAGCGCCGCCAGTTGTGCTTGCCGGCGCGGAGCCTAGAATACGGGCGCTCCGCTTTAGGCCCGTTCGTCCATTGCCCACATGCGATTCGCGCACCCATTCGACGTGATCGTCGTCGGCGGTGGCCACGCCGGCACCGAAGCCGCGCTTGCCGCCGCGCGCATGGGCGCGCGGACGCTCCTCGTGACCCAGAGCATCGAGACGCTGGGCCAGATGAGCTGCAATCCGGCGATCGGCGGCATCGGCAAGGGTCATCTGGTGAGGGAAATCGATGCGCTGGGCGGGGCGATCGCTCGCGCGGTCGACCGTGCCGGCCTGCAGTTCCGCACCCTGAATGTGAGCAAGGGCCCCGCCGTTCGAGCCACGCGCGCACAGGCCGACCGCCAGCTCTACCGCCAGGCGATCCGCTCGGCGCTCGAGAATCAGCCGCGCCTGACGTTGTTTCAGCAGGAGATCGCGGATCTCGCCATCGAGGGCGGGCGAGTGCACGGCGTCACGACTGTCACCGGCATCTCGTTCGAAGCACCGGCCGTCGTGCTCACCGTCGGCACTTTCCTCGGCGGCAAGATCCATGTGGGTCTCGATCACTACACCGCCGGGCGCGCCGGCGACCCGGCCTCGGTCCGGCTAGCCGCGCGCCTGCGCGAGCTGCCGCTGCGCGTAGGCCGGCTGAAGACGGGCACTCCCCCGCGCATCGATGGGCGCACGATCGATTTCACGCGACTGCCGCGCCAGTCGAGTGACGATCCCCTTCCGGTGTTCTCGTTCCTGGGGCGCGCCAGAGAGCATCCGCAACAGGCAGATTGTTTCATTACTCATACGAATGAGGTCACGCACGAGATCGTTCGCGCGGCTACCGACCGCTCGCCCCTGTACAGCGGCGCGATCGAAGGCGCAGGTCCGCGCTACTGCCCCTCGATCGAGGACAAGGTCATCCGCTTCGCCGAGAGGACCTCACACCAGATCTTCATCGAACCCGAAGGCCTCCACAGCAACGAGTACTATCCGAACGGCATCTCGACGAGCTTGCCCTTCGATGTGCAGTACGCGCTCGTGCGCAGCATTCGCGGATTCGAGCGGGCTCACCTGACGCGCCCAGGCTACGCGATCGAATACGATTTCTTCGACCCGCGCGACCTCGAGCTCTCACTGCGGACGAGATTCGTGGAGGGGCTGTACTTCGCCGGCCAGATCAACGGCACGACCGGCTACGAGGAGGCTGCCGCCCAGGGCCTCGTCGCCGGCATCAACGCGGCGCTTCACACCCGGGGCGAGGCGCCCTGGACGCCCAAGCGCAGCGAGGCCTATCTCGGCGTGCTCATCGACGACCTCACCACCTGCGGCACCCGCGAGCCCTACCGCATGTTCACCAGCCGCGCCGAGCATCGCCTGCTGCTGCGCGAGGACAACGCCGACCTGCGCCTGAGCGCGCGGGGACGCGCGCTCGGGCTCGTCGGTGAGGAGCGCTGGGCTTTGTTCGAGGCCAAGCGCCATGCCGCGGACCAGGAGGTGGGGCGCCTGGAGGCGCTGCGCATCAGGCCGGCAGACGTGCCGGCCGAGTGGGCGCAGCGGGTGCTCGGGGCGGCGCTGCCGCGCGAGCTTTCCGCCTTCGAGCTGCTGCGTCGGCCCGGGGTGAGCTACGAGGCACTGCTCGAGCT
>JBOHZR010000252.1:0-10507 GCA_050738595.1 Steroidobacteraceae bacterium | reverse complement strand
GTGCGATGTTGTCGACGTGCAGCGAGCCGCTCGCGACCGCCTCGCCCTCCATGGCGAATTTCAACAGCTCGAGCTTCGGACGCGGCTCATCGAGCAGCGCGTTCGCCGCGACCACGGCGCCGACCGCGGAGGCGGCCGAGCCGCCGAGCCCCGAGCCGAGCGGTATGCCCTTCTCGATCTGCATGTCGAGGCCGAAGTCGAGCCCGAGCCCGGCGTGCATCGCGAGCAGAGCGCGCCCCGCGGTGTTGCGCTCGGGCTCCGAGGGCAGCTCCACCTGCACGCCGCGGATCGCGCTGATCGTGACCGCGCGTTCCGCACGGCGCGTGACGGTCACCCGGTCCCCGAGAGCGCTCACCGCGAAGCCGAGGATGTCGAAGCCGATCGCCACGTTCCCCACGGAAGCCGGTGCGAACGCCGTCGCGCTCGTTCGCGAGGCGCTCACATCCGCGCTCCCAGATAGGCCGAGAGCCGCAGCAGGTCCGCGAACACACCGCCCGCCGTCACGGCGGGCCCCGCCCCCGGCCCCTGCACGATGAGCGGGTTGTCGCAGTAGCGCCCGGTTGCGAACCGCACGACGTTGTCGGTGAGCGCGATATTCGCGAAAGGATGTTTCGCCTCGAGCTCCGCAAGCCCCACCGTCGCGCGCCCGTCGGCGGTGAGCTGGCCGATGTAGCGCAGTACCTTCTCTCTGCCTCGCGCCACCTTCAGCCGCTCGAGCATCGTCCCATCGTAGCGCGGCAGGCGGCTCATGAACTCCTCGATCGAGCCCTCAGCAAGGCCGGCCGGCACGAGGCTCTCGACGCTCACGTCCGCGAGCTCCAGCGCGAGCCCCATCTCGCGCCCGAGAATGATGAGCTTGCGCGCGACGTCAATGCCCGAGAGGTCATCGCGCGGGTCGGGCTCGGTGTATCCCCGCTGCTTGGCCTCGCGCACGATCTCGGAGAACGACTTGCTCCCGTCGTACGCATTGAACAGATAGGCGAGCGTCCCCGAGAAGATTCCCTCGATGCTCACGATGTCATCGCCGGTCTCTCTGAGGTCGCGCAGCGTCTGGATGACCGGGAGCCCCGCGCCGACCGTCGCCTCGTAGAGATAGTGCGCGCGGCTTAAGCGGCGGGCCTCGTGCAGGCCGCGATACGACTCCCAGCTCGCGCTGTTCGCCTTCTTGTTCGGCGTGACGACATGGATGCCGCGGGCGAGCCAGTCGCGGTAGTGGCGCGCGACCTCCTCCGAGGCCGTGCAGTCGATGACGACGCTCGCCGGCAAGTAATCGACGCGCACGTGCTCGATGAATCGCTCCAGATCGGCGGGTGGCTGAGAGCGGTCGAAGGTATGGCGCCAGTCCGCAAGGTCGACGCCCGACTCCGAGAGCAGCATCCGGCTCGATGAGAGAATCCCGCGCACACGCAGGTCGAGCTGAAACTCGCGGCGCAGCCGCGCGCTCTGCGAGGCCAGCTGATCGAGCAGCACCCTGCCGACGGTTCCCGGCCCGATGAGCCCGATCGACAGCGTGTGCGGCGAGAGGTAGTACCCCGCGTGCACCGCCCGCAGCGCGCGCGTCGCATCCTTGCCGGGGACGACGACCGAGATGTTGCGCTCGGAGGCGCCCTGCGCGATCGCGCGCACGTTGACGCCGGCGCTGCCCAGGGCATTGAACACCTTTGCCGCGATGCCCGGCGTGCCCGCCATGCCGTCGCCCACCACGGCCATGATCGCGAGCTCGCAATCCACATCGACGCTTTGGATCTGCCCCTCCTTCAGCTCCCGCTCGAACGCGGCGCGCACCACCGCCGCCGCGCGCTCCGCCTCGGCGTTCGGCACAGCGCAGCAGATCGAATGCTCCGAGCTGCCCTGGGAGATGAGGATCACCGAGATCCCCTCCTCCCGCAGCGCGCCGAACAGCCGGTGCGCGGTGCCCGGCACGCCGATCATGCCGGCGCCCTCGAGATTGATGAGTGCGATGCGCTCGATCGTCGTGATGCCCTTCACCGGGAGCTTCGAGTCCGGTCGTGCGCAGATGAGCGTGCCGGGCTTCTCCGGCGCGAAAGTGTTGCGAATCCAGATGGGGATGCCGCGCCGCACGGCCGGAGCCATCGTTTGCGGATGAATGACCTTCGCCCCGAAATACGCGAGCTCCATCGCCTCCAGATACGAGAGTGAATCGATCACCTTGGCATCCGGCACTCGCCGCGGATCCGCGGACAGCACGCCGTCCACGTCCGTCCAGATCTGGATCTCCGCCGCCTGCAGCAGTGCTCCGAAAATGGACGCCGAGAAGTCGCTGCCGTTGCGTCCCAGAGTCGTCTGCACCCCGCGGCGGTTCGCCGCGATGAAGCCGGTGATGACGAGCGTGCCACGAAACCCGGGCTCGAGGAGCCGCGCGATGTTGCGCTCGGACTCCTGCCAGAGGATCGAGGGGCCGAGGGGCCCCCACTCGACCACGACTGCGCGCCGCGCATCGAGCCACTGCACCGGGCCCGCCCGCTTGCCGCGCGACTCGAAATAGCGCTGGAAGAGCATCGTCGACCAGATCTCCCCGTACCCTGCGATGAGATCGGCGATCGGCGGTGAAGCCGCGCGCGTGAGCGTGACGGTTTGCAGCATGCCCTCGATGTCGTGGCAGTCCCGCTCGAGCGCGGCGATGTAGAGCTGCGCCGGGCCGGCGGCAATCAGCTGGCGCGCGATCCGCGCGTGCCGCTCGTTGAGCTGCGCGAGCTCGCCCTGCCAGCTCGCATCCTGCCGCTCGGCGAGTGCGACGAGCCCGAGCAGCGCATCGGTCACACCCCGGCATGCCGACAGCACGACCGCCAGGCGCGGCTGCCTCACGGTCTCGAGAATCTCGGCGACGCGCGCGAAGCAATCGGCGTCGGCGACGCTCGATCCGCCGAATTTGTGAACGACCCACGAGTCCCTCACGGAATCCGCGGATGGCGCTGCGGTAACGCTGGTCATTGAGCGAGTCGCGCGATGGTCATTGAAGGTGTTTCGAGGCCGGAAAAATGGGCCGTGCGACTCTACTGACGCGACCGGGGCCGCGCAACTGACGCCGTCGCAACGGCGCAACTGCGCGCATAATTCCGTCGTGGAAGCCGAGCTCTCCCCACTCCTGCCGCTGTGCGAGCGCGAGCGCGCCGCCTCGCGCGCCTTTGCGCTCGCCGTGGTCGTCGCGACGAACGGCTCGACGTATCGCAAGCCCGGCGCGCTCATGGCCATCGCCTCGGATGGCACGTACGCCGGCCTGCTCTCCGGAGGCTGCCTCGAGTCGGACCTGCGCGAGCATGCGGCCAAGGTCATCGCGAGCGGCGCGGCGCGCACCGTGCGCTACGACACCGGCGGCTCGGACGATGCGCTCTGGGGGCTCGGGGTCGGCTGCGAGGGCGCCATGCAGGTGCTGCTGGTGAGAGTCGGGCCGCAGGAGCACTGGCAGCCGGTCGAGCATCTGGCGGCCGCGCTCGCCGAGCACCGGCGCACCGCCATCGCGCTCGTCGCCGATTCGACGGTTCCCGGCCTCCCCGCGGGGCGCGCGCTGTTGCCCGGCACCGTGAGCGCCGCACTCGGTTCGAGCGCCGGCGCGGGCGACTCCGACGCGCTCAGCGCCCGCATCGAAGAGCTGCTCGCGCGCAGCGCGCGCGACGGTGAGCCCGGCTGGCTGGAGGGGGGCGGCGCGCGGACCTTCGCACTGCCACTCGCGCTTCCGCCCCGGCTGCTCCTGCTCGGTGGCGGACCGGATGCGATGCCGATCGTCGACTTCGCCGCGCGGCTCGCCTGGAGGGTCACCGTCTACGACCATCGTCCCTCCTATGCCCAGCCCGAGCACTTCCCCGCGGCCGCGCGCGTGGTGCTCGGCCGGCCCGAGGAGCTCGGCCGGACGCTCGAGCTCGGAGCGTACGAGGCGGCCGTGGTGATGAGTCATCACCTGCCCTCGGATCTCGAGTATTTGCGTGTGCTCGCACCAGCGCAGCTCCCCTATGTCGGACTGCTCGGCCCTCCGCATCGGCGTCAGCGGCTGCTCGGTGATCTCGGTGAGCCCGCGGAGCTGTTCGGCGAGCGCCTCCGCGCTCCCGTCGGGCTCGACCTCGGCGGCCGCACGCCCGAGGCGATCGCACTCGCGATCGTCGCGGAAATTCACGCGTGGCTCCACCACCGCGGAGGTGGCGCGTTCGAATCGCAGCGGCGGCGGCGCGCGTGAGGATGCGCCCGCGCGCGCGTGATGCCTCCAGATTACCGTTATTTCAAGTGCTTACAGTTCATATTTCATGCTAATCATCGCTCTGGAATGCCGATTCGATTCTCGAGGAGCGGCGCCTGCACGAGCAGTCGCTGGGTGAGGTCCATGGAGCCGCATCCGCCTGACCTCCCTCAGCTGCACGTCATCGTCCTCGCGGCCGGCGCCTCGACCCGCTTCGGCTCGCCCAAGCAGCTCGTGCGCATCGCGGGACGACCGCTGCTGCATCGAGCCGTGGCCAATGCGGTGCAGCTCGCGGGTCACGCGGTCACTGTCGTCCTCGGAGCGCACGCCGCGGAGCTCAGCGCGCTCCTCAGCCACTCCCCTGCGTCGGTGATCGTGAACCGCGAATGGAGCGAGGGCCTAGGGAGCTCGATCCGCGCCGGCATCGCGAGGCTTCCTCCGAGCTGCGAAGGCGCTCTCCTCACACTCGCCGATCAGGCGGCGGTGACGGCCGAGGATCTGAAGCGGATCGCCGGGGCCTGGCGCCGGGAGCCCGGCCAGATCGTCGCCGCGCGATACGAGGGAAGGCTCGGCGTGCCCGCTGTCTTTCCGCGCGCCGAGTTCCCGGCGCTCACCGCGCTGCGGGGCGATCGCGGCGCGCGCGATCTGCTGCGGCGGAGCCGCGATCGGGTGATCGCCATCGATCTCGCGAACGCGGGGATCGACATCGATACTCCCGAGGACCTGCTGCGCCTGGCGAGCACCCCCGAGTCAGACGCTCTCTGAGCGACTCCGGCGGCCGCACCTCGATCACCTCGACGGCAGCCTTCAGGGGCGCTCAGCGGCGCGCGAGCCGCTCGGCTGCGGCGAGCAGACGCTCGGCCTGCTTGAGGTGCGGCCGATCGATCATCTGTCCATCGAGGCTCGTCACGCCCACCTCGGGCGCCTCCGCAAACGCGGCGACGATGCGCCGCGCACGCGCGATCTCGCGCTCGCTCGGCGTGAAGGCTTCATTGATCGGGTCGATCTGCCCCGGGTGGATCGCGAGCTTGCCGGCGAAGCCGTCCCGCCGGGCCCGCGCGAGCTCCCGCACGAGTCCGTCCCGGTCGCGAAAATCGGCATGCACACCGTCGACCGCCGTCACGCCGGCGGCGGCTGCCGCGAGCAGACACAGTGAGCGGGCGAGCTCGAACACGGGCGTCAATGACCCATCGGTCCCGAGCCTCGCGCGCACACCGAGGCAGGCGCCGAGATCCTCCGCGCCCCAGGTGAGCCCGGCAAGCCGCGGTGCGCCGGCGGCGAGGCGCTCGATCCCGAGCACCGCACGGGCCGTCTCCGTCGCGATGACGAGCACACGGATTGATGCAGCCCGCAGCCCCTCGCGCCTCTCGAGCGCCGAGAGATAGTGGTGCGCCTCGAGGATTTCCTCCGGGCTCGAGATCTTCGGCAGCACGACGCCGTCGGGCGCACCGGGTACGATTGCCGTGAGGTCATCGAGGAGCTCGCCGCTCGATGGCGCGTTCACTCGAACCCAGAGCCGCTGCGCACTGCGGTGTGCGCTGCGTGCCGCGAGAAACGCGACGACGCGCTCGCGCGCCGCTTGGCGCCGCGCCGGTGCGACCGAATCCTCCAGATCGAGAATGAGAGCATCCGCGCCGCTCTCGAGAGCGCGCGACTGCTTGCGCTCGCTGTCGCCGGGGACGAACAGCCACGACCGCGCGCTGGCGGCGGGGACTGCGGCGGCGACATCCCCGCTCATCGCCTCCGCAACCTGGTTCGGCTGCGCCATCCGGACCTCCTCATGCAGTGGGCTGCTTCAGCATCAGCGCCGCGCGCAGGCAGGAGGCGACCTCTTCGTTGCGCTGATTGAACGCGCGATGCTGCAACGTCACGATGCCGGTCTCGGGACGCGAGCGGCTCTCGCGCTTGGCAACGACCGTCGTCTCGATGCGCAGCGTGTCGCCGACGAAAACGGGCTTGGTGAACGCGACCTTCTCCCACCCGAGGTTCGCGACGGTCGTGCCGAGGGTCGTGTCGTACACCGATATTCCGACCATCAGCCCGAGCGTGAAGACGCTGTTGACGAGCGGCGCACCGAATGCGGTGCCCTTGCAGTATTCGGCGTCGAGGTGCACGGCGGCCGGATTCATGGTGAGGGCCGTGATCAGCAGATTGTCCGTCTCGGTCACGGTGCGGTGGGCGGCGTGCTCGAACCGTTGTCCCACCTCGAACTGCTCGAAATAAAGGCCCGCCATGGCCTGAATGATACAGGCACAGGGGCGGGGCGCGAGATGCGCTCCGAGGGCCATGACAGGCAGTCCGGCCCATCATGAGAATTCACCGCTCCGGCAGCTCGACATCGGCGAAGAGTTGCGCGACCTCCGCGGCGCTCGCCATGCGGTGCGCGCGCTCGACGAGCCGCCGGTCGAGGTGCGGCGCGAGGCGCTGCACGAACTCGTACATGTATCGGCGCAGCAGCACGCCCCGGCGAAACCCGACCCACGTGACGTGCGCGGAGAACAAATGCGACGCGTCGATTGCGACCAGATCGGCGTCCGCCGTCGGATCGACCGCCATCTCGGCGACGATGCCGACACCGAGGCCGAGCCGCACATAGGCCATGATGACGTCTGCGTCGCGCGCGGTGATCGCGACATCGGGCGTGAGGCCGGCCTTGGCAAACGCCTGCGGAAGCGACGAGGGGCCCGTGAAGCTGAACGTGTAGGTGACGAGCGGATAGGCACCGAGCTGCTTCAAGCTCGGCCGCGGCACGGCCGCGAGGGGATGCTCGCGCGGCACCACGATCACGCGATGCCACCGGTAGCACGGCAGCAGCGTCATGTCCCCGAACAGATGCTCCGAGCCCGTCGCGATCGCACAGTCGATGCGATCCTGCGCCACCATCTCCGCGATCTGCTCCGTCGTGCCCTGATGAAGATTCAGGCGCACTTGCGGGTAGCGCGCGCGGAAGTCGCGAATGACCTCCGGCAGGACGTAGCGCGCCTGGGTATGCGTCGTGCCGATCGAGAGGCTCCCGCGGCCCTCATCGCGCAGCTCCGTCGCGAGATCGCGGATTGCCTGTGTTTCCTGCAGGATCCGCATCGCCCGGTCGATGACCTGCTGGCCGGCCGGCGTGATGCGCGTGAGGTTGCGCCCCTCGCGTGTGAAGATCTGAAAGCCGAGCTCGTCCTCGAGCAGCTTGATCTGCTTGCTCACCCCCGGCTGGGAAGTGTGTAGCTTCTGCGCCGCGGCGGTGATGTTGAGGCCGCTCTGCGCGACCGCTGCAAGGTATCTTAACTGGTGCAATTTCATGGACTTGGAGCCCCCCGACGGCTCATAACCGCGCCGCAGACCGACAGAAGAAAACGTTCGTTCTGTTACCTCATTGTCACCGATACAGTACCGCCCACGCACCATGGGCCAAGTCCTCACACTCGAGCTCGAGTCGAAAGCCGCCGCGATCCGGGAGCTGCTCGGGCAGTCCGTGCGTCGCTTCGGGCGGGTGGTCTATGCCAACAGCCTGGGTGCGGAGGCGATGGTGCTCACGGACATCATTTGCACCGATGTCCCCGAGATCGATATCGTGAGCATCGACACCGGGCGGCTGCACGAGGAGACCTACGAGCTGCTCGAGAAGCTGCAGCGCCGCTACGGCAACCGCATCCGCATCGTCTATCCGGATGCCGCGGATCTCACCGAGCTCGTCGCCGAGCGGGGCATCAACGGCTTCTTCCACAGTCCCGAGGCGCGCGTCGCCTGCTGCCACGTTCGCAAGGTCGTCCCCTTTCGGCGCTTCGTGGGCGGCTACGGGGCCTGGGTGACGGGCGTGCGGCGCGAGCAGTCGAAGGCTCGCTCACTCGCAGCCCCGATCGAATGGGATACCCAGAACGGGGTCAACAGGGTGAGTCCCCTCCTCGACTGGACGGAGGGCGAGGTGTGGTCCTATATCCGCACCCGCAAGCTCCCGTACAATACGCTGCACGACCGGCAGTACCCGAGCATCGGCTGCGCGCCATGCACACGGGCCGTGCAGCCGGGGGAGGACAGCCGCGCGGGCCGCTGGTGGTGGGAGAACCCCGAAGCGCGCGAGTGCGGCCTGCACCCCCGCGTCCGCACCGCGGCTGCCGCCCAGAGCTGAGTCGATTCTCGTCGACGGCTCACCGAGCCCGACGGCTCACCGAGCCAATCCCGACAGCGCCGCCTCATCGAGGCGCGGACGACTTTGAGATGGACCATCTGCCGATTTTTCTGCGCGTTGAGGACCGTGAAGCCGTCGTCGTCGGCGGCGGTGCCGTGGCCGCGCGCAAGACGGAGCTGCTGATGCGTTGCGGCGCACGCGTGACGATCGTGGCGCCGGTCCTCGAGCGCGCGGCCGCGGAGCTGCTCGCGAGCGAGGCCGAGGTGCGGCGCGGCCGCCTCACGCATCTCACCGAGGAATTCCGTCCGGCCCACCTCGACTGCGCGGCGCTCGTCATCGCCGCCACCGACAGCCGCGAGACCAACAAGCGGGTCTCCGAGGCAGCGCACGAGCGCCGCATTCCCGTCAACGTGGCCGACGATCCCGAGCTCTCGAGCTTCATCCTGCCGGCGATCGTCGACCGCTCGCCCGTCCTGGTCGCTGTGGGCTCTCAGGGCGCCGCACCGGTCCTGGCGCGGCGTTTGCGCGAGCAGCTGGAGGCGTTGCTTCCCACGCGGCTCGGCGCTCTCGCGCGCTTTGCGGGCGCACGACGGCACCACGTTCAGCACGTGCTCCCGCCGAGCGAGCGGCGGCCGTTCTGGGAACGCATTCTCGGCGGCCGCATCGGCGCGCAAGTGCTCGCCGGCGATGACAGCGGCGCGGCCGCGGCATTCGAGGGCGATCTCGATGCGTTCCGCTCGCGCGGCCCCCGACTGGGAGAGGTCTTTCTGATCGGTGCCGGCCCGGGCGATCCGGACCTGCTGACGTTGAGGGCGCTGCACTGCCTGCAGGAGGCGGACGTGATCCTCTACGATCGGCTCGTCTCCGAGACCGTGCTCGATCGCGCGCGGCGCGAGGCCGAGCGGGTGTTCGTCGGCAAGAGTGGCAGCGACCGCGCCGGGCAGGAGCGCATCCACGAGCTGCTCATCGAGTATGCGCGCCGCGGACTGCGGGTGGCGCGTCTGAAGGGCGGGGATCCTTTCGTGTTCGGCCGCGGCGGCGAGGAGATCCGAGTGCTCGCTCGCCACGGCATCCCGTTCACGGTCGTCCCCGGCATCACGGCGGGGCTCGCCGCCGCCGCCGCCGCCGCCATCCCTCTCACTCAACGTCGGGTCTCCCAGTCGGTGACCTTCGCCACCGGGCAATTCGCCGCGGACGACTCGCTCGACTGGCTGGCGCTCGCGCGGCCTTTGCAGACCGTGGTCTTCTACATGGCCGTCGCACAGCTCGAGCGGATCGTCGAGCGGCTCCGCGAGGCGGGCGCCCCGCCCGAGCGGCCGGCGGCGCTCATCGAGCGGGCGACACTTCCCGAGCAGCGCGTGCTGCGCACCCGGCTTGCCGATCTCGCCCGCCTCGCGCGGGCACGGAACGTCGCGGCCCCCGCGCTGGTCATCATCGGGGAGGTCGCCGGGGCTCACGAGGTCGACGCGATCGAATCGCTCACCGAAACTTTGAGAGGCGTAGCGTAAGAATGAACGTGCAGAATGGCTTTGCGGGAACGGTCGGCCGGACACCGCTCGTCAGGCTGCGGCGCCTGAGCGAGGAGACGGGCTGCGAGGTCCTCGGCAAGGCCGAGTTCATGAATCCGGGCGGCTCGGTGAAGGACCGCGCGGCCCTGGCGATCATCGAGGATGCCGAGCGGCGCGGGGAGCTGCGCGCCGGCGGCATCGTCGTGGAGGGCACCGCCGGGAACACCGGCATCGGGCTCGCGCACGTGTGCACCGCGCGCGGCTATCGCTGCATCATCGTGATGCCGGACAACCAGTCCCCGGAGAAGTACCGGCTCCTCGAGATGCTCGGCGCCGAGCTCTACAAGGTTCCCACGGTCCCCTACAGCAATCCCAACCAGTATCAGAGAGTCGCGCAGCGCGTCGCGCAATCGCTGCGCAACGCGGTGTGGTCCAATCAGTTCGACAACACCGCAAACCGCCGCATGCATGTCGAGACGACCGGGCCCGAGATCTGGGAACAGACGGACGGGCGCATCGATGCGTTCGTCGCGGCCGCGGGCACCGGCGGCACGATCGCAGGCGTTTCGGAGTACCTCAAATCGCGCCGCAAATCGGTGCGCTGCGTGCTCGCGGACCCCCCCGGCAGCAGCCTCTACGAATTCGTCCGCAACGGCGTCCTCAAGGCGACCGGCAGCGGCTCGATCACCGAGG
>JBOHZR010000251.1:0-4224 GCA_050738595.1 Steroidobacteraceae bacterium | reverse complement strand
CCGAAGCAGACTTGAATATTGCGACGAATCCGTGCGACTGGGTGTATCACAGCTTCGGTGTGACCGGCTTGAGCCCGGCTCAAACCAAAGCAGAGGCGGCTGACCAGGCGGCAGGCGTGACCCTTCTGCCCATCGGCCACCCCAACCATGTTCCGTTCTACTTCGACGTCGGCCTGAACGTGACGTACAACTTCGCGAACGTTCTGAAGGGACTCCAGCTGTACACGCAGATCAGCAATCTCTTGAACAAGACTCCGCCGTCTACCCCGATCGGCTCGGCCACCACCAGCAACGCGGCGTTCTACGATGAGCTGGGCCTCGCCTACCGGGTGGGCTTCCGCCTGAACTTCTAAGGCGCGCCCGAAGGAGCCTTTGTCGACTCCAGGTGAGACGCGCCACGATATTTGATGGACTGGTCTTCACGATTGGTGATGGGCGTGCGGCGTGAGTGATCGTGGCGATAGCGTGGCAGCGCGCGCGGATCAGAACGGCGGGTCGGGGAAGGGCAGCGGCTGCTGCGCTTCGACAATGACCCGTTCCCAGTAGAGCTGCTCACGCTCGCGTTCCTGGGCCCGCTGTGCACGCGAGATCTGCGCGGAGTACTGGGCGTCGATATGCTCGGCGAGGGACTGGAGGAACTCGGAGAGTTGTCAGGCGGTCTCGTCGGAGAGCTCGGGAAGATCCAGGATCAGACAGGGCCGATCGGTCAGGTCGTGGGTGGACTCGGTGGTATGGGGCGGCTGTGCTCTGCGGTGAAGGTTATCGGGCCGCTGCGGGCCCCCAAGCGCTACGGCGCTCGGGGGCGGAGAAGACCTGCAGGTAGAGCTTCTCGTCGAGGGTGGTGATCTCGCGCTGCGCGGCGGTCATGAGCAGTTCTGCGGCCATGGGCACGAGGATGCGGTTATTGCCGCCGGCGTGATCGCAGGGTCTGGCGGAGTTCTCGTGTCGTGAGGCTGGCGTTGCCGGCGGCAGTGGGCAGGTGCTCGAGGCAGGCGATGAGTTCCTCGCGGGTGGCGGCCTCGGTGGCCAGTCGGGTGCGGATCCGCGAGCCCAGTGGGATCAACTCCTCGCGGCGAAGCTTCTCGAGCAGGCGGGCGTCGCCGGCGAGCACGATGCACAGGAGCGACTGGGAGTCGAAGCGGGCGCTGCAAAGCAGGCGCAGCTCGTTCAGGACCACCGGGCTCATTTCCTGGGCCTCGGTCGCACAGCAGGACGGAACGGCGGGTGGTCGACTCGAGATGATCGATCCAACGGGTGCGCAGCGCCTTGAACCCGCCCCAGCGATTGCTGACGCGGATGGAGACGCTGAAGATCTCGCCGAGCTCGCGGTAGAACTCCGAGAGATTGCTCTGCTGGTGGTGCACGACGCCGACATTGAGGTCGGCCAGGTGTGCGAGGCGCTCGGCGAGCACCCGCATGACGACGCTCTTTCCCGAGCAGGATCGCCATGGATGAGAGCCCATCCTCCCTCGCGCAAATGGGCCTGCTCGATCCGCCAGCAGAAGTTCTCGATCTTCGGCGACAGGTACAGCGCCTCGGTGGGCACCTCGGGGGAGAAAGGGGAGAACTTGAGCCCATAGAGCCCACTTTCCGCGCAACTCCGAGGGCATTTCCGGGCAATTTCCCCGCGGCCGCCCCTGAGCCGGCTCAGCTCTTTCGGGAAGCGCCGGCGTCGATCAGGCGCTCGGTTTCGGCCCCCCAGGAGCGCAGCAGCTTCCTGAGCCTGCGGTAGTTGCCGATCGCCCGACGCAGCAGGACCGCCTGCTCGGCGGAGACGAGTCGGTGGACGAGCTTGCCCGCCTTCATGTGTCCCCACTCGTAGTACGGCCCGTGCCGCGCGGAAGGATCGTGCGCGCAGCGGCACGTTGGCTGCCCGCAGGTCTTCATCCGCTCAAGTAGCGTACCGGAGCAGACGTAGTGTTGCTTGGAAACACGGGGGCGGCAGTGCTAACGATCGCAGCAGGCGTCATTGCGCGCCGATGAAGCGACCCTCTGCGTAGCTGCTAGATTGGTAGCTCGACTATAACTTTGCCGAATGGCATCAACGAGAGTTTCGCGAGCTTCACGTGCTGAATGGCGAACGGAATGCCGATGATTGTGATGGTGAACAGCAAGGCCCAGATCAGATGTCCGAGAGCGAGCCACAGGCCGCAGAGTAGGATCCAGATGACGTTGCCGATCAGTACCATGATCGTGCGGGTCTCATCACCAGAGGGACGATCTACGACCTCGCGGCCGAACGGCCAGAAAGACAGCGTGCCGATGCGGAAGGCCGCGATGGAAAATGGTATGCCGATGATGGTAATGGCGATGATCACGCCCGCGAGCCACCATCCCAGTCCCATCAAGAATCCGCCGAACACGAACCAGATTATATTACCGAGAAGACGCATGGGCGTTGTATCTCCACTTGCTTGGGCGCGGCGCGATCACTCAAGGCGGTAATTGCGTATTCCACGTGATCGTGAACAGGGTTCCACGGGATGGTGAACACGGATTCCACGGGAACGTGAACGCCGTTCCACATGCTTCTAGGCGCGATATCATAGCGCTCGTGAGCCGGCGCCCACCTTCAACATGACCGCACCTTTGCGTCGCTTCGAGAGCACGGTTCCTTACTACGCGCGCTATCGCCTCGGCTATCCGGCTCGGCTCATCGAGCGGGTAATCGCGCTCGTGCGACTCGAGCCCGGCGATGCCGTCTTGGACCTCGGGACGGGCCCGGGACTCCTTGCGATTCCGTTCGCGGCCGCCGGATTCAAGGTGACGGCTGCGGATCCAGAGCCTGCGATGCTTGAGGCTGCCCGTCAGGCGGCGCGCGATGCAGGCGTGGCGTTGGAGCTATGGCTCGGGGGATCCAATGAGTTGGCTGCCGGAATGGGCCCCTTTCGCTTGGTCACTATGGGTCGGTCGTTCCATTGGATGGATCGCGCCAGCACGCTCGCAATGCTCGAGCAGCTCGTAAGCCCGGAGGGGGCCGTAGCGCTCTTCCATGACGATGCGCCCAAGACTGCCGAGAACGCTTGGCATGACGTGATGCGTGAGGTCTCGGACCGCTACGGGCGAGGTGCCGAACCGCACGTTGTGGTGTTCCAAGCCGCCGACTATCGCACACACGTGTCGTACCTTCTCGACTCGGCGTTTTGCTCGCTCGACGGCGTAAGCGTCGTGATCCGTCATTCGATCACAGTCGATGAGATCGTCGGGCGTGCATTCTCGATGTCCACTTGCTCGCGCGAGAAGCTTGGCGATCGCGCCGCCGCATTCGAGGATGAGCTGCGCGCCGCGCTTCGTGAACAATCTCCGAGCGGCATGTTCATCGAGATCGCGGAGCTCACCGCGCTCGTCGCGACTCGAGCCCGAGGGGCATCACCGTCCAGGTGCGTCGAATCTGGAGCAACCAGGCTCGTCGGCGACACCGATAGCCGGCCAGCGAACCGATAGCTGCCCTTGCCATCGGCGTCGGCTACTCACCCTCCCGGCCAATTAGCGGCGATCGACGCCTACGCCACCGTCTCCGAGGGGCAGCGGATCGGGAATAGCGAGTACAGGTTTAGCGCGATCGCTCCTGCCGGTTCCGTAATATGCATGGAGGGCGACGGTGGACATCTTCACGGCTTCAGCTTCCTGCTCGAACCGAAGAAAGAGGGATGTCAGAGTCGACTGCCCCAGCCCTATTTCGGACTGTTTGGCGATTACAACGTTGCCTACGCCAAAACGCCAGCGGAGGGGATCGAGAATCTGCCCCCTCAAGCATTCTGGTCTGACTCCAAGGGAGACCTCGGGTCTCGCTTTCGCCGGTAGCGATTCTGTCGCGTGCGAGAGCCCAGACAAGGACGGGTGGATCAACGTCTTTGTCGTAACGATGGCCGGTCATTGGCCTGACGAGAAGGAGAATCAGACGCTGCCAAAGGTTCCTTATTTCCTGTACACCGCCGAGCTCCACACCAGCCGTATGCGCCGCGAGCAAGATCTTGCAACGCTTCGAGAGATTCTCTCGAGTGTTACGTAAAATTGAGGTAACTACTCACCCCCGAACGCTTCCGCTGTTCTGATGGGGCGTTTGACAATGTAGGTTTTTCCGCTTACGGCTGCTGCTGCATCTTTTGCAGGATGCGGGGTTCGGCGACGATGGGCGCGTATTTCGGATCGAAGGCGACCTCGGGGCTGTGCCAGTCGATCATCGCGCTGATGCCCCCGCACGACACGTATATCGAGAGCCAC
>JBOHZR010000250.1:0-3245 GCA_050738595.1 Steroidobacteraceae bacterium | reverse complement strand
ACCGGCGATTTCCTGCCGCGGGATCATGATGTCGTTCACGGTGACCTCACCGAGGTCGAGGATCGAGAGCAGCATCTGCCGGTGCCGCGCGGGGATCATGGGACTCGCCTCGGCCACGACCGCGCGCAGCTCCTCGGCGCCGAGCGCGGTGCTGTCGCGCGATCCGCGCACGACCCCGAACAGCCGCAGCACTCCGTAGGCCGTGCGGCTCGTGAGCCACAGCACCGGCCGCGCGAGGACGACGAGCGTGCGGTAGATGTAGGCCGAACCGAGTGCAACGGACTCCGAGCGCGTCGCCGCGAAGATCTTCGGCACCAGCTCCCCGAAGACGATCATGACGATCGAGAGGATCGCGCCGGTCACCGACAGGGCGAACGCGAAGCTCGTGCGCTGGGCGATCACCGTCGCCGCCTGGGAGGCGAACACGCTCGCCGCGGCGAGAATCACCAGATTGACGCCGAGCCAGTCGTCAGGACGCTGCAGCAGGCGCTCGAGCACGCGTGCCGGGCCTTCCCCGAGCTCCGCCCGATGGCGGATGCGGTAACGGTTCACGGAGAGCAGCGCCACCTCCGTTCCCGAGGAGAAGGCGATCACCACGATGAGGCCGACGAGCAGCAGCAGCAGAAGGGGAGTCGGAGCTTCGTTCAAGGCGTGGGTCCTCGCAAGGACGGGCTCCAGCAGGCGCGCGTGCCGGCCGGTCCCCGACTCCCTAGCATAGGCCTGCGCCCGCCGCCCGGGAAAACGGGGGCTCCACCCCTATAATGCCCGTATGTTCGACAATCTCACCCAGCGCCTCACGCGCACCGTCAACACGCTTCGCGGCCGCGGGCGCATCACCGAAGAGAGCGTTTCCGAAGTCCTGCGCGAGGTGCGCGTCGCATTGCTCGAGGCCGACGTAGCGCTGCCCGTCATCAAGCGGTTCGTCGAATCGGTCAAGTCTCAGGCGCTCGGCACGGAGGTCGCCGCGAGCCTCACGCCGGGGCAGGCATTCATCGGAATCCTGCACCGCCAGCTGGTCGAGCTCATGGGCGGAGCGCGCGGCGGAGTGAATCTGCGGGCGCAGCCGCCGATCCTCGTGCTCCTTGCGGGCCTGCAGGGCGCGGGCAAGACGACGACCGCGGGCAAGCTCGCGCGCTGGCTCATCGAGAGCCAAGGCCGCCGCCGCGTATTGCTCGCGAGCACGGACGTGCACCGCCCCGCGGCGATGCTGCAGCTCGAGCGGCTGGCGGAGCAGGTGAGCGCGAGCTACTTCCAAGCGGACGCCGGCACGGCTCCTGCCGCGATCGCGCGCGCCGCCGTCGAGCAGGCGCAGCGCGGTGTGTTCGATGCGCTCATCATCGATACGGCCGGCCGGCTGCACGTCGATGAGGCGATGATGAGCGAAGTGCGTGAGATCGACGGCGCGGTCCACGCCCACGAGCGGCTGTTCATCGTCGACGCCATGGCGGGCCAGGACGCGCTGAATGCCGCGAAGGCGTTCAGCGCGGCGCTCGATCTGACGGGCATCATTCTGACCAAAGCCGACGGCGACGCCCGCGGCGGCGCGGCGCTCTCGGTACGGGAGATCACCGGCAAGCCGATCGTCTTTCTCGGCGTCGGCGAGAAAACCGAGGCGCTCGAGCCGTTCGACCCCGAGCGCATGGCTTCGCGAATCCTCGGCATGGGCGATGTGGTCGCTCTCGTCGAGCAGGTTCAAAAGCAGGTCGACACGCGCGAGGCCGAGCGCATCGCTCGCAAGGTGATGACCGGCAAGGGTTTCGACCTCACCGACTTGCGCGGCCAGCTCGAGCAGCTGCAAAAGATGGGCGGGGTGACCGCACTGCTCGACAAGCTCCCGGCGGCGGCCGCGCAGCAGTCTCAAGTCTCGCCGGATCACGGCGACCGGCAAGTGCGCTGGCAGATCGCCATCATCAATTCCATGACTCCGCGGGAGCGGCGCCAGCCGGGGACCATCGACGGCTCGCGCCGGCGCCGCATCGCGCGGGGCTCCGGAGTGCAGGTACAGGACGTAAACCGCCTGCTCAAGCAGTTCCTCGAGATGCAGCGCGTCATGAAGAGCATGAAAGGCGGGAAGCTGCGCCGGCTCATGGGGGCCTTGAAGGGGGGCGCGCCACCGCGATTCCCGCAATAGCCGCGATTCCTGTAGAATTCGCCACCTTTTTCGGAGCCGGTACATGGTCACGATCCGCCTGACGCGCCGTGGGGCGCGCAACCAGCCCTTCTATCACATGGTCGTCACGGACAGCCGCAGGCGTCAGGGCGGCGCGAGCCTCGAGCGGGTGGGCTTCTTTAATCCCGTCGCCCGCCGGGGCGAGCCGAAGCTCAGGCTCGACCTGCCGAGGATCGATTACTGGCTCGGCAAGGGCGCGCAGCAGTCGGACCGGGTGCGCTCGCTCGTGCAGTCCTATCGCAAGCAGGCCGCCGCCGCCTGAACGGGCGCGACTGGGTCGAGCTGGGGCGCATCGGCGGCCCCTTCGGGGTTTCGGGCTGGCTGCGCGTGCAGTCCTACACGGAGCCGGCCGAGCGGTTGTTGAGCTTCGAGCAATGGTGCTTGCGCGGTCCGTCCGATCGGCGCAGCGAGTACCGGCTCAGCGAGGGGCGCCCCCAGGGCAAGGGCCTGATCGTGCGCCTCTCGGGGGTGGATGACCGCACGGCCGCGGAGGCGCTGCGCGGTGCCTCGATCGAGGTCGCGCGCGAGGCGCTGCCGCCCGCGGGTGAACGGCAGTTCTATCGCGCGGACCTGGTCGGTCTTGCGGTTTGGAATCTCGAGGGTGAGGCGCTGGGCGTGGTGCAGCACTTCGTCGATACGCCGGCGGGCGCGCTGATGGTGGTACGCGGCGAGCGCGAGCACTGGATTCCGGCGGCTCCGCGGCATCTGCGCTCGGTGGACCTCGGCGCGCGTCGGATCGTTGTGGACTGGCTGGCCGCGCTCGAGTAGCCGCGGCATCGAGTGGCGCGTCATGCAGATCGAGGTCGTCACGCTCTTTCCGGAGATGGTGCGCGGGGCGCTGGCGCACGGGATCGTCGGGCGGGCGATCGAGCGAGGGCTCGCTCGGGTCGGCCTGGAGGATGTGAGGGCGCACACCCGCGATCCGCACCGCACGGTCGACGATCGGCCGTACGGCGGCGGACCCGGCATGGTGCTGAAGCCCGAACCGCTCCTCGCGGCGATTCGCGCCGCGCATGCGAGGCTGCCGCCCGGGAGTCCGAGGATCGGCCTCTCGGCACAGGGCGAGGTGCTCGAC
>JBOHZR010000249.1:0-26136 GCA_050738595.1 Steroidobacteraceae bacterium | reverse complement strand
CTTGCCCATGCCGGTGAGCAGCACGCCGATGGCATTGGGTCCGGCGCTCCGTGCGACCGACCGGAACAGGACGTCCACCGATGGCTTGTGGCGGTTGACCGGGGTGCCGTCATCGAGTGCGACGACGTAGCGCGCCCCGTCGCGCTCGACGAGCAGGTGCCGGTCGCCGGGCGCGATATAGACGTGGCCCGCTCTGACGTGCTGGCCGTCCTCGGCTTCGCATACCATGAGCGGAGAACAATCGTTCATCCGGCGCGCAAAGGCGGCGCTGAACGCCTTGGGGATGTGCTGTGCGATCACGACGCCGGGCGCGTCGGGCGGCAGGCGCGTGAGAACCTGCCTGATCGCCTCGGTTCCTCCGGTCGAGGCGCCGATTGCGATGAGCCGCTCGGTGGTGCGCCGAGGGGCCGAGCTCGCGAGGGCCGGCACCACGGCGGTCGTACTCGCGGCCGGCGCAACCCCACTCAGCGCCCGGCCGATCGGCGGCGCCGCCGGCCGGCCATGCGCCCGCTCAGAGGACAGGTGGGCGGATGCGCCCGAGGCGGGCGGCGCAGCGGCGAGCGCCCGCACGCTCGCCCGCGAGGCGGCCTTGACCTTCTCTATCAGCTCCTCGGCATAGTCCTCGAACGTGGCGGCGATGTCGATTTTCGGCTTCGAGAGATAATCCACGGCGCCGAGTGCGAGCGCATCGAGCGTCACCTCCGCGCCGTGTTCGGTGAGCGAGGAGACCATGACGACGGGCATCGGTCGCAGCCGCATGAGATTCCTGAGGAACGTAAGGCCATCCATCTTCGGCATCTCGACATCGAGCGTCAGCACGTCGGGATTCAACTTCTTGATCTTCTCGCGCGCGGCGTGCGCATCCGCCGCGGCGCCCACGACCTCGATGGCGCGGTCGCGCGCGAGCATGTCGGTCAACATGCGCCGCACGAGCGCCGAGTCATCGACGATGAGCACGCGGATGCGCCGCGGTGGCTCGCCTTGACGGGGGGGCGGTGCCGAGCCGGCCATGGCGCTTAGTCGAACAGCTCGACCTCGCCGCCGTCCGCTTGCCTGCCGAGGCTCTCGAGGTAGATTTGCTCGCGATCCGCGATGCTGCGATTCTCGATCGCGCGGAGCTTGCGCACCCTGACGCGTCCCTCAACGGGAAAATAGATGATCTTGCGCGGCTGAGTCCCTCCGATATCTTCTGCGGCGATGCGCAGGCCTTCGATGCGCACGAAGTCGTGGACGAAATCGATGTTGCGAGACCCGACGTCGGTCAGCGAGGTGAGGACTCGTCCGCCGCCGAACAGCTTGATCTCGAGGCGGTCGCGCGCGGCGCCGACTTTCAGCAGGTCGTTGATGAGGCTTTCCATGGCGTACGAGCCGTACCGGGTCGCGAGCCGCACTGCCGGATCGAGCCAGCTGCTGCGGGATGCGGGCGAGTCCTGCGGCAGCATGAAGTGGTTCATACCGCCGATACCGCGCTTCGCGTCGCGGACGCAGGCTGAAACGCATGAGCCGAGCACGGTCGTGATGGCCTCGTCATGGCAGGTCACGTAGTACTCCCCGGGCAGAATTTTCGCGGTCCAGCGCTCCGTATCAGGCTCCCAGAACCGCTGCAGGTGCTCGAAGCCTCGCAAAGCCGGCGGCTGCGGACTCTTCGCGACCTTCCCGAGGATCACGCCCATCACTCGCGCCGGTAGATGGTGCGGCCAATGAGGGTGTACTCCGTGGAGACCTTGAACAGGCTCTCGGAGTGGCCGAGGAAGAGCAGGTCACCGGGCCTCTGCAGCGCCGCCATCCGCCCGAACAAGTCGCGCTGGGTTTCCTTGTCGAAGTAGATCACGGTGTTGCGGCAAAAAATCACATCGAGAGGACCCTTCATCGGCAGCGTATCGATCAAGTTGAGCTGCTTGAACGTGACGAGGGTGGCGACTTCGGGCTTCACTCGGCTCACGGCCGCACCGCGGTCGTGCTGGGTGTCGAAGAAGCGCCCGAGCCGGGCCGGCCCGAGGCTCGCCAGGCGCTCGAGGGGGTACAGCCCGGCACGAGCCCGGGCGAGCATGTCGGAATCGAGGTCGGTGGCAAGAATGCGTACGTCGACGTCGCCGTGCAGGAGGTCGGCGAGTGTCTCGAGCACCGTCATGGCGATGGAGTAGGGTTCCTCCCCGCTCGAGCAGCCGGCCGACCACATGCGCAGGCGCGGCGCGGCGCGGCGCTTTGCCGCGAGCGGCCGCAGCACCTGGTCGCGCAGGTAATCGAAATGATGGCGCTCGCGAAAGAATGCCGTGAGATTGGTCGTGATCGCGTTCACGAGATGCGCGAGCTCGCCGGGATCGGACGCGACGCGCGCGCGGTACTCTTTGAAGCTCGCCAGGCGCAGCGCCCGAAGGCGGCGGGACAGCCGCCCGTAAACGAGCTCGCGCTTCTGTTCACCGAGGCTGATGCCGGTGATCGACCTCACCAGTGCTCTGAGCGCCTCGAAGTCCTCGTCGCGGAAGTCGAACTCGCGCACTCCGAGAGGCGAGGTGCTCATGCGGGTCAAAAAAGCTCGATGCTGCCCGCTGCGCCGTCCGCGAGACGGGTCTCGCTCGGCGGGTGCCCCGCGCCGCCCGCCGCCGCGAGCCCGGCCCGCACCTGCGCGAGCTGCTGCATCAGGCTGTCGTGAAATTGCAGGCTCTCGATGCATATCGCGATCTCACGCTCGAGCTCCGTACGGCAGTGCTCGTGGCGGGCGAGCGCCCGCATCATGCGCTCGAGCGCCGCAGCCATCCGGTCGACCGGGCCGCAGGACTCGCGCATTGCATGCGCGAGCCGGGAGGCGGCGCTCGCGAGAGCCGCCGCCCGATCTTCGCTTCCCCATGGCATCTGAGGCGAGGGTCCGCGGAATCAGGGTCAGCCGTGCTTCGCCTTGAACGCCCGCACCTGCTGATTGAACTTGTCCGCGATCGACTGCAGCTCCGTGACCGCGGAGTTGTTCTTGACGTCCCGGAGGCTCGAGGCCATGCGGTTCTGCTTCACTTCGTAGTCGAGGCACTTGAGGTAGACGCTCACGTCTCCGTTGTACTCCTTCAGAGTGTTCATCGCGGCGAGCATCTCCTGCTCGCTCGCCGTCGAGCCGTTCGGAATCTTGCTCGGCGGAGGAGGCAGCGTGCAGTCCGCGAAACTCGGGAGGGAGGTCACGATGGCGGCGGCCGCAAAGGCCGCGCAGATCTTCACTCGGGTCATTATGGCTCTACCTTCGGTTCTCGATGCGGCGCCGGGGACCCGGCCGCCGGGAGTTCATCTGGTCCGCTTCCGGGATTCGGCACGCGCTCGCCGCGCTTGAGGCCCCGGGGGCGATCGCGGCGCGACAATGTGAAGCGCTGCACGGTTTCGCCGGGCGTGCTGCATTGCCTTCAATGCTCGTGCGGGCCTTCGCCGACACTCAGGCGAGAACCTTGGCGACCGTCGCGAGCAGCCGGTCCGGATTGAACGGCTTGACGAGCCAGCCTGTGGCGCCTGCGGCCTTGCCCTCGAGCTTCCTCTCGGTGGTGGCCTCGGTCGTGAGCACGAGCAGCGGGACGCCGCGGTAGCTCGGCAGGTTGCGCAGGTGCCGGACCAGCGTGAGGCCGTCCATCACCGGCATGTTCACATCGGTGATGACCAGATCGAACTTCTGGCGCTCCGCGATCGCGAGCGCCTCGCGCCCGTCGGCCGCCTGCTGTACGTCGTGGCCCGCCCCCGTGAGGGTGATGCCGACCATCTGCCGCATGGCCGCCGAGTCATCGACGGCAAGTATCCGAGCCATGATCTTTACTCCCGTTACGAAATTGCATCGGCCTCTTCAGAATTCCTGCCAGTCCGAGTCGCCGGCGGCCGAGGCTTGGCGGCCCTCGCGGGACTCTCGTCGTCCGTCCCCGCCGGCGCGGCCTGCAGTCGGCCGGATCCAAGGACGGCTCAGCCCGCGGCGCTCGAGCCGGGACTCTGCCTTGGTGGGCGCGGAGGCCGAGCCGGGGGCCGGGGCTGCGCCGGTCGTTCCGCGCCCCGCGGCCGCTTCGCCGTGCCGCGCCGCTGTCCTCACCGCGCCCGAAGCGGCGTCGGCCAGGTGATAGCGGCTCATCGTCTCGTTGAGCTCTCCGGCCTGCTCCGCCATGGCCTGTGAGGCAGCTGTCGCCTGCTCGACGAGCGCCGCGTTCTGCTGCGTGAGCTCGTCCATCTGCAGGATCGCGCGGTTCACCTGCTCGATGCCGGAGGACTGCTCGCGCGAGGCCGCGGCGATCTCGGCGACGATGTCCGAAACCTTCTTCACCGCCGCGACGATCTGCTCGAGCGTCTGTCCCGATTGCGTGACGAGCACCGAGCCGTCCTCGACCTTCTTCACGGAGTCCTGGATGAGCTCCTTGATCTCCTTCGCGGCCGTCGCCGAACGCCCAGCGAGGTTGCGCACTTCGCTTGCGACGACCGCGAATCCGCGGCCCTGCTCCCCTGCGCGGGCGGCCTCGACGGCCGCATTGAGCGCAAGCAGATTCGTCTGGAAGGCGATCTCATCGATGACGCCGATGATGTCGGCAATCTTCTTCGATGCGTCATTGATGCCGGTCATCGCGCGGACCGCTTTCGCGACGACCGATCCGCCCTTCTCCGCCTGATCGCGCGCGGCGATCGCGAGCTGATTGGCCTGGCCCGCATTATCCGCGTTCTGCTTGACCGTCGAGGTCATCTCCTCCATCGAGGAAGCCGTCTCTTCGAGCGAGGAGGACTGCTCCTCGGTACGCTGCGAGAGGTTGGCGTTGCCTTGGGAGATCTCCTCCGCCCCTCTGTAGACCTCGGCTGCGGCGTGCTTCACCTTCGCGACGATCTCGGCCATGTTGTCGGCGAGCTGATTGACGCCGCGCGCGAGCGCCTCGAAGAAGCCGCTCTTGCCCTCGAGCGAGATGCGCTCGGTGAGCTCCCCGCCGAGCGCGGCGGTCAACATGCTTTGCATCTCGCGCTCGACGGCGACCTCCGGCGTGCGGTCCGTCCACTCCATCACGGTCCCGATGCGCTCGCCCTCGCGGCTCACGACAGGGTTGATGACGGTACGGAACGTGCACCCGCCGAGCGTGCGCTCCTCGACCGCGCTCGCGGTGACGAGCTCGAGGGTGCGGCGCTGCTGGGCCGGCTCCGCGCTCAGGCTGTCGAGCGATGCGCCCGTGAGCCGTGCAGCGTCGAATCCGGGCAGGCTCTTCCTGATCTCGAACTGGCTGCGGGCGAAAGTCGCCTCCGCCGTCTCGTTGAGATAGATCACCCGGTGGGAGGCATCCGCGAGCACGACGCTGGTGGAGACTTTGTCGAGCGCTTGGCGGATGCGCGCGTTCTCCGCAGCCTGGGCGCGCTCGCTCTCGATCTGCTGGCGCAGTTTGCCCTGCATCTCATCGAGCGCGCGCAGCACCTGGGCCGCCTCGTCCGTGCCGGCAGCCTCGATCTCGTTGTCGTATTGGCCGGCGGCGATCGAGCCGAACACGCGCACGGCTTGCGCCATGGGCCGGGACAGCGCCCGCGTGATCAACCACGAGAGCCCGAGGGAGAACAGCAGGACGAGTGCAACCGTGAGGACGGTGAGGTCACGGGTCGTTGCCGCATTCGAAGCGCGCCTCTCGAGCGCGACCTTCATCGAGATATAGCTGGCCGAGGAGAGATCCTGCAGCGCGCGCATCGCCGGCATGGCCGCATCGAACACCTGCGCAGCCGACACATCCATCTTCTGCGTATTGAGAATGCGCGCATTGAGCGTGGTGCGAAACCCGCTGAACTCCCGGCTTACCGTCTGGAGGTCGGGCAGCTCCTTCGCCTTCACATCATCGGACGCCCACTGCAATTGCGAGGCGAGCGTATCGAGATCGCTCTGCACCTCGGTGCTGTAGATTTGCATCGCCATGCGATCATCGCCGCCGACGTAGCCCTTCACCGCGGAGCCAACCGCGTGCTCCGTGAGGCGGCTCATGGCGATGACCGCATCGCCGACGGTACGCGTCGCCACACTGATGAGCGCGGTGGTCGCGTGATCGGAGTCGAGCGACAGGCCGGAGTTCATCGAGACGGTCGTCACGAGGCTGTCAATCTGGCTGATGAGCGCATCGTGCTGCTTCAGATAGTCCTCCGGCGAGGACGCCTTGCCGAGCCCGCCCTTGACGGTGGCCCAGCTCGCTTTGATCGCCTGCCACCCCGTCGTCGACTTGAAGCGCGTGCCGAGCTCGGCATCGAGCCGATCGAGCGCGTCGATCTGGCGATCCACGGCGGACTCGGCGGCATACACCTGATCCTTGCGGGTCGCATCCCCCGAGAGCAGCGCGTAGGAGCGCGAGCGGTGGTCGGCGATGTCGGCGAGCGCCGTACCGAGCGCCTGCTGGTAGCGAGCACCGTCGATCTCGCTGCGCGCCGTACCCACGACCCCGTTCGTCTCCCCGAGATAGAAAAAGGCGAGCAGCGCAGTCGGCAGTGCCATCGCCGCGATGAGCACCGCGAGTTTCTGCCACAGCATGAGGCGATCCAGAACCTTCATTGCGAATCTCCCGAAACGTGTCCCGGCCTTTTAGGCCGCCTCGCCGGAAGCGGTGCCGACGCTTGCCGCGTCGCCGCCGATCAGTCGATCGATGTCGAGCAGCACGACCATCCGCTCCGCTACCGAGACGAGCCCGCGGATGAAATCGGTCGTAGCCATCGCGCCGAGCTGCGGGGCGGGCCGCACATCGGCTTCCTTCACGTCGACCACGTCCGAGACGCCGTCGACGACGACGCCGAAATCGCGCCGCGCGCTACCTGAGACCACGGACAGAACGATGATGACCGTGACCGAGGTGTACTCCGCCCGCTCGAGTGCCAGGCGCATTCTCAGATCGACGATCGGTACGATCGAACCGCGTAAGTTCAGAACGCCGAGAACGTGTGGGGGCGACTGCGGAATCTTCGTGACCGCGGACCAGCCGCGGATCTCCTGCACCCGCAGGATGTCGACGCCGTACGTCTCGTTGCCGAGGATGAACGTGAGTACCTGCTGCGCGGCCGAAGTCACTTCCTCGCCGGAGGGATTGCGAATCGCCTCGGGTCTGGGCGCTGTCATGGTCCGTACCTCGGATGCATCGTAAAGTCCAGCGGCCTCAGGCGGCGGCGCGCAGGCAGGGCAGGCGGATGAGCCCCGGCAGATCGAGAATCAGGGCGACCGAGCCGTCCCCGAGAATCGTCGCGCCCGAGACACCCTCGACATGCCCATAGTTGGTCTCGAGAGATTTGATGACGACCTGCTGCTGGCCGAGCAGATCGTCGACGAACAGCCCGACGCGCCGCCCATCGCCTTCCACCACGACGACGAGCCCCCGGTGCAGCTCGCGCGTATGGGGCTCGACCCCGAAGACCTCGTGCAGGCGGATGATCGGCAGATAATGGCCTCGAAACGCGAACAGCTCGCCGCCGCTGCCGAAGCGGTTCACCTGCGCGGGCTTCAACTGCAGCGATTCGATGATGGAAGTGAGCGGTACGATGTAGGTCTCGGTGCCGACCGCGACCGACTGGCCGTCGACGATCGCGAGAGTGAGCGGCAGAGTGATGATGAAGCGCGAGCCGCGCCCGCGCTCCGTGCGGACTTCGATCGTGCCGCCGAGCTCCTTGATGTTGCGGCGGACGACGTCCATTCCGACGCCGCGGCCCGACAGATCGGTCGTCTGTTCCGCGGTAGAGAAGCCGGGCAGGAAGATCAGCTCGTGGGCCTCAGCGTCGCTCAGCGAGTCGGCAGGCCCGATCAACCCCCGCTCGCGCGCCTTGGCGAGGATGCGGCCGCTGTCGAGCCCGGCTCCGTCGTCGCTCACCTCGACTGCGATGTTCCCGCCGCGATGGCAGGCGTCGAGGTGCACCGTGCCGGCGGCCGGCTTGCCGTGTGCGATGCGCACCGCTGGTGTCTCGATGCCGTGATCGATGCTGTTGCGGACGAGATGCACGAGCGGATCGCCGATCTTCTCCAGCACCGTCTTGTCGAGCTCGGTGTGCTGGCCGGTGAGCTGCAGCTCGATCTGCTTGTCGAGCCGCTGTGCGAGGTCCCGGACCATGCGCGGGAAGCGGCTGAACACGACGCTGATCGGCAGCATGCGCACGCGCATCACGCTCTCCTGCAGCTCGCGCATGTTCCGTTCGAGCTGCGCGAGACCGCTGCGCAGCTGCTCGGTCGCGGGTCCCTCGAGAGCCGGGGAGAGCTGGCTCAGCATCGCCTGCGTGATGACGAGCTCGCCGACGGTGTTCATGAGCTCGTCGATCTTCTCGACGCTCACGCGGATCGAGCCCGCCGCGGCCACCTCGGCGGGTGCCACTGAAGGGGTCGCGCGCGCGCCGCCGTTGGCTTGCGTCGGCTCGTGAGCGTGCGGCGGGGCCTCGACGGAAGCTGCCGATTGCGCCTCGAGCGCCGCGCGGGCGCCGAGCCGTTCGATGTGCAGATCGCACTCGCCAGTCGCCCAGTCGAACACCTCCCGGATGGCCTCCTCCGAGGCGTCGCCCGCAAGCTCGATCGTCCACCCGAGATGGCAGGCTTGTGGATCGAGCTCGCTCAAGACAGGGAGCAGTGCCGCATCGACCTCGACCTCGATCGCGCCGAGCGTCGCGAGCTCGCGCAGCATTCGTACGGGATCGTTGCCGCGCGCGAAGAATTCCCGATAAGGATGAAAACGTACGCGCCATCCGCGCGCGCGCGCTTGTGCGGCGCTTGCGGGCGGTGCCGGTTGTCCATCGCGCCGGGCAATCGAGAGCTCGAGATCGAACTGCAAGTCCGCGACCCGCTGGGCGTCGATGGGGAGCTGCGCGTGCACGGCGCGCAGCATCTCGCGCAGCACGTCGACGGATTTCAGCAGCAGATCGGAGATCGGGGCGGTGACTCCCATCCGCGCGCCGCGCAGCTCATCGAGGAGCGTCTCGAGGCTGTGCGTGAACGAGGCGATTTCGCCGAATCCAAAAGTCGCGCTGCCGCCCTTGATCGAGTGTGCGACGCGGAAGATGTCGTTGACGATCTCCGGGTCCGGCGCGCCGACATCGAGCTCAAGGAGCGCAGCTTCCATCGCATCGAGCGCCTCGAAGCTCTCCTCGAAGAAGGCGTCGTGGAATTGCGCGAGATCGAGCGACATCCGGCGGACCCTCAGAGCGGATGGGCGCCGGCTGCGGGGTCGAAGAGGCGGTCGAGCCCGAGCAGACGAACGGCTTCCGAGAAGACTGTGGACTCACCGCGTATGTCGATCGCCCGCCGGCTCGCGCAGCGGTCGCGCGCGAAGGCGGCCAGCAGCTGCAGACTCGCGGTATCGATGCGGCGCAGGCCGCTCACGTCGACGCAGACCGGGCTCTCGGTTTTGAGCAGCGCAGTGAGCTTCGACTTCAATTCGTGCACGTCGGCCAGCGTGCATTCCGAGGGCAAGTGCAGCGTGGCATCGGCTGCGGGCCCGGCGATGGACCGGCCCCGGGTGCGAGCGGCCGAACGGGCGGCGCGCGCCGCAGGCGCGCGGCTTGCGCGCTTTCTCGCGCGGCCAGTGGAGGAACGCTTTGTCATCGACTTTGGTTAAATCGGCCTTGGTCGCGGTGCACGTTCAGCTATCGGCGCTGCAGCAAACGGCTTAAGCCCGCATGAGGGCAACGTGACGCGCGTCTCTATCCTTCAGCGCGTGAAGTCTCACGACGAGCGCTGCCTCGTGGCGGGCAAGGCCGCAGGCATCGGCGATCTCCTCGGCCTGTACCCCGGTGCGGGCGAGCCGGATCGCGACGGCGTAGTTGCGCGAGGAGGCCGCGGCGGCAGATTTGAAATGCGCCTCGATCTGCTCGCCGATCGTGGCGAGACGCGGCTCGGCCGCGGCGAGGCGCCTCTCGAGGGCCTCGAGCCGCTCGAGCGCGCGCGCGAGCAGGGCCGAGATGTGCTGCGCGTCACGCTCGGCATCCCGGCGGCGCTGTTCGGTGCTCCGGCGCAGCCGCACGAAGGCGCACGTCGCGAGCGTGAACGAGAAGACGAGAAACGCGGCGCGGCCGATGTACAGAGCCGTGTCGAGCGGCACTGGCGGGAGCGTTGGAATCGAGATCATGCGGCCACCCCCCGAGGGCTTCATCGGCCCGCGGCGCGCCGGAAATCCGGCGCGCGTCGAGCCGCGCAGTCAGGGTGCAGAAACCGTGCCAGGCTCACTCGGAGTCGACGGCGGAGTCGATGCAGCGGGTTGGGTCGACGCAGTCGGCTCGATCTGCAGGCCCTCGGGCGCCGTGGCGTCGGGGGCCAGAATCACGATCACGACGCGCCGGTTTGCATTGCGGCCCTGCTGTGTGGCGTTGGGCTGCGCAGGACGGTACTGCCCGTAGCCCATCACCGCGAGGCGCGCGGGGTCGATCCCCTGGCGCTGAAACAGGCGCACGACGCTCGCCGCGCGGGCGGCGGAGAGCTCCCAGTTGGAGGGGAATGCGATCGTTTCGATCGGACGGCTGTCCGTATGGCCCTCCACGCGAATCGGATTCGGGAACGGCCTCAGCACCGCGGCGAGTCGATCGATGATCGGAATGGCGCTCGGCGAGAGCGTCGCACTGCCGCTCGGGTAGAGGATGTCCGTACGGATCTCCACCTCGACCATGTGGCTCTTGCGCCTGACGAACACGAGGTTCGCGCGCTCGAGCGACTGCATCGCACGCACCACCTGATCGGCGACGCGCTCGAGCGCCTTCGCCGCGGCTTGCTGCTTCTCGTCGAACTGGCCGGCCGCGAGGGGATGCACGGGATTGGGAACGCCCGCCTTCACCGGGATCGGGTCGAAGAGCTTGCGCGGCTGGCCGGCGAGCATCGATTGCTGCACGAGCGTCGTCTTCACGTCGGCGCCCGAGCCCTCCTGCTTGTCGCCGACCTGGATGGGCTCCATCGTGCGCGGGGTGCCGCGAAACGCGGCGACGAGCGCATCGGAGAGCACGCGGTACTTGCCTTCGTTGACCGTCGAGATCGCGTACATCACGACGAAGAACGCGAGCAGCAGGGTCATGAGATCCGCATAAGGGATCGCCCACGCTTCGTGATTCTGATGCTCCTCGTGATTTCGCTTGCGCCTGCGCGACATGGTGGCGGTCCTCGGATCTGTCGAGATCAGTGCAGATAGCCCTGGAGCTTCGATTCGATGCTGCGCGGGTTCTCGCCCTGCGCGATCGAGATCATTCCCTCGATGACCATCTCGCGGACCTGCGTCTGCGAGCGAATCGCGACTTTCAGCTTCGCGGCGACGGGCAGGAAGAACAGGTTCGCGAGCGCGACGCCGTAGATCGTCGCGGTGAAGGCCGAGGCGATTCCCTGCCCGAGCTTCGAGGGATCGGCCAAGTTCTGCATCACGGAAATGAGGCCGAGCACCGCACCGATGATGCCGAGCGTCGGCGAATAGGTGCCCATGCCCTCGAACACCTTGGCGCCGAGGGTGTCGCTGTGCTCGCGCGTGTCGAGCTCGACCTCCATGATGCCCCGGATGGCCTCGGGCTCGCTGCCGTCGACGACGAGCTGCAGCGCCTTGCGCACGAAGGAGTCCTCTTCCTTGTTGAGCAGGGGCTCGAGCCCGAGCAGCCCCTGCTTGCGCGCGACGTTGCTCCACTCGACCATCTTTTTGATGAGCATCTCCGGTTTGAGCGCCGGCGGCTTCATCGTCCAGGGCAGGATCGAGAGGGCGTGCTTCATGACCGAGAGCGGCGTCTGCACGCAGATCGCGGCGCAGGTGCCGATGACGACGATGATGAACGCCTCCGCCGAGACGAGCGCCATGATGCCGGCGCCGCGCACCACGGCGCCGCCGACGAGCGCGAAAAACGCGAGCACGAGGCCTACGACGCTCAGTATGTCCAACGGGATACTTCCTGTGCGGCTCGCCGGGCGCTACATGCCGAGGCCCAAGAGCAGAGCATCGACATCCTGCTGGTCCGCCGCGAGCTCTCCCTGCGTGACTCCAGGCACCGCGGGCCCTTCGCCGTGCGAGCTTGGCGGGTCGGACTCCGACCCCCGCGGCGCCGCGCTCCCCGGCTCGCCCCCGGAGAGGCGGGCGAGCTCGACGAGCGCGGCTTCGATGTCGCGCACGAGCTCGATGACTCCGCGGATGATCTGGCCGGTCAAGTCCTGGTATGCCTGCGTGAGCAGCATCTCGTTGAGATTGCGGCGGATCAGCTCCGCATCGGCCCGCGCGGCGGGGAGGAACGCGTCCATGCGCTTCAGTAGCTCGTGAAACTCCTTGAGCTCGATACGGCGCTCGCGAAAGCGCTGCCAGGGCGCCGCGAGCGCCTGCGCCACCTGCGTGGTGCGCTCGGCGAGCGGACCGGAGCGCTCGATGAGATCGAGCGTGCGATGCGCGGCCTCGTCGGTGAGTTTCAGCACGTGCGCGAGGCGCTGTCGCGCGTCCGGGATCTCCTTCTCGGCGAAATCGGCGAGCCGCGCATCGAGCCGGAAGCGCTCGAGCGCGACTTGCAGGTTGCAGGTGAGGTCGCGCAGCTCCCCGATGAGCGCGGGCTTGCGCGTCTGCAGTATGTCGTCGAGCACGGCCTGAAAGCCCGCCTCGTCCTCGCTGGCGAGCGCCGCGGCGAGAGCCTCGACACGCGCCCCGTAGCGGGCCGCGAGCGGGATGTAGTCGGAGGTGGCCATGTCACTTCGCCGGGGCGCTCAGGATCTTCTCGAGCTTTTCCTTGAGCGTCTCCGCGGTGAACGGCTTGATCACGTAGCCGCTCACTCCGGCCTGCGCCGCCTCGACGATCTGCTCGCGCTTGGCTTCCGCGGTGAGCATCAGCACGGGCAGCTTCGCGAGCTTCGGATCGGAGCGCACCGCCTTGAGCAGATCGAGGCCCGCCATGCCCGGCATGTTCCAGTCGGTGATCAGGAAGTCGATCTCGCCCTCCTTGAGCATCGGCAGCGCCGTCGTGCCATCGTCCGCCTCCGAGACGTTCTGATAGCCCAGATCGTGCAGCAGGTTCTTGATGATGCGGCGCATGGTCGAGAAATCGTCGACCACGAGGAACTTCAACTCTTTGCTCATCTGTGTCTCCCGCTCGCTGCGGCGCCGGCCGCGGCGTGCCCCTCGTTCCATTCCCCGAGCCGCGCCTTCAGCCGCACGAGCGCCTGGCCATGCAGTTGACACACCCGCGACTCGGTGACGCTCAGCACCGCGCCGATCTCTTTCAGGTTCAACTCGTCCGTGTAATAAAGCGACATCACGAGCTTCTCTCGCTCGGGGAGCCCCTCGAGGGCCTCGGCGAGCGCCTCGCGAAAGCCGGCCTCCGTCGCCTCGATGAACGGGTCCGCCCCGCCCTGCGCCTCGTTCGCGGTCGCCTCATCGAGGCTCGCCAGGCGGCAGCTCGCTGCGTCCTGCACGATCGCGTGATACTCATCGAGCGGGACTCCGAGCCGCTCGGCGATCTCGGAGTCGCGCGCATCGCGACCGCTCTCCCGCTCGATCTCACGCATCACCGTGGCCACCGCGCGCGCCTTGCGGTGTACGGAGCGAGGCGCCCAGTCGAGCTTGCGCAGCGCATCGATCATCGCGCCCCGGATTCGAATGCCGGCATACGTCTCAAAGCTCGCCCCGCGATGCGCGGTGTAGTTCGCGGCGGCCTCGAGCAGGCCGAGCATGCCGGCCTGGATGAGATCCGCCACGTCCACCGAGGGTGGCAGCCGCCCCGCCAGATGGTAGGCGATGCGCTTGACCAACTCCGCGTGGCGCGTCACGAGCGCGTCCGCATCGGGCCGCGAGCGCTGCGCCGCATAGGCCCCGACGCTCACGACACGAGCTCCAGATGCACGGGCGGCCTCTGCACCAGCCGCTCGACGAAGAATTCGAGATTGCCGCGCGGACCGGCAGGCAACGGCCACTTATCGGCCCGACCGGCGAGATTCTTGAATGCGAGTGCGGCCGGGCTGCCCGGATAGGCCTCGATGACCGGACGCTGGCTGCGGATCGAGCGCCGCACGCTCTCGTCCTCGGGAATCTCCCCGGCATAGTCGAGGACCACATCGAGGAAGCGGCCGGTGACGCGCTCGAGGCGCCGGAAGAGCTCGCTCCCTGCGCCGGGCGTGCGCATCATGTTTGCGACCACCCGGAAACGGGTGACGCCGTGTTGCCTGCTCAACACCTTCACCAAAGCATAGGCGTCGGTGAGGGAGGCCGGCTCGTCGCAGATCACGATCAGCACGTGCTGAGCAGCCTGTGAGAACTGCGTCACACCGTGCGCGATGCCCGCTGCGGTGTCGACGATGAGCGCATCGAGCCGCGCCGCGAGGCTGCTGAACGCCTGCACGAGCGCGAGGTGCGCCGCGGCATCGAGATTGGCGAGGTTGGCGAGGCCGGAAGCGGCCGGCACGACTTTGAAACCCTGCGGCGCCTCGATCAGGATCTCATCGAGCGTGCGCTCGCCGGCGAGCACATGCGCGAGGGTGTAGCGCGGGGACAGTCCGAGGAACACATCGACGTTGGCGAGCCCGAGGTCCCCGTCGAGCAGCATCACGCGGCGTCCCGCCGCGGCGAGCGCCGCCGCGAGATTGACGGAGATGCTGGTCTTGCCGACGCCCCCCTTGCCGCCGGTGACGGCGATCACCCGCACGGGCTCAGAGAGTCCGCGCAGCTTCGAGCCCGCAGCCGATCTTTCAGCGGAGCGCATGAGCGATCTCTCCGAAGCGCCGCTCGAGCAGGTCCTCGTCGGCGTGAGCCCCTGCATCCCGTGCGAGCTGCACGGCGTTGGAGACGAGCTCGAGCGCGCGGGCCGGGCGCAGGTCCTCCGGCACGCGCTGTCCCTCGCTCAAGTAAGAGATCGGCATCCGAGTACGCATCAGCATCGAGAGGGTGCCGCCGAGGCTCGCGGCCTCGTCGATCTTCGTCAGTACACAGCTCGTGGGATTCACAGGCGCGAAGCGCGCGACGGTCTCCGCGAGCGCACCGGCCTGAGTGCTCGCCGCGAGCACGAGCGCCACTTCGACCGCGGAGCCCGCGGCCGAGAGCGCCGCGAGCCTGGATGCGAGCTGCCCGTCGCGCGGACTGACGCCTGTGGTATCGATCAGCACACAGCGGCAGCGGGAGAGCCGTGCGAGGAGCTCGGAGAGCTCTGCAGGCTCCTCGAGCACGTGCACGGGCACGCCGAGCAGCTGGCCGAGCGACTGCAGCTCGCTCAGTGCACCGAAGCGCTGCGCGTCGGCCGCCACCAGGGCGAGGTCTCGCGGACCGTGGTTGAGCACCCAGCGCACCGCGAGCTTGGCGATCGTCGTCGACTTGCCCGCGCCGGTCGGCCCGACGAGCGCGATGCAGCCGCCCTCGTGCAGCCAGCGATCGCCGGTGACGATGAGGCGCTGCGCGATTGTGGCGATGACGACCCGCCGCGCCTGAGTGACATCGGCCGATGCCGGAATCGAAGCGACGATCTCGGCAGCGATCTCCGCGGCGAGCCCTACCTCGGTCAGCTCGCGGAGCATCTCCGTTTGAATGGGGGACCGGCGTGTGAGATCGCTCCAGGCGAAGCGGGCGAGCTGTGTCTCGAGCACCTGCCGCAGCGTCCTCAGCTCGCTTTGCATCGCGAGCACATTCGCAGGGTGCGCGTCGGCTGGCGCCTGCGGCTCGCGGTTCGGGACCGGATCGTGAGGCGCGGACGATGCCACCGGCTGCGCCGGCGCCGGTGGGGCGAGTGCGGACTCGGCGATGAGACTTTCGGTGTCGAAGTCCATTGCGGCGGTCACTTCGACCCCGTCGGCCGTGCGCCGCGAGGAGAGGATCACGGCATCGGGGCCGAGCTGTTCGCGGACCGCTTTGAGCGCCTGGCGCATGTCGCGCGCCACGTGTCGGGTGATCTTCATATCAGCGTCCTACCGCCGTCACGAGGCGGACTTTTCGGTTGTCGGGTATCTCGTTCCAGGCGAGCACGTGCATGCTCGGCACTGCGGCGCGGATGAACCGCGCGAGCGTCTGGCGCAGCGGCGGCGGCACGAGCAGCACCGCCGGCTCGCCGATCAATTCCTGGCGCTGCGCGCCTTCTGCCAGGCGCTGCTGCAGCCGCTCGGCAAGTCCGGGCTCGAGCGCAGTGCCCGCGCCGGTTGGTGAGCTGAGCGTCGATTGCAGCAGCCGCTCGAGATCGGGCTCGAGCGTCATCACCGGCAGCTCGCTCGCGAGGCCCGCGATGTCCTGGACGATCTGCCGGGAGAGCGCGATGCGCACGGCGGCGGTGAGCTGCACGGGGTCCTGGGTGCGAGGCGCCTGCTCTGCCAGCGTCTCGATGATGGCGCGCATGTTGCGGATCGGCACGCGCTCGGCGAGGAGCGACTGCAGAACCTTCACGACCACCGCAGTCGGCAGCACGCGCGGCACGAGATCCTCGATGAGCTTCGGCGCGCTCTTGCCGAGAGCGGCGAGCAGGTGCTGTACCTCCTCGTGGCCGAGCAGCTCGTGCGCGTGCGACTGGATCATGTGCGAGAGGTGTGTGGCGATCACGGTGCTCGCATCGACGACCGTGTAGCCGAGCGTCTGGGCATGATCGCGCTCGCCGGGCTCGATCCAGATGGCCTCCATCCCGAAGGCCGGGTCGCGTGTCGCGATGCCCTTCAGTGGCCCGGACACGCGGCCTGGGTTGATGGCGAGATCACGATCCGGATAGACGACGCCCTCCCCGAAGGGTACGCCGCCGAGATTGATTCGATAGGCGTTGGGTGCGAGATCGAGGTTGTCGCGAATATGGACCGCAGGTACCAGAAACCCGAGCTCCTGGGAGAGCTTGCGCCGCACGCCGCGGATCTTCGCGAGCAAGTCGCCGCTCTGCGCCTTGTTCACGAGGGGAACGAGGCGATAACCGACCTCGAGCCCGAGCATGTCGACAGGGCGCACGTCCTCCCACGAGAGCTCCTTCTCCGCGGCTGGTCCGGCGGGCTGCGCCGCGGCGGGTGCCGTCTGCGCCGCCGCCTCGCGCCGGATCCTGCGCGAGCGGATGGCATAGGCGCCTGCGCCGCAGAGTGCCGCGATCGTCAGGAACACGAGGTTCGGCATGCCGGGTACGAGGCCCATCGCCGCGAGCAGACCCGAGGCGACGGCGAGCGTGCGCGGCTGGCCGAACAGCTGCCGCGTGACCTCCCCGCCCATGTCCTGTCTGCCGGACATGCGTGTGACGATGATCGCGACGGCCGTCGAGAGCAGCAGGGCTGGAATCTGCGCGACGAGGCCGTCGCCGATCGTGAGCAACGTGTAGGTGCGTGCCGCGTCGGCGAGCGCGAGCCCATGACCCACGACCCCGATGGCGAGCCCGCCCGTGATGTTGATGAAGAGAATGAGCACGCCCGCGATCGCATCGCCGCGCACGAACTTGCTCGCGCCATCCATGGAGCCGTAGAAGTCCGCCTCGGCCCGCACTTCGGCGCGGCGCTGGCGCGCCTCGTCCTGCGTGATGAGGCCGGAGTTGAGGTCCGCGTCGATTGCCATCTGCTTGCCGGGCATCGCATCGAGAGTGAAGCGCGCGCTCACTTCCGAGACGCGCCCGGAGCCCTTCGTCACGACGACGAAATTGATGATCGTGAGAATCCCGAACACGATCACGCCGACGGCGAAATTGCCGCCGATGACGAACTCGCCGAAGGACTGGATGACCTTGCCCGCCGCGCCCGGTCCGGCATGGCCGTGCAGCAGCACCACCCGCGTCGAGGCGACGTTGAGTGCGAGGCGCAGCAGCGTCGCGAGCAGCAACACGGTCGGGAACACGCCGAAGTCGATCGGGCGCGGCACATAGAACACCGCGACCACGATCATGATCGAGAGCGCAATGTTGAATGTGAACAGCAAGTCGAGCGCGAAGGGCGGCAGCGGCAGCACGACCATCGCGAGGACCGCGAGCACGCCCGCGGGCACGCCGATGCCGGCGCGCAGCAGGTGGCGGACGTCGAGACCGGGAGCCGCGGTGGCCATGGCTCAGTGCCTCGTCCCTTCGTCGAATTCAGTGTCGATGCGCGGGGGCGCGGGAGGCGCGGCGCCGGCTGCGGCCGCCGTGCGCACCTGGTACACGTGGCTGAGCACCTGTGCGACGGCTACGTAGAGCGATGTGGGAATCTCCCCTCCGATCGGCACGGCACGGTGCAGGGCGCGGGCGAGGGGAGGCGCCTCGAAGATCGGCACACGGTGCTCCGCGGCGATCTCGCGGATGCGCGCCGCGGTCTCATTCGCGCCTTTGGCGATGACCACGGGCGCGCGCATGCGCCGCTCGTCGTAGCGCAGCGCGACGGCGAAGTGCGTCGGGTTGACCACGACCACGTCCGCCTTCGGCACCTCCTGCATCATCCGCCGTCGGGCGACCTCCTGCTGCATGCGGCGGATGCGTCCTCTGACCTGCGGGGACCCTTCGCTCTCCTTGAGCTCGTCGCGGATCTCCTGCCGTGTCATACGCAGCTGCCGCCTGTGGCTGAAGAGCTGCCAGGGCACATCGAGCGCGGCGATCACGCCGAGCCCGCCCGCGAGCGCGAGCAGCGCGTTTGCGGAGAGCGCCGCGGCCTCGGCGATCTCGCGCTCGAGCGGCTCGCTTCCGAGGGCGAGCAGCCGCCCGGCGCTCTTCCAGATGAACGCGGCGCCGATCGCCGCGACAATCAGGAACTTTGCGTAGGCCTTGGCGAGCTCGACGAGGCTGCGCATGGAGAAGATGCGCTGCGCGCCGTTGAGCGGCGAGAGCCGCGTGAGGTCGGGCGCGAGCGCCTCGAACGACAGATTCCACCCCCCGAGCGCGATCGGTGCAGCGAGTGCTGCCGCGAGCGTCAGAGCGAGGATGGGAGCGCACGCCGCGAGTGCCTGCGCCGCGCAGCCCGCGAGACTTCCGAGCAGCGCGCTCTCATCGAACACCTGCGCGCGGCGCAGCGCGAGGCTCGACTGCATGAGGGCGTAAAGCGCGCGCGCGGCATGGCCTCCGAACAGCTCGAGGCCCGCGCCGGTGACGAGCACGACGGCGGCCGCGGCGAGCTCGGAGGAGCGGGGCACCTGGCCGCGCTTGCGCGCCTCCTCGAGGCGCTTCGCGGTCGGTTGCTCGGTGCGTTCCTGGGCGAGCTCGGCCATTGCATCACGCCCCTGCGCCCGTGAGGTGTCTCACGAGCGCGAACGCGTCCGCGATCAGCCGCACGAAGCTCGACTGCAGCACCGGCAGACTCGCCAGGACGACGAGGAGACCGCACACGAGGGAGACCGGAAATCCCACCGCGAAGAGATTGAGCGCCGGGGCGGCGCGGCTCACGACCCCGAAGGCGAGGTTGACGATCGTGAGCGCGGTCACACCCGGAAGGGCAATCGCGAGTGCCCCGGTGAATATCTGGGTGCCCCAGCTCACGAGGCGCCACAGGCCGTCCGTGCCGAGTCCACTCGTCCCGAGGGGCAATGTGCGGAAACCGTCCGCGAGCACCTCGATCACGCGCAGGTGGCCGTCGAGCGCGAGGAAGGTAAGCAGGACGAGAATGCTGTAGAGCTCTCCGAGTGCGGGAGTCTCGGTGCCGTGCATCGGATCGATGTTGAAAGCGAAAGACAGGCCCATGCTGTTCGCGAGCAGCTGGCCGCCCATCGAGACGGCATCGAAGATGATCTGCAGCGCGAAACCGAGCGCCGCGCCGATGACGAGCTGCTGCACGGTGATCACGAGCCCTTGAGCGGAGAACGGTGCGATTCCGGGCGGAACCGGCACCAGAGGCGCCACGAGGAGCGCAATGCTGCCGGCGAGCACCAGGCGGATGCGCGCCGGCACGGCGATCGCCGAGAAGGCCGGAGCGACCATCAGGCACGCACCGATGCGCGCGAATGGCCAGAAGAGCCGTGCGACCCAACTCTGCAGTTCGTCTGTGGTGAGCGTGATCATGCGCCGCGCCGCTGCCGGTCCGGGCTTTGCTAGCCGATGAGGCCCGGGATGCTCGTGATGAGCTCGCGCGTGTAGCCGACGAGCAGCTTCAGCATCCAGGGCCCCGCGATCACGAGCGCGAGCGCGAGCGCGAGCAGCTTCGGAATGAACGAGAGCGTCATCTCGTTGATTTGCGTTGCCGCCTGGAAGGCCCCGACGACGAGGCCTGTCACGAGCGCTGTGAGCAGGAGCGGCGCCGAGAGCATCAGGGTGATCTCGAGCGCATGCTGGCCGATCGTCATGATCGTCTCGGGCGTCATGTGTAGAAGCTCGCGGCGAGCGTCCCCATGACGAGCGACCAGCCGTCGACGAGGACGAACAGCATGAGTTTGAAGGGCAGGGAGATCAGCACCGGCGAGAGCATCATCATGCCCATCGACATGAGCACGCTCGCGACGACGAGATCGATGATCACGAACGGAATGAAGATCAGGAATCCAATCACGAAGGCGGTCTTGAGCTCGCTCGTGATGAAGGCGGGCACGAGCACCGAGAGCGGCACGTCCTGCGGCGTCGCGTAGCCGTTGCCGCCGGCGATACGCACGAAGGTCGCGATGTCGCGCTCGCGCGTCTGGTCGAGCATGAACGTCTTCAAGGGCGCTTCCGCCTTCGCGAGCGCCGTGGGCCCGTCGATCGTGCCCGCCTCGTAGGGCCGCACGGCCTCGACGTTGATGCGCTGGATCACCGGCGACATCACGAACAGCGTCAGAAACAGCGCGAGCCCGATCAGCACCTGGTTGGGCGGGGTCTGGCCGGCCCCGAGCGCCTGGCGCAGGATTCCGAGCACGATCACGATCCGCGTGAACGCCGTCATCATGAGCAGGATGGCGGGCAGCAGCGTGATCGCCGTCATCAGCAGCAGGACCTGCACGGTGAGCGTGTAGGTCTGCCCTCCGCCCGGGGCGGCGTGGACCGTGAGCGCCGTGAGTCCCGGATCGATCATCGGCCGAGGCTCCGCGAGAGCAGCGCGCGAAAGCTCGGGCGCTCGGCGGGCGGGCCCTTCGCACCCGGAGCCGGCGGGATACTGCGATCGATCGCGACCGGCTGTGCGAGCACGTGCAGGATCGCGACCCGGCCGGGCGCGACGCCGAGCAGCAGCTGCTCGCCGCCGACTTTCACGAGCACGGCGCGCTCCTTCGGACCGAGGCGCAGTTCGGCCAGCACCCCGAGCGCGGACGCGGAGCCGGCGACGCTCCGGACGCGCCGCACCAGCCAGGCGAGCGCGAAGATGGCCGCGAGCACCACGGCAAGCGCGAGCGTCACCTCCGTGAGGCTCCCGACGCCTATCGCCGGTGGGCCGGAGGCGATCTGCGGCGCAGCGAACGGATGCGCCGGGTTCATTTCAGCTTGCGGATGCGCTCGGCGGGGCTCACCACGTCGGTGAGGCGGATGCCGAACTTGTCGTTCACGACGACGACCTCGCCGTGCGCGATGAGCGTGCCGTTCACGAATACATCGAGCGGCTCACCCGCCTCGCGGTCGAGCTCGACGACCGAGCCCTGATTGAGCTGCAGGAGGTTGCGGATCGGGATGCGTGTGCGGCCGACCTCCATGGACAGGACGACGGGCACGTCGAGGATGACCTCGAGATTGAGGTCTTTGGCGGCCTCGGCCGCAGCCGGCTCGCCCTCGCGCAGGTTCTCGAATTCCGCGGCACGTGCCTCGGTGCTTTTCGCGTTCATGACGGTCCTCAGGCTCTCTTGAGGTTCAGGGTCTCGGCGGGTTGAGGCTTGCTGCGGCGGACGCGCTCCTCGATCTTCACGGCCTCGAGCCCGCGGGAGATGCCGAAGCTGCCGCGGAACACCGGGACTGTCTCGGCAAGCAGCGTCACCTTGCCGGTGAAATCACAGGGGATCACATCGCCCGCCTTCAGATTCAGTACCTCTGCGAGGCTCACGGAGCAGCGCCCGAGGAGCGTCGAGAGGTCGATCTCCGCGTCCTCGATGTCCTCGCGCAGCGCATTGAGCCAGCGCTCGTCGTGCTCGACGCGGTCGCTCTGCATGCCAGCATCGAGCAGGTCGCGCAGCGGCTCGAGCATCGCGTAGGGCATGGTGATGTGCAGGTCGCCGCCCCCGCCTTCGAGCTCGAGGTGAAAGCTCGTGATGACGACGATCTCGGTGGGGCTCACGATGTTCGCGAACTGGGGGTTCATCTCCGACTGCTGAAACTCGACCTCGATGCTCACCACGTGCGACCACGCCTCCCGCAAGTCGGCGAAGGCGTTCCGCAGCAGCATGTGGATGACGCGCTGCTCGGTCGCGGTGAAGTCGCGTCCTTCGATCTTCACGTGCCGGCCGCTGCCGCCGAAGAAGTTGTCCACGACGCAGAAGACGAGTTTCGGATCGAGCACGACGAGCGCCGTGCCGCGGAGCGGGTTGATCTTCACGAGGTTCAGGCTCGTCGGCATGTGCAGCGTGTGCACGTACTCGGCGAACTTCTTCATCTCGATCGCTCCGACGCTCACTTCCGGCGCGCGGCGCAGCAGGTTGTACAGGCTCACGCGAAAGAGCCGCGCGAACCGGTCGTTGATCATCTCGAGCGTCGGCATGCGCCCGCGCACGATCCGCACTTGATTGCGGAAGTCGAAGGCGGACGCCTCGCCCGGTGCGGGCGGGGGCTCGGTATTGACGACTCCGGAGTCGACGCCGTGGATCAGCGCGTCGATCTCGTCCTGGTTCAGGATCTTCTCGGCGGACACAGTTTTCCCCCCAGCGCTCGCCGCTACTGCATCACGAAGCTGGTGAAGTACACGGCAGCGACGCGCTCGGGATGTCCGCCGTTCGCCGCCACGTCCTTGCGCACTGCGGCGAGCGCGGCGGCGCGCAAGCGTTCCTTGCCGTCCCGGGTCGCGATCACGGCGTATTTCTGGTTGGCGAACAGCAGCAGCAGATCGTTTCGGACCACGGGGTCGTTCGACTTGATCACATCGATCGTCGCTGGATCGCGGCTCATGACCTCGACGCTGATCTGCAGGAAGCGCACGGCCTGGTCGGCCTCGAAATTCGTCACGAACGGCGGGTCGAGCGACACGTACAGCGCCGGTCCCTTCTGCGCGCTGGCTTGCGCGTCCTTCCGGGCAGGTTTGCGCGCTGCGCCGAGGTAGTGCCAGCCTGCTGCGGCCGCACCCGCGACGACGAGCGCGGCGAGGGCGGCGTAGATCGAAAGCCAAAGCTTCGATGATTTCGGCGCTGCCTCGTCATCCGCGAGGGGCACGTCCTGCGCAGGCTCCAGAGTGGGAATATCGGCCATCGTTGAAACATCGTTCGCGGTCGGTGCCGGAGCTGGTGCAACGCTTGTGCCACGGGCGGCTGGGCGCGCCTAAGTCACGCAGTACAAAGGAGTTTCCGGGCGCGGAGCGAATGTGATGGCCGTCTCGCGGAGCGCGGCGACAAAAACTTGGCGCGCTGCACCGCACCCGGCGGCGGCTCAGGCGTACAGATCGATGAGCCCGAGCCGCGCGACGGCGCGCGTCTCGGAGAGGCGTGCTGGCTCCTCGCTCACGGCGGCGGCCGGCCCGAGGGAGCGCGCGGGCGCCTGATGGGCGGAGCCGCGCGGGGGCTCACGGAAGACTCCGGCGTCGGCGAGCGCGAGCCCGTGTGAGGCCAGCATCTGGTGCAGCTGCGGCAGTGCTTGCTCGAGCGCGGCGCGCGTCGTGGCCTGAGCCGCGCCGAACCAGACGCTCGCATCGCGCCCGTGCACGGCGATGCGCACCTCTATGGGTCCGAGCTCGGCGGGGGAGACGTGCAGTGAGGCGGTGTCGATGCCCCGGTTTGCCATCCAGCTGAGCTGGGTACCGAGCTCCTCGACCCACGCCGATGTACCGAGCGGCGACTGCAATGTTCCTGTCGACTGCTGCGCGCCAGAGTGCGAAGCCGCCGCGAGATGGACGGGGGCCGCATTCGTTGCGAGGAGAGCGCTCACGGTTTGGGAAGGATCACTCGCGAGCGAATCCGTGCGTGCGGAATCGGACGATGTGCCGGACGCCGATGATCCCGGCGAGCTCTGCGTGAACTGCGTCCCAGTCCCCAGGAGCGCAAGTTGTGCGGCTGTCGCTCCCGAGGTGATCGGCGACGCGGCAATGGGACCCGCGGCCGCCGGTCCCGCGTTGCTCGGCGCGGCCGTCGGTCCCGCGTTGGTCGCTCCCGTGCCCGCTGCTGCCGCGTTGGGGGCTCCCGCAGTCCCGGATTGTAAGCCGGCTGCGCCCGAGAGCCACGCGAGCAGCTGCGGCTCCGGATCGGCAGAGGGCGCTGCGCCCGGTGTTACGGCTTGGCCGGAGCTCGGTGGCAGGCCGGGGCCCTCTGGTGAGCCGGGTGCGCCGTTCAAGTCCATGGGGGCGAGATCGAGCGCGGAGGCCGAGCTGTCCAATGCCGGCGCCTTCGAGTCTGCGGCGCCGGACGCGGCGGTGACGGTTACGGCCGAGGAGGGCGATGTGTCGGAGTCGGCCGATCCGCCGGAGTCGGCCGATCCGGCCGATGAGCCTGCTGCGCCTGCGGCGCCTGCGGCGCCTGCGGCGGATGTGCCCGGTGCGCCCGATGCGCCGGGCGTACCCGATGCGCCGAGCACGCCCGATCCGCTCGATGAGCGAGTGGGGGTCGCCGCGCCAGAGGCGACGGCCGCGGCTGCCGCGCCCGAGATCGCTGGCGGCACCGCAGCGCTCGCTGCCGGGGAATCGGAGCGATCCTCCGCCGTCTCGCGTGCCTTGCGCTTGTCCCTGTCGCGAGGCTGCGCGCCCGAGGGGTGCTGCGCGCTGCTCACGTCTTCCGGAGCCTCTGGAGCGGCCCCCTTCGCGCTGCGGTTCCCGGCAAGCAGCGAGTGGAACTCCGAGTCGTTCGCCGAGCCGCCGGCAGCCGAACGGCTGACCGATAGATTGCCGTGCGCCTGTGCGCCGCCCGGTCGATCGATGAGTGCGGACAATCCCGCCGAGGAGGGACCCCTGCTAGTCACGGTGGCGCCTCGCAAGACTCAACGCGTCGGATTCGCGCTGTTCGTGCCGATCGCTCTCGCGGCGCGCCTCCTGCCGCCGGTGCTCGACGACGCGGCCGACCATCTGCGCGCGGCGGGCCGCCTGCCGCCAGGTCTCGAGCTCGGCCTCGCGCTCCGCGCGGGCGCGATCGACGATCTCGCTCTGCTGCCGCACGGCCTCGCCGAGGCGTGCGAGAAACGTTTGGAAATGCCGCACACGGGCTCCATCGAGACCGCCGGCCGCGCGCCGGGCGAAGTCCCGCGCGTAGTCGGCCTGGTACGCGCTGAGCTCGGCGAGCTTCACCTCGCAGTCCTTCACGCGCTTCTGCACGGCGGCGACCCGCTCGGCGCGGCGCCGCTCCTCGCTGCCGGCGATGCGCTGGACCATCTCGAGCTGCTTGCCTTGCCGCATGGTGATTTGCCCTCACGATCCGCGCGTGCGCTTCAATTGGCCGCGGCGGGCTCGCTGAACAGTCCGCGCAGCGCCGCGAGGCTCTCAGCGAAAGGGACACGCTCGCGCATGTCCTGCGCGAGATAGCTGGTGAGGCGCGGCCACGCGGCGATCGCCGCGTCGATGCGCGGATCGCTGCCGCGCTGATAGGCTCCGATCGAAATCAGATCACGGTTCTGCTCGTAGGTCGCGGCGAGCTGGCGGAAGCGCCGCGCGAGCTCGATGTGATCGGGCGGCGCGATCTCGTGCATGACGCGGCTCACGGACGCCTCCACGTCGACGGCAGGGTAGCGGCCGGCCTCGGCGATGCGGCGCGACAGAACGATGTGCCCGTCGAGAACGGCGCGTGCCGCATCCGCGATCGGATCGTTCTGATCATCGCCCTCGACGAGGACCGTGTAGAACGCAGTGACGGAGCCTCCGCGCCCCGCGCCGTTCCCCGCGCGCTCGACGAGCTGGGGCATGCGCGCGAACACGGAGGGCGGATAGCCCTTCGTCGCGGGCGCCTCGCCGATTGCGAGTCCGATCTCGCGCTGCGCCTGCGCGAAGCGCGTGAGCGAGTCCATGATGAGCAGGACACTCGCGCCGCGGTCACGGAAGTACTCGGCCACCGCGCTCGCGAGCCAGGCGCCGTGCAGGCGCATGAGCGGTGGGGAGTCGGCCGGCGCGGCGATGACGACGGCGCGCCGGCGATCCTCCCTCGCGAGGATTCGCTCGACGAATTCCTTCACCTCGCGGCCGCGCTCGCCGATCAGCCCGACCACGATCACATCCGCGCTCGTGTAGCGCGCCATCATGCCGAGCAGCACGCTCTTGCCGACGCCGCTGCCGGCGAACAGCCCGAGGCGCTGGCCGCGCCCGACGGTGGCGAGGCCGTTGAT
>JBOHZR010000248.1:0-7496 GCA_050738595.1 Steroidobacteraceae bacterium | reverse complement strand
CCTTTCTATTACCCACATCTGTGAACGGACAGGCGAGTGGTTGAGATATAGAAGAGTCAGTGATCATGTCATGTGCTGCGGAGGTGTCGGCGAAAGTCGCCGGCCAGTGGATAGACCCAGATGCTTTTGACCGGTTTGGCGTAGAGTTTGAATCGATCGAGCTTGCCACGCCCCTGCGTATCACCCAGGTACTGCCAGTTGGCGGCCTTGTAACAAGTTCCCGTGAAGCGCGGCTTCTCGACGAAGGTCTCGAGCAATACCGGGCTGTAGGCGTAAGCCGTGCGCCAGTCCTGGGGGAGGCGTCGGCTGATCAAGGCGAGGATACGGGAGGCGAGATTCTTGTGGCGAATCCAGGGCAGAATCAAGAACCGGGCGTTGTTGACGATGAGGTGCAAGTTGCGGATGCGCTGCTCGGGCGTCCAGCCGATCAGATCGTCACGCGGTTTGGTCTTCCAGGCACTGGCGCCAAAGGACAGCAAAGCGATGACCTGATCCGTGGCGCGCACGAAGTAGCGCAGCTGCGCTCCGGGGATCAACTGATGACCAAGATAGTGATAGCGCTGAATGTAGGTGTTCCACAGCAGCGAGTCGCGCTTGCTTGCGATCACTTCCGCCGTGAGCTGACGCAGCTGCACCTGCGCTACGGCGGTAGGCGCATCGGTGGCCCGCTCGATCTCGGGGTGCGCCCGATAGCCCACGGGCTTCACCCTGCGTGGCGGAGGCAGCGTGATCAGCCCGTCGGCTGCCATGCGCAGCATCGCCACGCGGCAGCTCATCTCCTTGAGACGCCCATCGGGGCGGCGCCAGGCAAGCCGCTCGCACACCGCGCGCGACAGGGCGGCCCGATTCAGCTGCGGCTGATCGCTGAGGAGCTGGCGAATCAGCTCGATCTGGGCCTTGGTGAACTCTCGTCCGCAGTAGCGCATTGCTCAACTGGAATTGATCATGCCGACATTGCGCAGCACCCCGATGACGAGCACGGCATCGTACAGCCGCATCCAGCCGCGCCACACCACAGTCATGCCCGGCTCCCCGTCGCTCTTACGGCCGAGGTGTCCGCCGAGCCGGCCCAACATCCGCACCGCTTCCTTCAAGGTCGGCGGTGCTTGCGGTGGCCGCTCCTTGCGGACCTGAAGGTGCAGTGCTTCGATTTCTTCTTCGGAGAACACGGCCGTCGCCGGCAGCTCCGGCTGCACGCGCGCCAGGTAGGCCACGTGCATCAAGCGCACGCCGATGACACTGAAGAGCGCCAGATAGCGCGCCAGACGCTCCCCGGTCTCCAGGCGACACTCCTCGACCGTGCAGCCGGACTTCAACACCTTGTGCCAGGTCTCGATGTTGAATCGCTTGCCGTACCAGCGCACCTTCTCGGCCGCCGCATCGCAGTCAGCTACCCGCAGATTCGTGAGCAGCACCCAGCTGATCGCCTTCTCTCCTTCGGGCGGCTTCCTCTCCGTCGCCCCAACCACCCTTACAGTGATCGACTCGCTCGAACCGGAATCCTTCGACCGACCACGCCGCTGCGGGGGTTTGATCGCGACCTCTGCGACTTTCACGGCTACTGTGGCCGTCCGCGCCTTGCGCTTGTCGTTTCCGGTCACCTGCACATCCATCCTCCCCAGCACCTCTGCAGCAGCGAGCGCTTCCTCCATACACTCGAACCCCTCGCTCTCCTCCGGCACGAGCTGGCGGTCGATCCGGGCGCGGATCAGATAGCTCGCCTTGAGCTCCTCGGCGCACGTGAGGAACTCGAAGACATCCGACTCCCGATCCGCCACCGTGATCACCTTGGCTTTCGGTGGCGCGCGCTCTACGGTCTCGCGCAGCGCGCGCAGCCACTTCGAGCTTTCCTTCTCCTCGATCACCGTGTGCTGCAGCCGCTCAATCTTCTGCTGACGCCCTTCTCGGGCAACCTCCTGGCGCGCCCAGATGTTCTGGCTCAGCAGGCCGAGGGCCACTCCCGAGCTCGTGAAGACCAGCGCGTTGTGCATGATCAACCCGCGGCCCTCGTCCTCCATCCCGATCGGGCCAACTCCCCGAACCTTGGGATGATCCTTGTAGGAGACGAAGACGGTGTCCTGCACGGCCAGCAAGGGCTCATCCGCCACTGCCATGCGCTTGACCGTCGCGCGGATATGCGGCTCGCGTATCGCCTCCGGTGTTGCCTTGGGGTTGTCGAACAGCCGATACGCGGCCTTGGCGCTGCCCCAGTCCGGGCACGCTTGATTGATCGGCGCAGCAGGCGAGCCCGCCAGAAATCCCGCCGTCCGGATCAAGCGCCGATCCAGACGCTTATCCAACAAGTCAACACCCGCGAGTTCCTCATATACCCAGACAGCCGGCCCCGCCTCGATGCCGGCATCGAGTATAGCCTGTACCTCAGGATCCTCGCATCGCGGTCCCGTGCGCGCGATCAAACATTTACCCCTCTAACGAGGCGATGCGCGCAAGACTATCAGACGGCCTTTTCTGTGTCCAGTCCCCTTCTTCAAACCACCGCCGAAGGGTCACAGTTGTGGGTAATAGAAAGGCCCAAAGCAACTAACGCGGAACATATGGAAGCGCTTCTACCCTGGAACATTAGGCCGTCGATCTCGTGAAGCCGTCGGCGCTCCAATCTTCACTGCCCACACCGTGGTGAACGAAGAAGAGACCATCGGGATCGTATTTCGTCTTGATGGCCCGCAACTTCGAATAGTTCTTGCCCCAGAACTCCTCCTGCCATGCGGGATTGAAGAAGCTGCCTTCGTTGACATAAGAGCCGGAGTGAGGTGCGATCTTGCGCAGCTCTGCCGCGGCCAGCTCGATCCCACGGGCCTTCTCGCGTGCCTTGGCCATATCCATTGGCGCCTGTTTGAGGCCGGGATAGGCGGGCGCCTCGTCGAAGTCGGCGACGATGACCAGCGTGAAGGCATCGAGCACCGAGGGATTAGTGGCGGTTTGCCTCACGTCCGCAAGCACCTCGGGCGGCGCGCCCGCCATACCCTTGGCGATGTGAAAGCGCACCATTTCATGGCGACTCGCGGCGAATATCGCCGCCGTGAGTTGCCCCCGGCGGCTTTTTTGAAGCAGCGATGCGGGCAGCCAAAGCGAATCGTAGCCGTAGAAGTAAGCGCCGCACTCGCCTTCATTGCTTTGATTCCACACGTGGTGCTTGGGAGCGCCATCGCGCGGGTCGTGCTTGAACCCATGACCCGAAGGATCCCATTGCTTTCGCGCGTCTCGAGCGTCTGACCACAAAGGGGATGTCACGGTGAAATCCTGCGGCCGCGCCTCCACCCAATCGCGGAACGGTCGCCAGATCTCAGCCACCTGTGCAGTGTCAAGTCCCTCGCAAGCCATTTCGACGTCAAGGGTGTTGTCCGGCTGAAAGTGGACATTATCCCCCCAATGCGGGTTGAAGAGCTTCTCCCTGTAGAAGTCGATGAACCGCCCGATGAGCTGCGCAAATGCCGCGTCGGAACGCGCCTTGATCTTTCCACCGGCACCGCCGAAACACTTCGGAAGCTCATGCGTTCGCAGAGTCAGCCGCGTCACGACGCCAAATGTTCCGCCGCCCCCGCCCTTCAGGGCCCAAAAGAGGTCGGGCTCCATGCACTCGTTTACCACCCGGACACGACCGTCAGCGGTCACGATTTCCGCTTCGAGCAGGCTTGCTGCCGCAGTGCCGAAGCGTTTCGAATAGGAGCCGAATCCTCCGCCGAGGAGAAGGCCTGTAACACCCACTGTCATGCAGCCGCCGCCTTGAACGTAGCGGCCGCCCTTCGTCGTCACCGAATCATAAAGATCTATCCATAACGCGCCTGCTTCAGCACTGACCGCGGGGATCGGTGCAATGCGGCCCGCGCAGCCTTGCCCCACGAAAGCATCGTGAAGCGTTACCTTGTTCATAGCACGCGTCCAGATGAGGAGCGAGTCGGGGGCATTCGATGTGCCGTAGTAGCTGTGCCCACCGCCCTTGACGACAAGCCGCAGATTGTTTTCCCTGGCGAAGCTGACGCCCGCAACGACGTCGGCAGTGTTTCGCGCCTTGATCGCGTAAGCGCTCGGTGCCGGAGTCCACCCATCGAGCAATCCCGAAACCTGCGTGCCAGCAGCCTGGTCGCCGATCCAGTAGGGGTTTTTGACATTTTTGAGCGCATCGAGGCAAGCCAGGCCATTCGGTTCCGTTGCGCACGAGCTGAACATGGAGTGCACTTCGATCAGATTGCCGCCCACATCGTCTTTCAGCTTCGCCCAACTTGAGGCGCTAGGCCAGGCCGATTCACCGGGCCGCACACGGGATCGTGGTAGGGTCTCGGCGCCGAATACCGTTGGCGCAATCCCAAGACCGAGCGTACCCGGCAAGAGAGGTAACGCTGCCGCAGCCCTGAGCAAATCTCTTCGGAACATTAGATCATCCTCCGTGTGCTTGATAAATTGCCAAATCTAATGGTAGCCATTCGCGTCTGACATTATCCATTCGATTTAGCAAGCACGGGGTTGTCCTTGCGCTTACGAAGCAGCAGCCGAACAAGCCATGGGTGCTCGAGCCAAAGGCCTTGCCGGGATTTATCGAGAACGAACCCGAGACGCTCGCGGCGGGCGATGTGGCCATGGCCGCGTTTCACTTGAGCCGCTACGGACGGACGGCGGAGCCGGATTAAGCATCGCCGGGACTCTGTGTTGGCGAGTAAGCTGATGCGTGCTTCCCGGTCGGGGGGTTCGGTTCCGCAAAGGGCAAGAATAGCGCCGGGTAACTTTCCGGGTAACCGGGAATAGCAAAATCCGCGTGTAGGTGGTTCGATTCCGCGGCAGGGCGATTGCCTGCTCTCTGTTCGTGAGGCTCCGAAGCTCCCGGCGGCACGTGGTAGAGCAGGTGTTTGCCGTGGCGGCTATTTGAAAGTAAAGATGTCCTTTTGTTCGGGACGCTGCATCCCCTTTTCCCAGTACTTCTCCCAGATCTGAGCCCACGGCCTGTTGTACATGTCGAGCACTTCGTAATCGATAACCTTGGGAGGTGCGACTGGCGTAGCGACGCCGTTGATGGGATAGATCGTCTGCAGGCACTGAACATAGATGTACGGGTCACCCTCGTCGAAGTCGCTCACTTTGTCGAGATTGCGCACGATGCGGATCGGCTGCACGAGCGCCTCGGGATCGTAGAAGATCGACTCGTGATGCAGCCCGAGAAAGTTTCCCGCCGCGTCGCGATTCGGCGTGTAGATCTCGATCGTCTGCATCTTGTTCGAGAACTCGAAGTCTCCGTGGGCAATCCACCCCTGAATGTTCGACGTCCACGTGATGAGCGCGTCGCCGTCCCAAAAGCCGATGGTTTCTCCGTACCAGCGCGGCACCTCGGCGCCGAGACGCGGTACCGCTCCGCTCGTGTTGAACTTGCGCCCGATATAGATCTGCGTGATGAAGTTGTCGGCGGACGAAGTCTGGATCTGCACGAGCTTCGGCGTCACCAGGATCTGGTGGAATCCCGTACCCGCCCAGTGATAGCGGCGCATGAACCCCTCAGGCCAGCAGTATTGGCCTGGCCACTGGGGGGCGTTCGAGTTGCCCTCGTGGAAGGCCTGCTGGACCATGCGCGTCTGGTATTCGGGCGTCAGCAGCGACAGGATGGTCGGAATCTGGCTCCAGGCCATGCCATACCACGTGCCAAACATCATCTCGTAGTCAACCCGCCCATAACGGCCGCTCCACTCGGCCGGCAGGGTCGCCTGGGTGTACTGCGTCGGGCCGCCGCGCCGACGTGCCTCTTCAAGCAGCGCGTTGTAGTGCTCCTCGGCAGTCTTGAAGCGATAGGGGCTCACGATCGCCGCGCGCGGGTAGTCACGGTCGCAGTATCCCCAGGCAGCCGTTGCAGCCGACCCATGGATGGTCGCCATGCCGACCTGTGTGTCGCCGCGCTGCTGCTCGATGGCAAAGCTGCTGTTGCAACGGAAGTAGCGCGGATCGGTCCACAGCGCGCGGTCCTTGTAAAAGTCCCTGGTCGTGAACAGATCCACGGGCAAGGGCTTGATTCCCGGCGGCGCCGCGCCGTCGAAAGCCGAACCGATATCGATGACTCGCCCGTTCACGCGGACGCGGAAGGGCCCGACAACGGGAAAGCGCGCCAGGAGCTCGTCGGTGAGCAACCCGGTCGTTTTCAGGTGCGGGAGCTCCTTGAGCATCGGAGCGCCACGCCCAACGCTGACCGGATCGCGAGCGGGTGTCTGTGTCTGCGCCACCGCCGTCGCGCACAACGCCAATGTCGCTAGGCAAATTCCCCACGCAAACTTCATATGGCACCTCGCTGAGATCATGAACGCGCACTCCTTCATCGACAAGTGCGGAAGACCCCGGCCATACTCTGGCCGGACACAGGACCGAGGATAGGCATGAAGTGGCCGTGTCATGTGATCGCGGGAATTTTGGTGGGACTGGCAATAACAGCTCCGGCCGCCGGAGACCAGCCGGCAATCACGGCGGATGCGATCCGTGGCGGATGGGTTGCCGAGATCGAAGGTACGCGCCACATCCTCATCCTCAAGGTCCAGGACGCAAGGGTGACCGGCATCTACTGCGCCGTGGATTGCGGCGATCCGTCGCGCCTTGTCTTTGTCGATAGGGGCACGCTGACTCCGGACGGCCTCCGCTTCCAGCTCTTGAGGATCGAGGGCCGCTTCAGTTCGCGCACTAATGTCGTCGGGCGGCTGGTAAGCGGCCACCTGTTACTCAAACTAACACCCTCCGGGGAGCGCTCGAAGGATCCGCAGCAGCTGGACTTGCAACGGGACCCGCGCAAGCCTGCCCTCGTGACACTCGAGGAACTCTTCGCCCGGCGGGGCATCAAGTCCGGGCCGCTGCTGTTCTCGGGCTCCCCGACGCCGTACGTGCCGGCCGGCCCCAACGAGGCGCTTACGCCCGCCATGCTGGAGGGACTCTGGGTGTGGGGCAATGGCGCCGCCAAGCAGCGTTTCATGTTCCGGCAGGTCGAGAAACGTATGCTGGGCGCGGTCTGCGGACCCTGCGACAACCCCTACACATTCGGTGTACTCGACGACATCGTCGTCCACGGCGACACCGTCACTTTCGACATCGAGCATCAGGATTGGGGCTTCGGCATCGAGTACGGGCCGTTCGCCAACCACGCCACCGCTACGCTGTCGCGCCATGAACTGCACCTGCACACCGTGGCACACAACGGACCGCACACGGTCGAAGGGGATATGGTGCTGACCGGTCCGCTGCGCACGCCGCCTTGAAGCGTCTGGAGATGTCGGTTGACAGTCGTGGGCCGCCCCACAACGCGCTGTGCCAGGAATGTGTAGAGCTCAGATTGAGTGGTCGCACCAGTGCAGGTGAGAAGCTCCTGGTCTGCGCCGGGCGGTCTTGCTCCTAGGACTCGATTCAGCTCACCGGCTGACCTGGATGCTGCCTCCAACAGCGCCAGGGCCGCCGCTGTCGGCGCCATTACCGTCGGAGACAACCTTCACCCAGAGCGCATTCTTGTTCTTGTAGTACGA
>JBOHZR010000247.1:0-8898 GCA_050738595.1 Steroidobacteraceae bacterium | reverse complement strand
GGACTACCCAGGTCCGTTGCACCAGCCAGTGTGCTGTGTGCTGGCCACGCGTAGCCCGGAACCCACCCTTCCTGTGACCGGTATGGAGCAATTTCAGAGCCGGGGTTGAGTGTCCCAAAGTGGCCGCGTGCCGCCGAGAGCGGATGATCACCGCGTGCCCGAAGCAGCCGTCGATGCCGCGCGACAATCTGGATGAGAACAGCGCGACGGCTTCGAGAGGGGACAAACGGACATCCGAGCGCCCGATTCGGGGCTTTCTGACGTGCCTTTCTGCGCCTTCCTGTTGGGAGCCCTTTGCAGCGCTCGAGATCGTCTTTCGTATCAGCGAGAATTCGATTGGTTGAGTTCCCTGCGGCGGCGCTCCAGGTCTGCCTTTTCCCTATCGAGTTCAGCTTGCGCCTCATCTGCCGCTCGTTTCCAGGAGTTCATGCTCTCCATGAACAGGCGGTAATCCGTCTCGTATTTGTCGTGGCTCTGCTCGTAGCCCTGAAACTCCCGATCAAATGGTGTCTTGGCTTCCGTCAGCAAGAAACTCTCGATCACGGCCTTGAGATCCGTCTCGGGTTGAGCCGCGGCATACCGCGCGATCATGTTGACCAGATTCTTTATCTGCTCCGACGTGAGGCGTGGGGCCATCTGCTCGATGCGGTCCGCCCGTTCTCGATCGCGCCGAATCCGGTCGGCGATCTTCTCCTTTCCATCCGTGAAATGCGTGCTCCTGAGAGCCGCAAGCGTTGCGGTCACCGACGTTTCAAAGTCGCTCTTGAAGAGTGCCATCTGCCGAGGCGGATCGTCAGCGGCCTGCTGGAACGCCCTCAGCGAAACAGCTGATGCTGTAGCAGGGGTCAACACAGCTGCCGAGAGCACCGCGAGAGCGATCAGTACCGTGATTCGGTCCATGGAAAAGCATCTCCAGAGGAATCTCATGAGGGAATACTACTCGCAGATGTCGCTGTAACCCCCCCCCGTGATTGTCCGCGTGTGTCCCATGACACACGCGGCGTGCATTTCCAACGTCGGCTTTCGGGAACATCACCGGACTCGCTCGGAAGACAGGTCTTGGCCGACAGTGAGCAGGTGACGACGGCGGGAGTCGACCCGAAGTCGCCGCAGCTGAGACGACTCACTGGCTACTTAGTATCTGACTATTGCATGAGCCCTCATGCATATAGTAGCCTTCTACAATGAGTTCAGATACCAGTGAGAACCATCGCTTCGCGCTTGCAGTTGCAGCGGCGTGGAGCAGTCTTGAGCGCCAGTTGGATTGCAGCCTTGGCGCAATCCGGGGCGTCAGTTTTGCGGAGTATCGGCTATTGCGCGCTTTGTCAGGGGCACCTAACGGGCAAGCTAGCAGGATTGACGCTGCTCGTAGCATTGGACTAACCGCGTCCGGGGTGACGCGGGCACTTCGCCCACTGGAAAAGATCGGATTAGTCTCAACAGTAAAGAACAAACGAGATGCTCGGCTCGCAATGGCGAAACTGACGCCTGCAGGTCAGGCTTTGATCAACGAGGCATCGAACATAGTTGACGATACTGTTGCTTCGATTCTGAAGCGCGCACCTGCGCTCTCGACCAAGTTGAACAGCGTATCAAGTCTGCTGGATTCCCTTCGTACCTGACGGGTGCCGGATTAACGCTATCGGCCGAACTGCGACCGTCGCAAGGCTGACCGACCTCAGCAGATGGCCCCGCATGAGTCGGCGCGGACGACAGCACTGTATGATCGGCGCGATGATGAAGTCGCGGTGGATGAGGTGGATGAGGTGGATGAGGTGGATGAGGTGGAGAGGGTTCTCGCCTCGGTCGGCGCGCCCACGTTCTCCTGGATGACGTGCGGATGGGGTGGGGAGTCGTTCACGGAAGCGCGCCCGGAGGCGCGACGCGCGGGGGGAGCCCCTCTCCGGGAGGATCAGGATCGTGAACACAAGTCACGACGCCGCGATAGCTGTCGTCCTTCATTTGTCCGCTGCCGCCGCTCCGGATCGCGACGACGTGGTATGAAGCATGCGGGTCAGGGTCGTCAGATATGGCGACAGTGGCGGACCATACGTAATCCCCTGCCCAGTCCGGGGGCAATGCGTTGGCGTGTCTCGCGTAGAGACGTTCTAACTCAGCCGCATTAGGAAGACGCCAGCCTAGCTGGCCGTCGATCGTACTCTGAGTGCAATATGAGTTGGCGTCTGCCCAATACGCCCTATGGCTTGGGAACGTCCATATTAATCCGTCCGCTTTTATGTAGGTTAAGCCACCAGATTTGATCAAAACGATATTGCCGACCTCATGTCCTGTGGTGGCGGCCGACTGCGCCTGAACGGCTGGTGAAGTGCCGAGCCCCGCCACGAGGGGCACGGCAATAGAGCTGGCCGCCGCCGCCGCCAGAAGGGACCCGCTTCCGGCTTTCACGGGCTACTGCTCCGGGCTGCGGCCGAGACTGAACGCGGGTTTCCCCTGTGCGTTCAGCGCATCGTGATTGTTCTGCTCGCAGACGTATTCCATGATCTGCCAGTCGCGATGACGCCGATAATAAAACGTTGTCGTGTACGGCTCGATGAACACGGCGGGATCGACTCTCGTGGTCGTGATAGCAAGCAAATCCGGCTTGACGAGACGAATCCGCTCCGTCACGTGAAACTTGTCGCTGTGCCCGTTGATGCCGTCGAGCGGGCTCGTCGAGGGGAGGATCGCCTCGGTATCGACGACGAGCGTATCGCCCTCCCAGTGCCCGATGGAGGTCCCCTGATAGGTCGGGTCCGGGTCCTTGGGCATCGGCCGGCCATCGGTGTAGATGCGCCGCACCAGGTGATCAGATTCTATGAGGATTGTCACCCTACCCGGCGTAAAAAGGAACTCTATCGGATACGGCCACTGCATGCTCACCGGCAGTCCGGGCGGCACGCAGTTCGCGGTGTCGGAAACGAAGTTGAGTCCAGGCGTCGTCCGGTTCTTCGCCAGGTACTTGGCGTATTGCACCGCGTACTTCGGAGTTAGCTTCGGCGGCGCCGGACGAGCCGTGCCTGGGGGCGGGCGCATGAACATCGGGTCCCAGGCTCCGGACCAATCCGGCAGTTCTGCGAGTGCCGCGTACGGGTTCCCGGCGGCCACGTGTCCTGCTGCCGGGTTCGGCGGGTTGGACTGCGCGGCTCGTGCGCCGCCGCCCGATGTGAGCGCTGCCGAACAGACTGCCGCGAGTGCGCTCCGGAAAAGCAATATAGAAATCATTGGCGCCGCTCCCAGAGTGTACCGCGATCTTATGCCGACTCTCGAGTTGAAACAAACCACATCTCGGTATCCTGGGGCTCATGGCCCGGACACGGCACCGCCACGTGCTCTGGCTCGATCTGCGGCGCGCTACCTCGCGGTGGCGAGATAGACGGCATATCTATCCTTGAGCCCACGACAATTGCCTGGGGCGACGACCGAGGAAGTATCCGGATCGCAGCCGATGTTCTGCCCGCCATTTCGATGCGGTTCGGACTGCGGTTCGTGCTCAGTGACGATGCTGCTACGCCGGAGTCCGTGAACGACCGCTCTCGAGACCTACGAACCGAGCGTGTAGTGACGGGGTCTTGGCCGGAGGTCGGCGGACAGCACTGACGCACACCGATAATTCCGTGCGACGGCCCCGCGCGCTCAGAGGGGCGGATCGCGCCGCTCATGAATGAGCCGCGCCAATTCACGACGTATGTGAAACATGACCAATGCGGGCGGCACGAGAAGCGCGGCATCCAAAGCAAGAACGTATTTGCCTGTGAGCGGATGACGTAGAAATAGCGCGAATGAGAACATCAGGGCGACGGGCGCGGCGACCACTGCGAAGGCTGCCGGCCAGTTACCCTTTACGCGATCGCGGGCTTCCCGGAACAGCTGCCATTCCTCCGCTGGTTCGAGATGCTGGCTGGCGGCGGTACGGAACGGAAACGGCACACGCGGGGGCCGCTTGGCTTTGCGGCGCTCGGCCTCCAGTAGCGTTTCGGCGATCTTGTCCGCTTCTTCCTTTGACCGCATGGAACGTCTCGCTCGACTGCGCCTCCGACCGAGGGAGACGCAATCGTGGGCTGAGCTGCTCGTCTATTTTACGCTGCTCCCCGGTCGACAGGCTGGGATCCGTCATGTCCGAGGGGTTTGTCGGCGAGATGGGTCTGCCCGGCCTGCCGCAGTAACGATCGCGCGATCACCAAGAACGCGACGGCAGAATCGTTGCGGCTCGGTGGCGACGTGTTTCCCTCCTCGAAAATGACGACGGTTCGAATGACCGCACTCCGGAAGATCAATCGAGCGTTCGAGGGACCGGTTATGGCCGGTCAGCGCCAACGTGGACTCGCCGAAACCCATCAAGCGGCTCATCCTCCAGCACACTGTATCCGTGCGTGTTGAGTAACCTGGATCCGGGAGGGGCAGGCAGTGAGTCTCGCCGACAAGCGCCGATTGCGTAACCGGCGACCTCGCGGCATCCGGCGCGGGGTGGCCGTGATTGGACGGGTGCTCGGGCTGCTGCTGGCCTGGCCCGTGGTCCGCGTATTCGATTTGCTTGGGCGGTGGCCCGGGGCGCTGACGCGGACGATGAACCGCGCCATGGGGGAGTTTGGTTCCTATCGGCCCGGCGAGCACGATGTGCTGGTGTGCTCCTATTTCAAGAGCGGCACCAACTGGACGATGCACATCGCACTGCAAATTGCATACCGGGGCGCGGCTTCATTCGAGCACATCCATGACCTGGTCGCGTGGCCCGAACTGCCCTCGCGCTGGGGGAGCGCGATTGCCGTGCCGGTCGAGGACGAGACTCCCTGGCGCAACTCGCCGACCGGGCTGCGCATCATCAAGACGCATCTGCGCGCCGACCACGTACCCTACAACCCGGCGGCGCGCTACGTCTGCGTGGTGCGCGATCCGAAGGGCGCATTCGTTTCCAGCTACTACTTCGTACGCGACTCCGTCCTGGGGTCTCTCATGTGCTCCAAGGAAAAGTGGTCGCGCACGTTTCTCTCGCCGGACGCGATATGCGGCCCGTGGGCCGAGCACGTGAATAGCTGGTGGGCCCTGCGGGAGCGTCACAACGTGCTGTTCCTCACTTACGAGCAGATGAAACGCGACCTGCCCGAAATGGTGCGGCGGATTGCCGCGCTCATGGGAATACCCCTCTCGAGCGAAGAATTGGCAGCCGTGGTGAGGCAGACCAGCTTCGAGCACATGAGGCAGATCGGAGATCGTTTCGATCTGAATCACCGAGTGCGCTCGCGACAGGCCGGCAGCAGCATGATCCGACGCGGTGAGACGGGAGCCTCACGGGAGCTGCTCACAGCGGAGGAGCAGGCACGCATCGATGCCTATTGCCGCGGCGAGCTCGCGCGTCTGGGCTGCGATTTCGACTACGAGCGGGACTACGCACGATCGGCGGAGACGGCGGAGGCCGTGCCTGAGGCGCGTGCCGCAACGTCATCCACGTGAGAACGAGAACCAGCTCTGGCGTGCGCAACGCCGCAGGCGATGTCCAATGTTCCGGCTGCGAAGTCCGCAGCCGCAACGCACAGATCGCGGAGCATTCGCCATGACCCCACACGGCCTCGGCCGGCTGCGCCCCGCTCAGCCATATCTCACTCTCGGCGCGCCGCGGAGACCCACAGGACGAGCGCATTGCCGTAGCTAGCGAACAGCACCCGCGGGTTGAGAAAACCAACGGGGGAGTTCGGCAATGCGATGGCAGAAGCGGATACGGCGCACATCGTGCCCGCGATCCAGAGGAATACGGTCTTGCCAGACGCTCGCCACAGGCCAATGAAATGGAGTCCCACGATAATCCCGATTGCGGGTACGAAGTCGGCTTGGAGTCCGTATCGAGGCAGTAGGTAGCCTGCGGCCATCACCGCCCCAATCTCCAGGACAACGGCCAGCCAATAGGCACTTTGACGGAACAGGCCACTGCTTTGCGGTGCAGCGGACGACGACAGGCGTCCCAAGAGGATCACGGTGATTATGACTGCAGCACCGGCTGCCCAAAGTGTCCACGACCGTGGCAGAGCCAGGGCGCCCATCACCCCCCACAAACCTCCGAAGGAAGTGCCGATCATCGCGGGCACCGGCCTATTGACCCTTGCCGCTAGTTCCATGCTCGCACCCCGATGACCGGTATGAATTCGGGTAGTCAGCGTCACCGCACTGGCGCGCGAGGGGCAGACAAATGAGCCCAACTGCTCACGCGCAGTGAACTAGAACGGACTCCCGTCTACTGTCGCTTCTCCATCGCGACGCTGATTATCCGCGCGCGATGCCGGGAAGCAAAGCCCGGATCAGTACGCCGTGGCTCTACGTCCGTCCGGTGTCTGCGGTCAATGCGCGCTCGATCCGCCGGTCGGGGACAAGCCACATCAACGCAACCAACGCGTAGATGGCGGTAGCCACAGGCGGATGGCGGCGAGCGACCAGGACTGCGATCGCGTAAAGCACCGGTGAGAGCTTGCCTTTCCAATCACCACGTACGGCGCGCTTCAGCAGTGAATCCGCACCCTGCGAACGAATAATTAGCTGTTGCAAGATCCAATACGCGATCGCCGCCATTAGTAGCACCGTTCCATAGAGGGCAGTCGGAACGGGGGCGTAACGTGATTCGTCGACCCACGCGGTGGTTGCTGGAATGAGCGATAGCCAGAACAACAGGTGCAGATTTGCCCACAGGATGCCGCCGGTGATGGACCGTGTGGCATGAAGCATGTGGTGGTGATTGTTCCAGTAGATACCCAGATACAGAAAACTGAGCAAGTAGGTGAATAGTACCGGCGCGAGCGGTTCTAACGCAGCCCAGGCGCTCCCGTGAGGCATCTTCAAGTCGAGCACCATGATTGTGATGAGGATCGCAATCACACCGTCACTAAAGGCTTCCAGTCGATTCTTGTTCATGAGACTGTCCAGAGCGCGGTAAGTCGCGGCCGATTCTGCATCAGGGAAACCGCGATACGCCATCATTGGCGGCAATCATTTGCTCACCGGTAGATTCCGATGGTAAGTCCGAGTCGGTGAGCCTTCCCGCCACCGCGGCGTCAGTTGCGTAGCCGCGCAACGTACTCCTTCAGCCTGCTGCGTCGTCGAGCGCTGAACCCCTATCGGGCACGGGCTTGACAGGCAGCAATGTCCCACGCGCGCATCGCTGCAATCCACCGAAGATCTCTTGATGGTGATTCAGCATGACGGACAGATGCGCATCCTGCGGATAGAACTCCGCGCGGGAGATCGGCAGGGCGTCGGCGAGATATCTCGCCTGGGCGGCCGACACGGGCCGAGCGCGCGGGCATGACACGCGGCGCGATCTACGGAAATTTCAAGGATCGCGACGAGCTCTTTCTAGCCGTTATGGAGGCCTGCTGGCAACCCATAGTCCCTAAGCTCAAGCCGGGCGCCGTGCGGCGTCCATCGGCGCGGCCTCTTATCAGCTCTACGCTCTGATGCATGAAAGCATGCGTGCGCGCTTCGTGCAGATTAATTCGGAGGCCTATCGGCGCGCCGCGCAAGACATCCTTGAGTTCATTCCGGAGCGGGAACTGCCGATGCCGGCGCAGGTGTTCGTTCGCGTCCTGCACGGCCTGATCGATGGACTTACCTTCTTGAGCTTCTTAACTCCCGAACTGATTACCGCAGATGTCATTCGGGCTGCCTTCGAGGCGCTGGGTGCAAGCACGCGACGCGCTCGGCGCTCGGAGTGCTCGCCGGCGAGCGCTTGACCGGCCGCCCAGCTTAGATAGGCGCGACCGGTCCTGCGGTCGCCTGGATCGGACCCCAGGTGGCGAATAGGCCGATGGCGGGTGAGGTGACCCCGATCACCAGGGCGGCGAGGCCCCACGGCCCGATGACGTTCGCCTTGAGGCGCGGAGCGCTGGCCAAATCCACCGTCGGGCTCACGTCCACAAATTTGCTCGCGTCAATAGGTGACGGACGGCAGCCACGCACCGTCGGGTGTGTTGTAGAGGCCGATCGTCATCAGGGTCATCGTGTGGACGATGCGCAAGCCCTCCCCGAGGCACCATCGCACCAGCTCCGTGTTGCGGGCCGGAGCGAGAAAACCGGGACCCGGAAAGGACTCCGCCGCGCGAATGAGCGCTCTCAGATCGTCATTGGACTCGGCAACAGCATGGCTGAAGAACGCAATCGACGTCGCGTAACCTGTAACGCGCCCTGCGCGCTCCACGACGCGAGCCGTTCCCTGTGCAACCGCGTCGGCGAGCTCACCGCCTCGCTCGTGTCCGTGCACGCGCAGGCAAAGCCGGTTGCAGGCTTCCAGATCCTTCGCACTAGCGGCGCGCACCGGATAACCTGGCATGAGCTTGCCGGCGGCGGGTCCCTGCAGGCACACCAGTGGCTCGCGCACTTGATAACCGAGCTTCAAATAAAGCGCGAGCGAACGGGTATGGTAGCCCGCCTGCACCAGCCGAATTGCGGGGACGCCTGCCTCTTGCGATCGCTGCATCACCGCCTGCATGAGCGCGCGGCCGGCACCCTCGTTCTGCAGGGCCGGGTCGACTGTGATCGGCCCGACGCCGCTCACCGGATTACGCTCGTCGAGGAAGTTGCTGCCGATGATCCGTCCGTCGGCTTCGGCGACGACGGCGAAAAAGCGCTCATGGCTCAAGAACCCGGCGAGCAGAGCCGTCCCCACCTCCGGACTCGGGACATCCGGTGGAAAGTGGTGTGTATCCGCGATTGCCTTGAAGGCTCGGTAGCAGATGTCCCCGAGAGCAGCTGCATCCCCGGCCCCCGCTCTGCGCAGTGTCAGGATCATTTGGGGTCTCCCTTTTTTTGGCTCTATTGAATTTCGAGTGGGTGGGTTTATGGCTTATCGGCAGCATGGTGGCGGGCAGTGTTTCAGCTGCTGAGCAGTCCTTCGTCCGCCGATGACCCGCAGTGTGCGAC
>JBOHZR010000246.1:0-23263 GCA_050738595.1 Steroidobacteraceae bacterium | reverse complement strand
GCCATCAACTATCTGGTGGGCTCGGACGAGGCCCCACGCGCCTTTCCCGGAATGGCGCACGCGCAGGAGCACATGATGTTCCGCGGCAGCCCCGGGCTCAGCGCCGATCAGCTCGCCAACATCGGCGGCGTCATGGGCGGCAACTTCAACGCGAATACGCGCGAGAGCCTCACTCAGTATTTGTATACGGTCCCTGCGGAGGATCTCGACGTAGCGCTGCACATCGAGGCGATCCGCATGCGCGGCGTCGACGATTCCGCAAAGCAGTGGGGCGAGGAGCGTGGCGCGATCGAGCAGGAGGTCGCCTCGGACATGTCCAATCCCGGCTACGTGCTCTACGCGCAGCTGCGGGCGCTCGCCTTCGCCGGAACGCCGTATGCGCACGATGCGCTCGGGACGCGGCCCTCCTTCGATCAGACCACCGCCGCGATGCTCAAGCGCTTCCATGATGGGTGGTACGCGCCGAACAACGCCATCGTCGTGATCGTCGGCGATGTGGACCCTCAGCGCACCCTCGCGCAGGTGCGTACTCTCTTCGGCTCAATCCCCCGCAAAGCGCTCCCGGCGCGGCCGACAGTCGCGCTCGAGCCTCTCAAGGCGACTTCGCTCTCGGTGCCGACGGACCGTCCGACGGGCACGCAGATGATCGCTTTCCGCGTCCCCGGGCTCGACAGCCCGGACTTTCCCGCGCTGGAGGTGCTCTCGGATGTGCTGAGCAGCCAGCGCTACGCACTGTACGGGCTCGTGCCCCAGGGCAAGGCGCTCGGCGCATTTTTCGCGCTCGATCCGCTCCCGCATGCAGGGCTCGCGTACGCTGGTGTCGCCTTTCCCGCCGGTGCGGATGCGAAGGCGCTCGCCGCCGATGTTCGCACCATCCTCGAGAAGGCCGCGCGCGATGGACTACCGCCCGAGCTCGTCGCTGCCGCGAAGCTGCAGGAACGTCGCGAGACGGAGTTCGAGAAGAACTCGATCGCGGGACTCGCCTCGGTCTGGTCGGATGCGGTGGCGCTCTACGGCCTCACCTCGCCGGAGGAGGATCTCGAGCGCATCGAGCGGGTGACCGTCGCCGACGTGAACCGGGTCGCTCGCCAGTATCTCGACTTCGATCATGCGATCACGGCGGTGATGCTGCCGCAAGGCTCGGGGCCGCCGACGCGGAATGCGAGCGCCGGGTTCGGAGGTCAGGAGAGCATCTCCCTCGGGGAGGCGAAGCCGACCCCGCTGCCCGCGTGGGCCGCGCGCGCCGTGAGCCGCCTCACCGTGCCCGCCTCGACGACCCGTCCGATCGTGTCGCGGCTGCCGAACGGGCTCACGCTCATCGTCCAGCCGGAGAATGTGAGCGACACGGTGAGTGTTTTCGGACACATTCGCAACCGGGCAGACACGGAGACTCCCGTCGGCCAGGAGGGCGTCGCGCCGCTCACCGACGAGCTGCTGTCGTACGGCAGCGAGCACCTCGACCGGCTCGCCTTCCAGCGCGCGCTCGATGACATCGGAGCAAGCACGCGCGCTGGAACGGATTTTCTCGCACAGTCCCTCACCGAGCACTTCGACCGCGCGGTCGAGCTGCTCGCGGACAACGAGCTGCACCCCGCGCTGCCCGCGACCGCGATGCGGATCATCCAGCGCCAGCTCGCGGCGGTGGTCGCGGCCCGCAATCGCAGCCCAGGCTTTCTCACGCAGCGCTCGGCCAGCGCGGCACTGTTCCCGGCGACGGATCCGTCCCTGCGAGAAGCGACTTCGGAGAGCGTGCAATCGATCACCCCGCAGGCCGTGCGGGCGTATTACCACGAGGTCTTCAGGCCGGATCTGACCACGGTCGTGGTGATCGGCCAAGTGACCAACGCTGAGGCCCGAGCGGTCATCGCGAAATACTTCGGCGGCTGGAGCGCCGCGGGGCCCGCGCCGAATACCGATCTGCCGGCCGTGCCGCCCAACCGTCCCGCCATCGTTCACGTGCCCGATGCGCGCCGCGTGCAGGACAACGTGCTGCTCGCGCAGACGCTCGGCGTGACCCGGTCCGATCCCGACTATTACGCGCTCAATCTCGGCAGCGCGGTGCTCGGCGGGGGGTTCTACTCGACGCGCCTCAGCATCGAGCTGCGCAAGAACCTCGGCCTCGTCTACAGCGTCGGCTCGCAGCTGCAGGCCGGGCGCACGCGTTCGGTGTATCTGATTCGCTTCGCGAGCGATCCGCAAAACGTGGCGCGCGCAGCAGCGATCGCGACGCACGAGCTGGAGTCGATGCGGACCTCGCCGGCGACGGCCGATGAGCTCACGCGCGTCAAATCGCTCCTCCTGCACCAGATTCCGCTCTCGGAGGCGAGCGTCGAGGACATCGCGGGAGGATTCCTCGAGCGCCGCGATCTCGATCTGCCGCTCGATGAGCCGACGATCGCCGCAAAGCGCTACATCGCGCTGGGGCCGAAGGCTGTGCAGGCGGCGTTTCGCAAATGGATCCGCCCTGACGGCCTCGTGCAAGTGAGCGAGGGCCCGACCCCGCCCCGCTGAAAGGTGCACCGTGTCCTCACGTCCCCCGCTACCGCCCTTCACGCTCGAGACCGCTGTCGAGAAGGTCCGCCTGGCGGAGGATGCCTGGAACACGCGCGACCCCCAGCACGTCGCGCTCGCGTACACGCAAGACAGCCGCTGGCGCAATCGCTCGGAGTTCTTCGAAGGACGCGCGGCGATCGTCGAATTCCTGACGCGCAAATGGGCCCGCGAGCTCGACTACCGGCTCGTCAAGGAGCTGTGGGCCTTTCATGGCGATCGCATCGCCGTGCGCTTTCAATACGAGTGGCACGACGCCGAGGATCGCTGGTTCCGGTCCTACGGCAACGAGCAATGGGAATTCGATGAGCGGGGGCTCATGCGCCGCCGCGAAGCGAGCATCAACGACGTGCCGATCGGGCCCACCGAGCGGCGCTTTCTGTGGCCGAGCGGGCCGCGACCCGCCAACCATCCAGACCTGACTGACCTCGGCCTGTAGCGGCCCGGCGGCTCAGCGCACCGCTGTGCGAATTCTGGCGGCAAGCTCGGCCGCATCCGCAGCGAGCGAGCCCGCCGGCCAATCGAGGCCGAGGCCTTCACGCGCACTCGGCTTGGGAATGATGTGAAAGTGCACGTGATCGACCGCCTGGTGCGCGCCGCGGCCATTGTTCTGCAGCACGTTGTACTCGCGCACGCCGGTTGCCTCGATGACCGCCCGTGCGAGACGCGGCAGCACCCGCCCGATCGCCGCCGCGGATTGCTCTGAGAGCGTATCGAGCGTCTCGGCGGCCTCCTTCGGAATCACGAGCGTGTGCCCGCGGCTCAACGGGCCGATGTCGAGAATCGCGAGGACGTGCTCGTCCTCGTACACCTTGTGAGCGGGGATGCGTCCATCGATGATTTTCTTGAAGACAGTCTCTGCCATGGTCGGCTCTCCGCTTGCAGGAACGAGGCGGCGCCATTGTCCCGCGGGAACGCCCGAGCACGGAAGCCCGTCTGTCGCGTCACTGCGACGCTATCGCAGCGCGGGAGCGGTTCTTGCGAATGTCGCGAGCGTGGCAGGCACCCTCAAAAGGGCGGCGAGCGGCAAGGAGGCGCGACAGCCAGGAGCGCCGATGTCTCGGCTCTCCACACGCAATCGTGTCGATGCCGCAATCTATCGCGGCGTGACCCGGCGCGGGCCGCCGCCCCAGAGCACCGCCGTCCGGCTGCTCACCGATTGGTCGTTTCTCATGCGGGCCGTCCGCCACGTGTTGCATCTGCCGACGCCGATGCATACCGAGGACCGCAGGGTTCTCGAGCGCGTGATCTTCGGCTATTACGCCAAGCGTCCCGAGGTGCGGTCGGTCCTGTTCGTCGGCTGTCAATGGTACACGCGCCATTACGAGCGGGTGTTCTTCTCCGAGCACGATTACTGGACGATCGAGCCTGCCGAGGAAGCGCGCAAGCACGGTGCGCGCCAGCACGTCATCGCGCCGCTCCAGAGGCTCGACGCCTTCTTCCCCGAGCGCTATTTCGATCTCATCGTGTGCAACGGTGTCTTCGGCTACGGGCTCGACTCGCCCGAGCAGTGCGAGGCCGCATTCGATCACTGTTACACACGCCTCGCCGACGGCGGACATTTCGTGCTCGGCTGGGACGACGTGCCCGAGCGTCGGCCGCTTCCGCTCGAGAGCCTCGAGAGCCTCAAGCGCTTCCGGCGATTCAAATTCCCAGCCCTCGGAACGGAGCGCTACCTGACCGACACCTCTTATCGGCACGTGTACGACTTCTACGCGCGCGCCTGAGAGATGCCTCATATGCCCGCGTACCACTGATAGCCGCGGTCTTCCCAGAAGCCTCCCTTGCCGTGGTCGATGTGCGCAAAGCTCGCCACCGCCTCGATGCGCGTGAGGTACTTCGCCATCTTGTAACCGAGCTGGCGCTCGAGCCGCAGCCTCAGCGGCGCGCCATAGGGGATCGGCAGCGGCCGATCGTTCATCTCGTACGCGAGGATCGTCTGCGGGTGCCTGGCGTCCCGCAAATCGATCGTCTCGTAGTACTTGCCGGTGCCATCGAGCGTCATCTCGAGCGTGTCGAGACAGAAGAACGCGATGTAGCGCGCCTCAGGTTTGAGCCCGGCGCGCGCGAGCAGCGCCGCGAGCCGCGCGCCCTTCCATTTCGCGATGTAGCTCCAGCCCTCCACACAGTCGTGGCGCGTGATCTGCGTTCTCGAGGGCAGCTGCCGTAGGTCCTCGAGCGAGAGCGACAGCGGCCGCTCGAGGAGCCCTCCCACGGTGAGCCGCCAGTCGCGAAATCCGTTGCTCGCGAGCCGGTTGTACGCATCGGTGCCGGGTGTGGAGGAGCCGTTCGAGCGTGGATGCGGGGAGATATCACTCGCCGGGTACTCCTGCGCGAGCGCATCGCGCCCGAGCAGCAGACGCTGCACCGTATACGTCCAGCCCTCCGCCGAATCGAGCGCGGCATTCACCCGCGGGGAGTCGGCGAGCCGGTCGCAGCCGCTCGCTGCGAGCGCTCCGCCCGCGGCGAGCAGCTGTTTGAGATGCCATCGTCGATCGAACCGCAGGCCACGACGTTGCTTCTTCACCCAATCTCCTCCTCGGCGTTGCGTGCCTCGCGGCGCCGCGCGAGGACGAACCAGCCGGTCACGATGCTGCGCAGCTCGTTGAGCGGCCCGGCGGCAACCATCGCGACGAGGTGAACCACGATGAACAGCACGAGCGCGCAGGCCGTCAGGAAATGGATGGTGCGGGCCGACTGCCGGCCGCCGAAGATCTCGGTCAGAAAGTGCAGCCGCGCATCCAGTCCGGGGGACATCGTGAGCCCCGTCACGATCATGAGCGGCAGCACGATGAACAGCACCGCGAGGTACGAGAGCTTCTGCAGCAGGTTGTAGCGGCGCGCTGCCTCGCCCTCGGGAAACCTCAGGCGCAGATGATCGCGAATCGAGCGCCCGATGCCGCGCAGCTCGCGCCGCGATGGCCAGAGCGTGCTCTCGAGCCTGCGGCTAGCCAGGGCGTAGATCACGTACGCGAGTCCACTTGCAACGAAGATCCACGCGAAGAAGAAATGCCAGCTGCGCCCGGCGGCGAGGTCCTGCCAGGAGGGCAGCGTGATCCAGGAAGGGAACGCAGACTCATCGCCAATGGAGCCGAACGCGCTGAACGTGATCCAGGGATGGGCGAACGAGGACGCTTCACCCCAGTAGAGCGCGGGATGCGCATTGAGAATCTGCAGCCCGCTCGGGACCAGCACGAGCACGCAGAGGGCGTTGATCCAGTGCCACACTCGCACCGGAAGCGGATGCCGATACACCGCCCTGCGCCCGTCGGGCAGCTCCCGCTCGCGAGCACGGGGTGCGCCGGCTGCGCCGGCCGCGCGGGGTGCCCCATCCGATTGCGGTTCGATCGAAGGTGCTTCGGTGTTCATTCACATCGGCGGCTTGGCCCCATGCTCGCCGATGGCGATGCCGCTCGAGCTGAGATTACCGTGCTCGGTTTCGAGCGTGAGCGTATCGCCGTTCAGCGCCTCGATCGTGCCGCGCGCGACGCCGGGCGGAGTCTGAGCGAAAGCGGGAAACGCCAAGAGCCAGGCTGCAGCTGTCGCGGCTGCTGCGTTGAAGATTGTTCTCATCGTCGCATCTGCATCGAGACGTCCGGGATCGGACGACCCAAACATTATCCCGCAACAGGCCGGATCATGCACGCGGCGGCTCCTGCCACGGCGAGGGCATGTGGTAGGGAACGGTGATGAAGTTCGCCTCGATCTGTTCGATCGCGTCGGCCTTGATCTTGAAGAGCTCGAGCACGTAGAAGCTGTGCGGGCGGCGCACCGGAGAGTCGAGCTCGCTGCCGTCCGTCAGACGATACTTGCCGAGCCGCCCGCAGTGATCGATGAATGCCGCGGCGAGCACGAGCCCGCGCTCCTCGTCGAGGAGCTCGTAGCGGCGCGCGCGCAGCCGATCGTCGTAGCGGTAGTAGCCCAGGCGCAGCTGCTCCTCGCAGCCGAGAGCCGCGACGCGCGTGAGCGTGAGGGCCGGGTTGTGCGTGGTGCGCACGCCGTTCTCCACGCGCTCGCAGTGCGGGTGAATGCGCGTGTGCAGCGCGCCGTCATTGAGCTGCAGCGTATCGAAGTACCCGTCGGCGAGCGCGATCATGCGCTCGCGAGCGGCACGCTCCCCGCGCTCGAGGGACTCCTCGAGCACCGGCTTGCGCTCGAAGGCAGCATCGGGAAATTTGAGTCCCGAGTCCACGGCGCGCACCACGAGCGACTCGACCGCGGTGATGCGTCCCGCCTCGACCGCAAGGCGCAGCGTGAACGGCGATTCGTCCCGCGTCTCGATGAGCGAGCCGAAGAAACCGACCTGTCCGGCCGCTACGTCGGCGAAGCGCAGGTCGTAGTCGCCGAGGGCGGTGATCGTACCCCACATCCCATCGCCGGCTTCGAGCTCGACGTTGTTCTCGGTGATCCGCACCCCGGGCGCCCAGCTCGCGCGCGCAGGGTCGCGCGCCCGCAGCGCCTCGAGGAACCGATCGAGCGTGCCGTAGAGCTCTGCGCGCGTTGCACGCGTCGCACGGGGGCCGCTCATCCGGGGCTGCTATTCCCGCTCGAACAGCCGACAGTAGATGCAGTCGACGTGGTGATCGTTCTCGAGCCAAAAATGACGGACCCAGGGCGTCTCGTGCAGCGCTGCGGCGTGCTCGAGGGTTTGATGGGCGAGGTCGTGCTCGACGAGCTCGAGCGGCCGGCCCCGCGCGAGGATGACGTGCGCGCGCATCGTCTCGAACGCTCCGCGCGGGTGAACGGTGACGGCGGCCCCGCCGTGCGCGATGCGCTCGGCAAACCGCTCTGCGAGCGGCTGTTCGTCCTCTGCGGGGAAGATCGCGCGGAAATGGCGCACGAATCGGTCGTGGGGCGATCGCGCTGGCGCGAGCCCCGCGCGCCCCGGCTCCCCATCGGATGTGAGGTCGACACGGTCCGTCGGGAATCCGTCCCGAACCAAGTCGAGAAGGACCCGCTCGGCCGCCCCGGAGTCATCGAACATTGCGGTCATGACGGCGCTCATGCTTCGCCTCCTGGGCACGCTCGCCGCGCCGCGACGGGCGCGCGCTACAAACGTCTTTGGGTAGCTTAGTCCTCCTTGCGGGAACGGCAAGTTCAATTCGCCGCGATCGCGAGGACCGCCGGTCGCCCGCGGGGCCGGGGGGCCTCTATACTCTGGCGAGAGGCGCGCGGTGGTGGGACGCGAGAGGGCAGGACTCGTGCGGGCCGCGCCGCCCGGGAGGCGCGCGATGGGGGAACCGGCGGCTGCGGGTTTCGCGGAGCAGCGCTTGCGGCAGCTCGCCGCGGCGATCGAGGAGGATGTGCGGCGGCGGCGCTATTGCGGCGCCGTGATCGCCGTGGCCCGCCGTGGGACCGTGGGGCTGTTCGAGGCCATCGGGCACGCCGATCCGGATGCCCGCCGCCCACTCGCGCGCGACTCCGTATTCAGCCTCTTCTCCGTCACGAAGGCCTTCACGAACGCGCTCGTCTTTCAGGCGATCGAGCAAGGGCGGCTCGCCCTGACGACCCGCGTGGCGGCAATCATCCCCGAATTCTCGGGCGGACTGCGCGAGCGGATCACGTTCTACGATCTGCTCACGCACAGCTCGGGGTTGCCTTCGGTTTTCGTTCCGCGGCCCGGGATGTACATCGATCGGCTCGATGAGATCGTCGCGGCGATCTGCGCGGAGCTGCAGAGCCAAGCGCCGGCCGGGGAGCGGGTCACCTATGCACCGATGGCCGCTCACGCGCTCATGGGCGAGGCAGTGCGCCGCGTCGATCCACGCGGCCGGCGCTACGGGCAGATCGTGCAGGAGGAGCTCTTCGGGCCGCTTCTCATGAAGAGCTCCTCGATCGGCGTGCGGCGCGATTTGAAGAGCCGGCACGTCGTACCACATTTCCTCGAGGCGATGGGTGTTGAACATCTGGGGCACAGCGACCTCGGGCCGAACGGTGCGTTCGAGGAGGAGCACGCGGAGATGCCCTGGGTCGGCGCGGTCTCGACCGTGCCCGATCTGTTGCGCTTCGCGGAGATGCTGAGGCGCGCCGGAGAGCTCGAGGGCGCCCGCATTCTCTCTCCCGCGCTCCTGGCGCAGGCGACCCTCAACCGCACGGGGGAGAAGCCGAACGGGCTCTATACGCAGCTCCTCGCCGCGCGCGGGTGGGCGCCCTACCCCGCGTACATCGGGCTCGGCTTCTTTCTGCGCGGCGAGGCGATCTGCCCGCATCAGTTCGGCACGCTCTCATCGCCCCGCACCTTCGGGAATACGGGCTATGGCAGCACGATCTTCTGGGTGGACCCGAAGCTCGAGATGACCTTCGTCGCTCTCACCGCCGGGGTCATGAACGAGGCGGACAACATCGAGCGGTTCCAGCGCCTGTCGGACATGGCGATCGCGGCAGCACAGTAGATGGCGCGCATCAACGAATGCGGCGCGCGAGCGGAGTCAACCGAGATGGCCATCGTCCGTCCGCCCTCGATCGACCGCCGCCGTTTCCTCGAGATCGGTGCGGTCGGCGCCGCCGCTTCGCTCACCGCGGGGCTCATGGCGGTCACCGGCGCGACGGGCGCGGGCGGCCGGCAGGCCACTCGACCGCCCGAGCGGGGCGGCTTGAGGCCCGACGCCGTGATCTACGATGAGCGGTTCGAGGCGGCACGTCGCTTCGCCGTTTCGGTGCGCAGCATTCCGGTTCCCGTTCAAGCGATGCGCGGGGACGTGACGCAGCTCTGGTACTCACATCTGTACCCGCTCTGGAAGCGGACGCCGGCCCCGATCGCCGGCCTCACCGCATACGCGGCGATGTTCTGCCTGGAGCGGCTCGCGTGGGATCGAGAGCTGCGCATGGTTCGCTGCGTCGCCGGCAAGGCGGCTCATGGGTCCGCCGGATGGCCGATGGAGCGCGCAGCGATGGTCGCGCGGGGCTTGCGGGCAAGCTGGCTCGCAAGCCCCCGGGGCGCCTCAGCAGCGGGTGAAGTCGCGGCGGCGGCAGACGGGCCGCTGCACTTCTGGCTCATCGCCTCCCGGCCGCAGCTCGCGGCGCTCGGCGCCTGATCGATCGGAGCTCCAGATGCGAACCCCGCAAGGCCTGAGCGCCGAAGCCTTCTCCGCCGCACTCGCAGAGTTCGCGCACGCCGTCGGGGAGTCCTGGGTGTTCACGAGCGACGAGGACGTGGACCTTTACAAGGACGCGTTCTCGCCTTTCCTCGGCGAGCCCGAGGAGCGCTGGGCGTCCGCTGCCGTCGCGCCGGAGAGCGTCGAGCAGGTGCAGAGCGTCGTGCGCACGGCCAATCGCTACAAGGTCCCGCTCTATCCCATCTCGACGGGCCGCAATCTCGGCTATGGCGGCTCGGCGCCCGCGTACTCCGGCTGCGTGGTCGTCGATTTGAAGCGCATGAACCGCATTCTCGACGTGGACGAGGACGATGCCTCCTGCCTCGTCGAGCCGGGGGTGAGCTATTTCGACCTTTATCGCTACATCGAGGAGCACGGGCTCAAAGTTTGGGTGGACGTGCCCGACCCCGGCTGGGGCAGTCTCATCGGCAACGCGCTCGATCGGGGTGGCGGCTATACGCGGCCGCAGTTTCGCAATCATTTCGATGCGCACTGCGGGATGGAGATCGTCCTGCCGAGCGGGGAGCTGATGCGCACGGGAATGGGCGCTCTGCCGGGCGCGAAGACCTGGCAGCAATACAAGACCGGTTGCGGACCGTGGATCGACGGGATGTTCTCGCAGTCGAATTTCGGCGTCGTGACGAAGATGGGCTTCTGGCTCATGCCGCGACCGGAGGCCTTCTTCGGCGGCACGGTGCTCGCCGGACGGCGCGACGATCTGTACGAGCTCGTGCGCATCCTCACGAGGCTCGAGAACGGCGGCATCACGAACGGCATGCCCGATCTCGGCAGTCCGCTGCTCGGCATTCAGACGATCGAGGAATACGCGAAGTCGATGGCCGATGAGCCGCAGCCGCCCGTCGATCGGGAGCTCGCCGCCCTGCGCGACCGGGCCGACGCCGGTGACACCCGGCCGCTCGAGGAGTACGGGGCGCGCAAGGATCTGGCGTACTGGACCTTCAAGCTCAAATTCTACGGTCCCGCGAAGGTCATTGCCGCTCAGTGGGCGCACTGCAAGGAGCAGTTCTCCGCGATCCGCGGCATCCGGTTCACGGACGAGAAGCTGGTGCGGCTTCCGGTCTCGGCGCGAGAGCGGCTCGAGGTACACTGGCCCGAGCTCGGGATCCCGACGCTCAACATGTTCTCGATCGGCGCTCGCTCGAGCACCAACCCGAATCCGACGCACGGGCACATGTGGTTCTCGCCGATCATCCCGCGCACCGCGGAGGCAGTGTTCGAAGCCAACAAGGTCTTCTCGGCCGCGGCGCGGCGATTCGACCTCCCGGTGCTGCGCTTCAGCCTGCCCTCGTGCTACTGGGAGCGGGCGTTCATTTTTATCTTCGGGTTCCCGGTGACGACGGACATCGCGGCGAACCGCAAGAATCGCGCGGCGTTTCACGCACTCATCGAGCTTGCCGCTCAGCACGGATGGGGCGAGTACCGCACCGCGCCGGCGTACCAGGACGCGGTGATGAGCGTCTACTCGTTCAATGATCACGCCCTGATGCGGTTTCATGAGACCGTGAAGGACGCGATCGACCCGAACGGGATCATCTCGCCGGGGCGATACGGCATCTGGCCGCGGCACCTGCGAAAGCCTGCGCGAACGTGAGCCTGCACCCGTGAACCTTATTCGCCTTCGCGCGTACGCCGGCCAGGCGGCCGTGCTGGCCGTGGCGGCCACGCTGCTCGGCGCCCTCAGCGCCACGGGGCTCCCCGGGACCGCATCGGCCGGAACCACCCCTGCCCTGGCCAGGCTCGCTCCGGGCGCGGGCGCGGGCGCGGGCGCGGGTGGCGTCGCGACAGATTCGGGCCGGCCGGCGATCTCCTGGACTTGGACCACGATTGCTCCTGCGCCGGGTGAGCCGCGGGGTTACGTTGCGTTTCAGCGTGCCTGCTCGGTTTGCCATGGCGGCGGGCCGGCGAAGCCCGGAACGCGCGCGCTGCGCGCGAAGTATCGCGGCAAGCTGCCGGCGCTCCTCGCGCGGCGCACGGACCTGACAGCCGCCTACGTGAAGTACATCGTGCGGCACGGCGTGAGCGTCATGCCGCCCTTCCGCAAAACCGAGCTGAGCGATGGGGACCTCGATGCGATCGCGGCTTATCTCGGGCGCAAGCGGACGGCGCGATGAAGGCCGCACGATGAGGACCTTCAGATGAGGGCGTTCACGCAGTTTCAGGGAAAGACGGCGGTCGTCACGGGCGGGGCCTCGGGCCTCGGCAAGGGCATCGCACGGGCGCTGATCGCCGAGGGAATGCGCGTCGTCCTCGCCGACGTCGAGGCGGCCGCGCTCGAGCGCAGTGCCGCGGAGCTCGGCGCCACCGGGGTCGTCACCGACGTGAGCGATCCATCGAGCGTCCAGTCGCTCGCCGAGGAGGTGCGCCGGCGCTTCGGCGCCGTGCAGCTCGTGTGCAACAATGCGGGCGTCGGCTCGGTCGGCCGGCTCGACGGCCTGACGCTCGAAGACTGGCGCTGGATGATCGGCGTGAACCTCTGGGGCGTCATTCACGGAGTGCACTCGTTCCTGCCGCTGCTCCGAGACAATCCGGACGGCGGCCACTTCCTCAATACCGCCTCCGTGGGCGGGTTCGTCACGATGCCGGGGCTCGGCGCCTACGCCGTGACGAAGCATGCGGTCGTCGCGTTTTCGGAGACGCTCGCGCAGGAGCTCGGGCAGGCGCGCCCGCCGATCGGCGTGACCGTGCTCTGTCCGGGTCCCACGCGCACGAATATCAAGACCAGCTCGCGCAATCGCCCGCCCGGTCTCGAGCGCCGCGGCCTCGAGGACATCGACCTCGAAGCCACGGAGTTCGGCGCGTCCGCACGCTGGATCGAGCCCGATGAGGTCGGCCGCATCGTCGTCGCCGCGCTGAGACGCGGAGCGCTCTATGCGTTCACCCATCCGGAGCAGATGGACGTGGTCGCGCAGCGGTTCGAGAGCATTCTTCGCGCCGCTCGCGGAGCAGAATGAACATCGCACATGGGTAACGATTTGCAAACGCCGCCGCCCGATGGGCAGACGGCACGCCTGGCGCAGGAAGTCCTCCGGCTCGAGGGCGTAAGCGCCGTCAAGCGGCTGCAGCGCGCGCTCGGCTACTACCTCGATCAGGCGGCCTGGGACGAAGCGGCGGATCTCTTCGCCGAGGAAGCCACGATCGAGGTCGCACTCGACGGTGTCCACCGCGGGCGCGAGCGCATACGCCAGTATCTCTATGCGCTCGGCGGCGGGCGGCGCGGCCTCGCGCACGGCGAGCTTCACGAGTGCTTCCAGCTGCAGCCGCTCGTCACGGTGTCGCGCGACGGACGCGCGGCCGAGGCGCGCTGGCGTACCTTCCTCATGGAGGGACGCCTCGGCGAGCGGGCGCTCTGGGGCGAGGGGCCGATGCAGGTACGCTACGCCCTGCGCGGCGGCGCATGGCGGATCGAAGCGCTGCACGCTTATCAAACATTCCTGGTTCCTTACGAGGGCGGCTGGATTCACCATCGCGATGTCACGGGCGGCAAGCTCCTGCGCGAGCGAGTGCCGCCCGATGCGCCGCCGACGGAGGCCTACGAGACGTGGCCCGGCGTTCACATGCCCGCGTTCCGGGCGGTGAGTCCCGTCGAATCGCTGCGCTTCCCGCACAGCCCGGATCCCGCCCTGGCGGCGCTCGAGCAGCGTGTGCTGTTCCTTCACGACATCGCGCAGATCGAGAATCTCCTCGGCGCCTATGGGTACTGTCTCGACAAGCAGCAGTGGGACGCATTCGTGGAGCTGTTCGCGGCGGATGCGACCATGGAGATCTCCCAGCGAGGCGTCTATGTCGGGCGCGCGAGCATCCGCCGCGCGCTCGAGTTGTTCGGCCCGCAAGGCATCGAGCGCGGCCACGTTCACAATCACATGCAGATGCAGCCGGTCATCCACATCTGCCCTGAGCGGCGGCGCGCCTGGGTCCGCAGCCGCGCATTCAGCCAGCTCGGCGTGTTTCAGGGTGGCGGGATCTGGCACGGGGGTCTCTATGAGAATGAGCTCGTCAATGAAGCCGGGGTGTGGCGCTTTCAGACGGATCACGTTTATACGACGTACTTCGCGCACTACGATCAGGGCTGGATGACGGGGCCGCGCCCGACGCCGAAACCGAGCGAGAAGATTCCGCCGGACCGTCCCGCAACCGAGGCGTACGAGTCCTTCCCCGAGGTGTACATCCCGCCCTACCACTACCGGCATCCGGTGACGGGCCGGCCCGTGCAGACCGCACCCGGCGCGGGCGGCGCGACCGGTGCAGGCGGCGCACCTGGTGCAGGCGGCGCAAAGCGTGCACGCGGCTCGCCGGCCGACTATTCATTCCCGGCCGATGCCGGCGCGCAGCCGCAGCCCTCCGCCGCATCGATACCCGAGCGGCTCGCTGGCCTCGCGGCGCGTGTGCAGCGGCTCGAGGACGAGCGGGCGATCGAGAACCTGCAGCGGAGCTACGGGTTTTTCGTCGACAAGGCGCTGTGGCAGGAGACCGCGGATCTATTCACGGACGAGGGAACGCTCGAGATCGGCGGGCGAGGCGTCTTCATCGGCAAAGCGCGGGTGCTCGAGTATCTGCGCTGGCTCGAGCCGCAGGGCCTGGTCCGCAACAAGCTTTTCGATCACATGCAGCTGCAGCCCATCGTGAGCGTCGCGCCCGACGGCACGAGTGCACGCGGCCGGTGGCGATTCTTCGCGCAGGTCGGGGAATTCGGCAAATCCGCCCTCTGGGGCCTCGGAACCTACGAGAACGAGTACGTCAAGGAGGGCGGCATCTGGAAGCTGAAGACCCTGCACTCCTATTTCCGGATGTACACGCCCTATGCGGACGGATGGGCGAAGACCGCTTTGCCCAACACACACCCGGAGAAGGACCTGCCGCCGGATCGGCCGCCGACGATCGTGCACGAGCAATATCCGGGCACATTCATTCCGGCCTGCCACTATCCCCATCCCGTCACGGGCAAGTAGCGAGCCCGAGCGGTCACGGATGCGCGCGGTTCAGTCGGTCACGTGCCGTGAGCCGTCAGGTCCGCGGGCGCGGTGCGGCGCCGGAGGTGCCGCCCGAGGCCGCCTCCCGTGTGGCGGCGTCGGTGCTGCGCTCGCGCAGTGAGCGGATGAGATCCGGATTGATGTCCTTCGGCATCGCTTCGAGAATCGTATTCATCCGCTCGCTGAAGGCCTCGCGCCATTCCCCGTGCGTGATGATGTAGAGCTGGTCGCTCTCGATGCCCCGGAGCACCCGATCTCCGACCTCCCTCGGGTCCATCCAGAGGGGGGAGGCCTGGCGCTTCGCAAGCTGAGCCTCCGCTTCGGCAAAGCCGCTCGATCCGGTGAAGCGGCTCGGGCGATTCTGGCCGGACTCATGAATATTGGTGCGGATCGGCCCGGGACAGAGCACCGAGGCGCCGATGCGATCCGGGGCGAGGTCATCGCGAATGCATTCCGTCAGCGCGATGACCGCGGCCTTGCCCGCGGCGTAGATCGTAAAGAACGAGGGCATCCGGACGAGACCTGCGAGCGATGCCGTGTTGACGACGTGACCGCCCTCGCCATGTGCGCGGATGCGCGGAACGAACGTCTGGATGCCATTCACCACACCGCCGAGATTGACGCCCAGCCCGAAATCCCAGTCATCGTACGTCGCGCGGCGCAGCGGTCCCTCGATGCCGACTCCGGCGTTGTTGATGAGCACGTGCACCTTGCCGAACCGCTTCTGCGTCTCGTCGGCGGCGCGTGCCACGGCGGCTCGATCGCTCACGTCCACGCAGATGCCGTGCACGCGGTCCCTGGAGCCGCGAGCGCTCAGGCGCGCGAGTGCCGCATCGAGATGATCCTGGCGCAAATCGCCGATGGCGACGCGCATGCCGGCATCGAGCAAAGCCTCGACGATGCCGAACCCGATGCCGCTCGCGCCTCCGGTCACGAAGGCGACCTTGTCACGAAAGTCTTTCATGTGATGCGCTCCAGGTGTCCGCCGATTCTCTGGGTGGTGTCGGGGACTGTCAACGCGCGCCGCGCGATTGACAGCTCGATACCCCGCGCCTAACGTGCCCGAGCACCTTCAGGCGCGGGTGGCCGCGCACGAACGAGGATCCCCCCATGCCGGGCAGCACCGAGCGCATTCTGACGACGCACGTCGGCAGTCTTCCCCGTCCTGAGGACGTGGTCGATCTGCTCTTCGCCGAGGACCGCGGAGAGGCCTACGATCACGCACGCTTCGAGGCGGCCATGCGCCGCGCGGTGCTCGACGTCGTGCGCAAGCAGGCGGACGTCGAGCTCGACTCCGCGAGCGACGGCGAGACGAGCAAGATCAGCTACGCGACGTACATTCGCCACCGGCTCACCGGATTCGAGGGCGACTCCGCCCGGCCCACGCCGAAGGACTTGGAGGACTATCCCGAGTACCGCGACCGGCTCGTGAAGGCCGGGCACTCGGCGACCTACAAGCGGCCCGTGTGCCGCGGTCCGATCGCGGTTCGCGATCTCGCGGGACTCGAGCGAGACATCGCGAATTTGAAAGCCGCGCTTGCGGAGACGAAGCTCACCGAGGGGTTCATGAACGCGGCCTCGCCCGGCACGATCGCCGTGTTCCAGCCGAACGAGTATTACAGGACGTACGAGGAGTATCTCGGGGCGCTCGCCGAGGCCATGCGCAGCGAATACCAAATGATCGCACGCGCTGGGCTTTCTCTACAGCTCGACTGCCCCGATCTCGCGATGGGCCGGCACAGCCGCTTCAAGCACCTCTCGGACGAGGAGTTCCTGCGCTGTGCGGAGCAGCAGGTCGAGGCGCTGAATCACGCGATCGCCGGCATCCCCGCCGAGCGCGTGCGCCTGCACGTGTGCTGGGGCAACTACGAGGGCTCGCATGTCCATGACATGGACTGCCGCAGGATCTTCCCGATCGTGCTCAAGGCGAAGGCGGCGACGCTCCTCATCGAGGGCGCCAATCCGCGCCACGAGCACGAGTGGGAGATATGGAAGACGATCCAGCTGCCCGAGGACAAGGTCATCGCCCCGGGTGTCATCGGCTCCAACACCAACTACGTCGAGCACCCCGAGGTCGTCGCGCAGCGTATCGAGCGCTACGCGAGCGTCGTCGGCCGCGAGCGAGTCATCGCGGGAACCGACTGCGGCTTCGGGACGTTCGCGGGGTTCGGCGCCGTGTTCCCCCCTTTCTGCTGGATGAAGCTGCAGTCGCTCGTCCAGGGCGCGCGGCTTGCGACCAGAAGACTCTGGCCCCGCGCCGGTGCGCGGCAAGCCGCACCTGGAGCACATCGATGACGGACAGTTTGTTTGATCGCGGCCTCGCCGCGCGCAAAGCGGTTCTCGGCAACGACTACGTGGAGAAGTCGCTCGCGCAGGCCGACGAGTTCACCCGGCCCCTGCAGGAGCTCGTCACCGAGTACTGCTGGGGCGCCATATGGACGCGCGAAGGTTTGCCGCGCAAGACCCGCAGTCTCCTCAATCTCGCAATGCTCACGGCGCTCAATCGCCAGCACGAGCTCAAGCTTCACGTCATGGGCGCGCTGCGCAACGGGTGCACTCAGCAGGAGGTCCAGGAAGCGCTGCTGCAGGCGACGATCTACGCAGGCGTTCCCGCGGGCGTCGAGGCGTTCCGCACCGCGCGCGAGGCGCTTGCCGAATACCAGCGGGCCGCCGGCTCGAAGTGAGCGGGGCGTGAGCGACCCGATCGGCTTCGTCGGCCTCGGCAACATGGGCGGGCCGATGGCTGCGCGCCTGCTCGAGGCCGGACACGCGCTCGTCGTCTACGACACCCGCGATGAAGCGATCGCAGCGCTCGTGACCCGCGGGGCGCGCCGTGCTGCTTCCGCCGCAGAGGTGGGCTCTCTCGCCGAGACCGTCCTCGTGAGCCTGCCGACGCCCGACATCGTCCGGGCGGTCGCCCTGGGGCCGAACGGCATCGCGGCGGGCACACGCGTGCGCCGGCTCGTGGACCTCTCGACGTCCGGACCGCGCATGGCGGGGGAGATCGCCCGCGAGCTTGCCGCCCGGGAGATCGCGTTCATCGATTCGCCGGTGAGCGGCGGCGTCGCGGGCGCACGCGCGGGTACGCTCGCGGTGATGACGGCTTGCGCTCGAGCCGAGTTCGAACGGCTGCAGCCGCTGCTCGCCGTGATCGGCAAGCCCTTTCACGTGGGGGAGCGCCCGGGGCTCGGCCAGATGATGAAGCTCGTGAACAATCTGCTCTCGGGAGCCGCGCTCGCCATCACCTCCGAGGCGATGCTGCTCGGCGCCAAGGCCGGGCTCGATCCGGACACGATGGTGGAGGTGCTGAATGCGGGGAGCGGACGCAACAGCGCGACGCAGGACAAGTTCCCGCGCGCGATCCTGCCGCGCCGGTTCGACGCGGGTTTCGCGACGCGCCTCATGTACAAGGATTTGAAGCTCTGCCTCGAGGAGGCCGAAGCGCTCGGTCTCACGCTCTGGGTGGCCTCTGCGGTGCGCCAGCTGTGGCATGCGACCGCGAGCGAGATCGGCCCGGACAGGGACTTCACGACGATCATGCAATACGTGGAGCGGGCCGCCGGCGCGGGCGGTGTCGAAGTGCGCGGCCGCGGCGCGCAGCGCTGACGTGCGCTCGAACTACCGCTCGCGATGCACGAGCGAGGGCGTCTGGAGCTTCTTCGCCGTGAGGAAGATGAGCCGCTGCAGGGACTGATCGCTCTCGGCCGCGCGAAAGCCGGCGAGCTGTGCTTCGATCTCGGTCTCGTCCTTCAAGTGATAGATCATGCGCTTGAAGTTGCTCGCCTCGGGGGAGGCATGCTCGAGGAACGCGCGTCTGCGCTCCTCGGAGTAGCGATCGAGAACCGTCTCGTCCGCCTCCCCGCGGATCACCGCCGCGAGCGCCTCGTAGAGAACGTACGCATCGTAGAGCCCGGAGGTCAGGCCGAGCCCGCCGGTCGGATTCGTCAGGTGCGCGGCATCGCCGGCGAGCAGCACCCGACCCAGCCGCATCCGATCGGCGCAGCGCTGATGCATGCGATACGGTGAGTACTGCACGAGCTCGTAGCGCTTCTCTCCCGGCAGCGCGCCAGCGAAGTAGGCCGGCATGCGCTCGAGCACGCCCTCCTCCGGCAGGCTCGCGTCCTCGCAATACGTACAGCGCCACAGGCCCGTGTGATCGAGCAAGGCGACGATCGCCCCGTGCGGCGAATCGATCACCACATTCGCCGGGGCATACCCGTAGCGGGCGAAATCGTATCGGATATTGGTCGCGACGAACCGCTCCGGCCAGGTCATGCCGTCCATGGCAAGTCCGAGCCCCTGGCGCACGGCGCTGCGCCCGCCATCGGCGCCGACCACCCAAGCCGCGCGGTGCATTCTCGGGCCGTCCGGGGTGGCCGCCTGCAGCGTCACGCCCGATGAATCCTGGGTGAGCCCCGTGACACGCGTGCTCCATTCGATCCGGGTACCGGGCAGGCGCTCGAGATGCTCGAGTGCGATATCGCCGAGCCGGTCCTGCCCGAGATGCACCTGGTACGGATGGGTGACTTCCCCGGCGAGCACGCCGATGTTGAGCCTGATCTGCGCTCCCTTCTTCGGGACGTGGATGCAGAGCTCCGGATTCGTGAAGCCCGCGCGGATCGCATCCTCGAGGATTCCGAGCCGATCGAGCCCGTCGAGCACCGCCCAGTGATAGACGGCCGCACGCGGCGAGCGGACGATCGCCGGCTCGCTCTCGAGAACGGTCACGGGAATGCCCGACCGGGCAAGGCCGAGCGCAGTCGCGAGGCCGGTCGGCCCGGCGCCCACGACGATGACGCGATCCGCGCCGCTCACCGCGCCCATCGAGCCACCGGTGTCCGGTGCCGGAAGCCCGCAGATGCCAAGACGCCAGCCGGCGCTAGCGGCTGGAGCGGCCGCTCGCAGGCGGAGTTGGCAGTGGTGCGCCCGGAACGCGAAATGCGATCTCGCGGCCCTGTGCCGTCACGAAGCCGTTGACGAAGCCGCCTTCCGCGCCGTCCTTGCGCGGGTTATACCGCACCTTGATGTGGTCGCCGGGTTTGACGATCCCCGGCCGCCAGCCCGCGCGGTAGAAGTTGTTGACGCTGTGGCCCTCGAAGTCGATATCGTGGGTCTTGCCCTGCGGATTCGCCACGACGAGCGTCAGGCTCATGTGCGGGTTGATGACGCGAATGCTCTTGACGACCCCGTCGATCCACACGTTGTGCCTGAAGTCGTACGAGGCCGCCGAATGATGGGCGAGCGCCGTGGAGGTACCCCCGAGGCCGAAGGCGAGCGCCGCGAGCGCGACCATCGTGGGGACTGTCTTGAATCTCATCGGTCCTCTCCGTCATGAGTTGCGCTGCAACCGACCTAGAGTTCTCATCGTACCATCACTTGGACTTCTGATTCTCCTTGACCGCCGCGGCGTGGCCTGCCGCCGTGCTCGGCAGGTTCTGGTCGAGGTTCGGCAGGCACTCGTTCTCCGGAATGTCGCTGTGGTCCTCGCGTATCCAGCGCTTGGTGCTCTTCCACTCGCCCTGCCACATGTCGGGGTCGGTCATGGTGAACTCATCGACGAGCGTGTGCCCGCGATCCGCAAGCGTGATCCGCTCGACGAGGTGGAACTTCTCCGAGATCGGCAGTCCAATGTCGATGTAATGATTGTCGGGCTTGACGTAGCGCGTATCGACGATGAGCGCATCCCGGGTCCAGTGCCCGATCGACTCGCCGTTGTAGGTGTCGACCGACGTATCGAAGGGCGTGTGCTTGCGGCCGTCGGTATAGATCGACCGCAGGCTGTCGAAGAAGCTGTCGATCATGTAAACCGCCGTCGGCTCCTGGATGATCGCGATGGGCCAGACGCGCGTCAGGATCATGGGCATGCCGATCGGCCAGCACTGGCCGCTCACGTCGCGAAAGGGCTTGTGCGCGGCCCTGGCGGCCGCAGCGTCCTTCATCGCTTGCTGTCCCGCCGCGTAGAAGTGCGGATACGGCGGGCCGAACATGAAATCGGCGAACGAGTGGCGCAGATTGATGAACCACGTGCCCGTCAGGTTGAACGGCGGTTTCGGCCGAGGCTTCGCCAGGTTCTCAGGCGCCAGCGCGCCCCAGTAGTCGGGATGGGTCTGGGCGAGCTCGGCTTCTCTGCCGGGGGTGAGGCCACCTCCGCGCGGTGGGCCCGCCGCCTTCTGCTGTGCCCAGGATGCCGCCGGCAGCACCAGAATGAACGCGAAGGCGGCCCGCACGAGCGCCCCCCAGCTCGCCTTGCGCATGTTCAATAGCCTCTCGTCGGCTTGTAATCGTCCGGATTCGAGGTGAGTGTCCTGCCGTTCGCGAGCGTGATCGCCACGTACTGTCCGCCGGGCGTGCCGTCCTTCAAGGGATGCACCGTCGCCGTGACCTTGTCTCCCGGCTTGAGCGTCGTGCGCTTCCAGCCTTCGTGGATGAGGTTGTTCGGACCCCCCATCTCGACGCTCCAGATGGACTGGCTCCCGTGCCCATCGGGAACGCTCAACTTGAAGCTCGAGTGCGGGTTCGTCCAGTGAAATTCCATCACGGTGCCGGAGATTTTCACGTCCTTCGATCCATCGAACATCGCCCCGGAATGATGGACGTACGCAGGCGTCGAGAAGAGCGCCACGACGACCGCGAAACCGGCGGTCGTCAGCCACCCGGGGGTGAGGCGCAGCGTGCGGCCCGTGCTCACACGGGCTCTTGGCGGCGCAGGTCGGTGAGTGTTCATCTCTCGCTCCTCACATGGGCTCGCTCGGCATCCGAATCAGGCCGCCCGTCAGAGCGCGAGCGCTGGTGTCGGCGCAACAGTTGATTCGTCAATCATACCCGGGCTCGCCGACGCCCGCCATCCGCCAGGCGGCGCATTACGGAAATCGCCGGCTCGTTCGTCATACGCCGAAGGGATGGTACCGCACGCATACCGATGCGTCGCCGCCACACCCACAAGAGCAACGAACAGCGAAGGGGACGCCATGGGAGAGTTCACCGGTGCCGGATTGCAACGGGTGCGCGTGCGCAGAGCGCGGCCATTCCTCGTCGCATCCCTCGGTCTCGCGCTGCCGCTCGCAGCCGTTGCGTCGGGCGCACGGGCGGCCGACGCCGGCGGTGCTGCATCGTCCTCCGGGCCCGTGCTGCTCGCGCAGGCCACGCCCGACCAGGGCACCGGGACGGCTGGCGCCGGGCAGTCGCAGACCCCGGCGGCCGCCTCGAGCGGGAATCTCGCGGAGGTCGTCGTCACGGGCTCGCGCATCGAGCGCTCGACGTTCACGACTCCGAATCCGGTCACCGTGCTCAACGCCAACGACATTCAGAATCTCGGGATCACCAACGTCGGCGAGGTGCTGAGCGAACTGCCGCAGAATTCCAATTTCTTCGCCGCCAACAACGTCGGGCTGGGCAATTTCAACGTGGGCGCTCAGCTCGCAAACCTCCGGGGCCTCAATCCCTTCTTTGGAACTCGCACGCTGACCCTCGTCGACACGGAGCGTTTCGTGGAGCAGGCCACGGGCGGCGGCGTGGACGTGACGCTCATCCCCTCGATGCTCGTCGCAAGGACCGAAGTGGTCACGGGCGGCGCATCGGCCCTCTATGGCTCTGATGCCATCGCTGGCGTGGTGAACATCATCCTCGACAAGAAGCTCCAAGGGTTCAAGGGCCAGATCGACTACGGCCAGACGTACCACCACGACGGCGGCGATCCGCACGTCTCGGTGGCTTACGGCACCGACCTCGGGAGCCGCGCTCACATCATCATGGGAGCCGAATTCGAGAATTCGGAGGACATCGGCATCTGCTCGCAGGTGCGCAGCTGGTGCGCCTCGAACTACGCGCTCTTCACGAACACGCTGTTTAATGGATCTGCGCCGGGCGCCCCAGGCCCGGTGGTGCCCCCCAACGGCCTCCCGCATTACATCATCGGGCCCAATGCGACGGCTGCCAACACGAGTCTGACCGGCGTGCTGACGCCGTGCACTGCACCTGTGGGCGGTGTCTGCGTCCCGACCGGGCCCCAGTACATTCTCAATTCTGCGGGCACCGCGGCTTCACCCTTCAATCCGGGCAAGTTCGCTGACGGCGCCGGCTTCTTCGGGTACAGCCAAGGGGCGGGGGCGACGGGTATCGGAGCGTACGAGGGCACGACGATCAAGCCGTCGGTCAAGCGCTATACGGGCCTTGCGGATCTGGAATACAAGATCACGGACAATCTCAATGGCTTCCTGCAATTCGACTACGCGCGCAGCGAGTCGGTGAATCCGGTGGCCAACGGTGCCATCGGCCCCGTCGCGCTCGAGGTCGCCCCAGGTGCCTTTTTCCCCAGCAGCAGCCAGATCAACTACGACAACCCCTATCTGCCTGCTCAGTTCCAGCCCGGTGGCTCCAATGCGCTGTCACCCCCCGGCCGCGCCCGTCGATCGCATCGGGGGCTGCGACGCATCCGTCATCGATCCACTCGTGCTGCGGCGCTCACCGGGTAGTCACCCCCAACTGGGTGCACTCTACTGCCGCGTGAATTAGGTCGACTGCAGATTTGCCATAACTGCAGTTGATCGATGCGTGATGCGAGCAGCAGTTCTGTTCAGGCTATGAAAATGGCGCAAGTCCTGCGAGCTCGTGCACCGATTGGATGCACTACGG
>JBOHZR010000245.1:0-7700 GCA_050738595.1 Steroidobacteraceae bacterium | reverse complement strand
TCACGATGGAGCTGCCCACCTCTAGCGGCGAGCGCGACCCCTCGCAGATCCGGCGCTGGACGTTCAATCTCAACTCGCGCAAGGATACGTTCGAGGAGGAGGTGGTCTCCAAGACGTCCGGGTTCCTGCCGCGCATGGACGACCGCTTCCTGTCGCTCGACTACCAGTACGCGTTCCTGAGCAGCCACGACCCGAGCATCACGCCCGATGTCAAGCGTGCACCGGCGATGGCGCGCATGGGCCGCTTCGCCTCGAACGTGCTCCAGCGCCTCGATGTCAAGACCGGCAAGATCAACCAGTGTGCGGTCGAGCCCGTCGTGAGCCTGCAGGAGGCGATGTTCATCCCGCGCAAGGGCTCCAAGGCCGAAGGCGACGGCTACGTCGTCGCCATCGCGAGCAATTACGAATCGACCTCCTCGGACCTCCTCATCGTCGACGCGACGCGCATGGAGCAGGGCGTGGTCGCGACCGTGAAGCTGCCGTTCCGGCTGCGCAGCGGCACTCATGGCAACTGGTACGCCCAGTCCGTGCTGCCGCCCGTGAAGGACGAGTTCGGAGCATCCACATGAGCGAGGAACTCGATCGTCGAGCATTTCTCGGCGGGGCGGCCGCGGTGGGTGCTCTCGCGGCGGCGGCGATAACGCCGCTCACCGCACGCGCGCTGACTCTCGCGCCGGGCCGGGAGTTGGTGCGCTCGAGCGGCGAGCCCGTCGCGGCGCACGGCTGGCGTGCAGCGCCGGGCGATGCGGACTGGCACATCGACGACATGTGGGGCCACACGCCGCGATACGCGCACCCGATCCCGCATGCGCCGATGCGAACCTCGCCCATCGCGTGGGAGCACGTCGATCCAATCGACCGCTTTCTCGTGATCTGACCGCCGGCGCGATCCCCGAGAGCTCGCGCGCCGGAGAAAACACCAGGGGGTCACCCATGCGATACCACCTCGCCGCGACTGTCCTCGCGGCGTTCACGGCAGCGGCTTGCCTCGCGCCCAGCGGCCGCGCGCAAGCCGCCGGCGCGACTTCAGCGGATGCAGCAGGCGGCAGCCTCGCGACGCGTCTCGATCGCCTCCAGGCGCAGGTCACGGCGGGTGAGGACATCCTCGCCATCGAGAACCTGCAGCGCGCGTACGGCTTCTACGTCGACAAGGGAATGTGGGAGGACGTGGCGCAGCTGTTCAGCCAGGATGCGGTCGCGAACTACCCCGCCGGTGTGTACATCGGGTGGAAGAGCATCCGCGAGCACCTGTACATGAACGTCGGGGCCAAGAAGATGGGCGAGCTCGGCCTGGGGAACGGCCGGCTGTACAACCACATGAACATCCAGCCCGTCGTGCACCTCGACCCAGGCGGCAAGACGGCCCGTGGACGCTGGCGCGCGTTCGCGATGTTCGGCAACTACGGCCGTGAAGCAGTCTGGGCCGAGGGCATCTACGAGATCCATTACGTGAAGGATCACGGCGTCTGGAAGATTCACAAGCTCGACTACTACTCGGGCTTCGGCGCGCCGTATCAAACAGGGTGGGCAGCGCCTGCCCGGCGACCGGGGCAGCAGGATGAGCGCAGGCGGCCCTTCCGCCATCTCGCACATCCGCCCGACCGTCCGCGCGACACCTCCTGCGAAGGCTTCCCGAAGGCCTGCATTGCGCCGTTCGACTATGAGAATCCAGGCACCACGCGCTCGGGCGCCTCGGCCTGGAGCGTCTCGAGCGCGGATGTGGCCGCGATCGAGGAGGCGCGCCGCGCGCACTCCCTGCACGGGGATCAGGGCCGGCGTGCGGCGGAGCTGCTGCATCGAGCGGAGCTGCTTCGCGATGCACAGGAAGTCGAGAACCTGCAGCGCATCTACGGCTACTACCTCGATCGGGCGATGTGGGACCGGGTGGCCGGCCTGTTTGCCGATGACGGCACGATCGAGATGGCGCAGCGCGGAGTCTATGTCGGCAAGCGGCACATCCGTGCATTCCTCAATCTCCTCGGCCCCGACGGGCTCACGTATGGCCGGATGAACGATCACATTCAGCTGCAGCCGGTCGTGCATGTCTCGCCGGATGGCAAGACTGCGCGCATGAGGAGCCGCGAGCTCGATATGACCGGGCAGTACCGGCAGTGGGGCAAGTGGAGCGAGGGGACGTACGAGGACACTTTCGTCAAGCAGGGCGGGGTGTGGAAGATCAAATCGCTCCACTACTATCCGACGTTCATCTCCGACTACGACAAGGGCTGGGCGAAGGATGCCGAGCCCGCGCCGGGGCAGAGCACCACGCTGCCGCCGGACCGGCCGCCGACGGAGGTGTATGCCATCTATCCGAAGGCATTCGTTCCGCCCTTCGACTTTCGCAACCCGGTGACGGGCGAGCCGCCGCATTACCCGCAGGTCGGCGGCCCGAGCCGCGAGGCCGCCGCGGCCATGCTCGCGCCGAGCGGTAAGCGCTGGACGCCGCCGCGGCGCGTGAATGCGGAGGCGGTGCTCGGGGACGCCGAGGATGCGATCGAGCGCGTGAAGGATTACGACGAGCTCGAGAATCTCGAGAGTGCGTACGGCTACTACCTCGATAAGGACCTCTGGACCGATCTCGCGAACCTCTTCGCCGAGAACGGCACGATGGAGCTCGCGCAGCGCGGGATATACGAGGGGCGCGCGCACATCCTCAACTACCTGCGCAATGGCCTCGGCCGCGGCCACGAGGGCCCGAGCCCGAACATGCTCGGCAACCACATGCAGCTGCAGCCGGTCATCGAGCTCTCGCGGGATGGTCAGAGGGCATACCTGACCACGTACATGTTCCAGCAGATGGCATTCGGTACTCGCGCCTCGGTCGGCGCGGCCATCTACGGGAATGTTGCCGTGAAGCAGGACGGCATCTGGCGGTTGAAGACGGATCATCCGTTCAATACTCTCGCGGCAAGCTATCAGGGCGGTTGGATACGCAGTGCGCATTCCGATCCGCCGGGCGAGAGCAAGACCATACCGCCCGATGCGCCACCGTCGGTGCGGTTCCAGATGTTCCCGGTGGTCTACGACATTCCTTTCCACTTTGCGCACGCCGCCGCAGGCAAGCCGATCGAGCGCGTCGTCCTGCCGAACCCCTCACCCCTGTCGGAAACCTACGCCATCGGCACCCCAGAGGAGTCCCGGTCCGGACCCGTGCTACGCTTCGTGCGGAGTATCGAATAACGCGGGTAGGGCGGCGCTCGACCGTCAGGGGGCAGATTGAACGCGAAGCACACCCGGATCGCGGGTGCCACCGCCGACCGCATCGAGGTGCGCGGCCGCGACCTCGTGGGCGAGCTCATCGGCAAGGTCTCCTTCACGCAGATGTTCCTCTTTCATCTGCTCGGTCGGGACCCCTCGCCGACGCAGGTCGCCGTGACCGACGCCGTTCTGGTCGCGATCATGGAGCACGGGCTGGTGCCCTCGGCGGTGGCTGCGAGGCTCACTCTGCTCGGCGCGCCAGAGTCGCTTCAGGGCGCGGTGGCCGCCGGTCTCCTCGGCGTCGGCGACCGCTTCGCCGGCACGGCGAGCGCGTGCGCCGAGGTGCTCGAGCGCATCGTCACCGCACCGGCCGCGGAGCGGGCCTCGCGAGCCGTGGGGATCGTGGAATCCTTCCGCCGCGAGCGCCGGGCCCTGCCCGGTTTCGGCCACCCCACACATCGCTCGGGCGACCCGCGCGTGCCGCGCCTCATCGAGATCGCGCGAACTTTAGGCGTTCCAGGACACTACATCGAAGCGCTGCGCCAGCTCGAGTCGGCCGTCACCCAGGTGCTCGGCCGGCCGCTTCCGACGAACGTCAGCGCTGCGATCGCGGTCGCGCTGCGCGAGGTCGAGATTCCATCCGAGGCAATCCGCGGAGTCGTGCTCACGGCGCGCTGCGCAGGACTCGCGGGCCATCTGCTCGAGGAGCTGCGCGATCCGTCCGCCAACGACATGTGGCAAGCGGCCGAGCGAGCCGTGCCGTACCGCAATGCCGACTGACGAGGGCTCATGAACTTCAAGAGCGTGTGGAGCTACGAGAACCGGCTGCTCGTCATCCTCGGCCTTGCCTTCGGCATCTGCTATTTCGATCGCAACGCCGGCACGATCCTCGTGCCGCTCATGGAGCACGAGCTCCAATTGAGCAACACCCAGGTCGGATTCCTCGGCTCGGGCCTCTCGATCACCTGGGCAATCGGCGCCTATCTCATCGCACGCTGGTCGGATGCGATCGGCGTGCGCAAGCCCTTTCTGATCGCATTCCTGCTGATCTTCTCCGCCTGCTCGTTCCTCTCCGGGCTCGCGCCCAATTTCGCCGTGCTGCTCGCCTCGCGCATGGTGATGGGTGCGGTCGAGGGGCCGTTCCTGCCCGTCTGCCTTGCGATCATGGCGCTCGAATCCTCCGAGCGCCGCCGCGGCGTCAACTTCGGCCTCATGCAGAACTTCTTCGCCTCGGTGCTCGGCCAGATGCTCGCGCCCATCGTGCTCGTCGCACTCGCCGATCGCTTCGGCTGGCGCTCGGCGTTCTATGTGGCCGGCGTCCCGGGTCTGCTGATTCTGATCGCGGTGCTGCTCTGGGTGCGCGAGCCGGGCAAGGCCGCGCAGGCGAGCCTCGACACCGCGGGGCTCGGCGGCACCGGCGCGCGCATGGGGCTCTTCGCGATGATCGGCGTTCGCAACATCGCGCTCTGCTGCTTGATCTCGCTCTTCATGGTCGCCTGGCTCGTACTCGGCTGGACTTTCCTTCCGAAGTTCTTCACGGACTACCGCCATTTCTCCCCGACTCTCATGGGCTATCTCATGGGGTCGCTCGGGGCCGCATCCGCGCTGTCGGCGTTCGTGGTCCCGGCGATCTCGGACCGCGTCGGCCGCAAGCCGGCGATGATCGCGTTCTGCCTCGTCGGCGCCCTGTCACCGCTCGCCGCGCTGTACTTCGGCGGCTCGACATTCGTGCTGGGCCTGCTCATGTTCATCGGTTGGATGGCGTGCGGGACGTTCCCGCTCTTCATGGGCGTCATACCGAACGAGACGATCTCGCGTCGCTATGCGGCGACGGCGATGGGAATCGTCGTCTGCGTGGGCGAGGTCGTGGGCGGCTTCGGCATCAACTCGGTCGCCGGCGTGCTCGCGGATCGCTTTGCACTCACGACGCCCGTGCTGATCCAGGCCATCTGCGCACTCGTCGGCGGGGTGCTGTGTCTCGCGCTCATCGAGACGGCACCATCGCGCGTTCGCGCGGCAGCGGCCGACCGCCTCGCCGCGGAGACGCTGCGCCGCGAAGCGGGATGAGCGCGACCGATTTTCGGGTGTGATTCGAAAATAAGGGGAGTAAATCATGCACGGGTCTCGGCTATTGCGGGCGTCCGTCCGACTGCTCGCTGTTTTCGTATTTGCCTTAGCGATCTCGCGCGTAGCGCCTGCCCAGGCACAGCAGGATGCCGGTGCGGCGGCGGCTCCGGCGACGGCCCCGCCAACCGCGCAGCAGGGCAGCGGTCTGCAGGAAGTCGTCGTCACGGCGCGCTTCCGTTCCGAGAATCTGCAGACGACGCCGATCGCGATCACCGCGGTCACCGGGCAGGACATCGAGGAGCACGGCTTCGAAGATGTGTCACAAATCGCGAGCATCGCTCCGAACGTGAATATCGAGCCTGCGGGCTCGGGCTTCGGCAAGCTCGCGTTCGTGTCCATTCGCGGAGTCGGGCAGTCGGACTTCAAGTACACGTTCGAGCCGGGCGTCGGCTTCTACATTGACGACGTGTACTTCGGCACCGCGTTCGGCTCGATCTTCGATCTGCTCGATGTCGCGAGCGTCGACATCCTGCGCGGTCCGCAGGGCACGCTTTTCGGCAAGAATACCGAAGGCGGTGCCGTTCGCGTATTCCTGACCAAGCCCAAGGGAGACAACAGCGGGTATGTCGAGGCGGGGTACGGCAGCTACGGCCGGCAGCGCTACCGCGGCGCGCTCGACGTGTCGATCGTTCCCGAGAAGCTCTTCATGCGCATCGCCTTCGGTTCGAACCGATACGACGGTTACCAGGACGTTTACGATTTCGCCTGCGCGAACCCGACGCTTGCCGGAGGGCTGAAGCCGGTCACCTACATCAACAACTGCAAGCTCGGCACCTACGGCGGCGATGACGTTCACGTCGGTCGCGTGGCGCTGCGCTGGCTCGCAGCCGATGGCCTCGAGCTCAACCTCACTGGCGATCTCACCGACGATCGCGGGGAGGCGCCGGCGAACAAGCTTCTCGCCGTCGATCTGCCGGCGAATCCGTGCCCCGCCGCGAGCCCCGCAAATCCCAACCCCCGAGGCTGCGCGCCCGGCACGCAGGTCTCCGCAGTACTCACGCAATTCAATGCGGCAGCGGCGGTCCCGCTCTTCGGCGTGCCGCTCGACTCGCGCTTCATCACCTCGAGTCCCTACACCACGTACGGCACGTACAACGACCCCATCGCCGGGGTGAGCTTTCCGAACGAGAGCACGCTGTACTCCTGGGGCGTCGCCGGCACGGCGGACTGGGACACTCCCATAAGTGGCGTGCACGTCAAGTCGATTTCGGCGTATCGGCGCTATCGCGGCGACTTCGCGCAGGACACCTCGGGCGCGCCGTTCACCGGCAACCTGCCGATCAACTACCTCGACCACCACCAGTTCAGCCAAGAGGTCCAGGTGAGCGGCCGGGCGCTCGCAGAGGCGCTCGACTGGACGATCGGCGGCTACTATCTCGACAGCACCGATTACGACACCGGCATCGTCGATCAGCCGAGCAACGTCGGCGGCCGCGGCATTCTGTTCACGACGGCCGATCCGGCGGGCTCGAAGGATGAATCCGTCTTCGCGCACGTCAATTACCAGCTGTCGAGCCGCTGGGGCCTCGAGCTCGGCGGACGCTATTCCCACGAGACGAAGTTCTATACCTTCTACCGCTACCTGCCCGACCTCGTGGGCATCGTGCCCTCGGTATTGCCGACGGGAGCGCCGATCATCCCGCCGCTCTTCCCGCCGAATCACGGCGGCTATCTCACGGGATTCGCGCCTCCCTTGCCCACGGGCAACGTGAGCGTTTCCCGGTTCGATCCCAAGGTGGCGCTCTCCTATCAGATCGATCCGTCGGTCATGGCGTACGTTCAGTACTCGACCGGCTACAAGTCCGGCGGTTTCAACCCGCGGCCGCTCACACGCGCGCAGGTGACGAGCTTCGGTCCGGAGATACTCAAGTCCTACGAAATCGGCCTCAAGAGCGAGTGGTTCGATCACCGGCTGAGGGCGAACATTGCGGCGTTCTGGAGCGATTACACCGATCTGCAGCTACCCGTCGCGACGCTCGATGCGACCGGGACACCGGCGTTCCTGACCGAGAGCGTCGGGCGCGCACGCATCCGGGGCGCCGAGCTCGAGGTGGCCGCCCGTCCTGCCGGCGGCCTCTCGATCGAGGGCTCGCTCGGATACCTCAATTATCACAACATCGACCTCGGCGCGGCCGCGTACGACGGCAATCCGGTGCTTGCGAACGGCGCACCCAACCCGAACTACAATCCGAGCGGCCCGACGCTCTCCGACGTGCCCCCGCTCACGCCGCGATGGAAGGGCAGTCTCGGAATCCAGTACGCCCTGCCGCTCGCGGGTCTCGGCACGCTCACTCCGCGCGCCGACTACACCTATCAGAGCATCGTCTATAACGATCCGCAGAACGTGGCCATCTCGGCACAGGGCGGCTATGGGC
>JBOHZR010000244.1:0-21193 GCA_050738595.1 Steroidobacteraceae bacterium | reverse complement strand
GCCCTGGATCGGACCGGGACGGACGATCGCGACTTCGATCACCAGATCGTAGAAATTGCGCGGCTGCAGACGTGGCAGCATGCTCATCTGTGCGCGCGACTCGATCTGAAAGACCCCTACGGTCTCGCCGCGGCAAATCATGTCGAAGGTGGCGCTGTCCTTGGGCGGGATGGTGGCGGGCGTCAGCCGACGGCCGCTGTAGCCTTCCACCAGATCGAAGCAGCGGCGCAGTGCCGTGAGCATACCGAGCGCAAGCACGTCGACCTTCAGCAGACCGAGGGATTCCAGATCATCCTTGTCCCACTGGATCACGGTGCGATCGGCCATGGCGGCGTTCTCGATCGGCACCAGTGCACTCAGCGGCTCACCGGAGATCACGAAACCGCCTACGTGCTGCGACAGATGGCGCGGAAAGCCGACCAGCTCGCGTACCAGTCGCATCAGCAGGGCCACCCGCGCGGCGGGCAGCGGCAGCGTGCGAGTGGCCATTTGACGGCGCACCTCTCCGGGCCGATCCCACCACATGTGCAGGCGTGTCAATCGTTGGATGTCGCGGTCGGAGGCACCGAGTGCGCGTGCCACGTCGCGGATGGCGCTGCGCGTGCGATAGCAGATCACCGTGGCCGCGAGCGCCGCGCGCTCACGCCCGTACTTGCGGTAGATGTACTGCATGACCTCTTCGCGCCGCTCGTGCTCGAAGTCGACGTCGATATCGGGCGGCTCGTTGCGCTCCTTGGAGATGAAGCGCTCCATCAGAAGCGAGCCGCGCTCGAGTCCCACGGCCGTGATGCCGAGGCAATAGCAGACGAGAGAATTCGCGGCCGAGCCGCGGCCCTGGCAGAGAATCCCGCGGCCGCGCGCGTAAGCGACGATGTCGTACACCGTCAGGAAATACGGCTCGTAGTTGAGCTCGGCGATGAGCGTGAGCTCGCGCTCGATGATTTCTCGCGCCCGCTGCGGCATGCCCCCTGGCCAGCGCCTCTCGGCACCCTGCTCCGTGAGCTCGCGCAGGTAAGTCGCCGGGGTCTCGCCTTCCGGGACGATCTCGCGGGGGTATTCGTAGCGCAGCTCATCGAGCGAGAACGCGCAACGCTCCGCGACGGCGAGCGTCTCGGCGAGCAGCTCGCCGGGATACAGCCGCGCGAGCCGGGCGCGATCGCGTAAGAAACGCTCGCCGTTCGCATGCAAAGACCAGCCGGCCTCCGCGACCGGCACATTCAAACGGATGGCGGTCAGCGCATCCTGAAGCACCCGCCGCTCGCGCACGTGCATGTGCACGTCTCCGGCCGCAACCAGCGGCAGCCCGAGCCGCTCACCGGCCCGCGCGAGAGCGGCGAGGCGCGCGCGATCCGCTCCGTCGCGTGCGAGCTCGACGGCGACCCAGAGGTTTCCGCGGAAACGCTCTCTCAGCCAGGCGCCGGCCTCTTGATCGGGCTTCACATCCGGAAGCCACAGAATGCAGCACTGATCGAGGCAGTCCGCAGCATCGGATCGCGCGAGTGCGTATTCGCCCTTCTCCGCCGCCCGCCGCCCGCGGGTGATCAGGCGGCACAGTCGGCCGTACCCGCGCCGATTCTTGGCGATAGCGACGAAGCGCAGGCCGCAGGCGAGGCGGAATTCCGCGCCGATCAGCAGTTTCAACTGCTCGCGCGGCACACCGCCCGGCGTCCGATCGTCCAGCATCCGATCGGTATCGCCCCCGCTCTGCTTCGCGTGCTTCTTGATCGCCACGTGCGCCCGCACGACGCCGGCGACGGAGCACTCGTCCGTGATGGCAAGCGCCGCATACCCGAGCTCCCGCGCGCGCTCGACGAGCTCCTCGGGATGCGACGCGCCGCGCAGGAACGTGAAGTTCGTGACGCAATGAAGCTCCGCATAGGCCGGCAGCTCGTTCAATGCGATCTCCCGTCGAAGTGCATCACGCGGATGGCGATGCCAGATGGAATAGATTGGGCGGAAGACCGGTCGCGCGTCCATGCAGCTCCACGGGAAGATCAGTACTGGATGAACGGCTTCTACTGTACGGGCAGCTCAGGCACCGTATTTGCTACGGCCGAAACGCCAAGGCCGACCTAACAAGAGAGCCATCCTTTTTCCCCTTCTTCCCGGAGAAGTTCGCCGATGAACGAATCCGCGATCACTCGAGGCACGTTGGAACGTGCCGAAGTGCATACGGACTGGCTCAACGATTTCTACACGGATGAAAGTCGCGCCTTTTACGAAAGCGCTTTCGACCACATCGCGCAGGTCTTCGGCTCGCGAAGGAAATCAACCGTCCTCGACGCGGGCTGCGGAGCCGGCTCCAATACGATCAGGTTAGCCCTGCGCGGCTACCCGGTGCTGGCGATGGATGTCTCGGAGCACATTCTGGAGCGCGCACGGGTGAACGTGGCGGCGACCGATCTCAGCCACATGGTCACGTTCGAGCACGGCAGCGTGTCGAGCTTACCCCTACAGGACAGGTCCCTCGATTTCGTGATCTGCTGGAATGTGCTCATGCTCATTCCCGAGATCGAAACGGCCATTTCGGAGCTTTGCCGCATCGTGAGACCCGGTGGCTTTCTGGTCATCAGCGAAGACAACATGTGGTCCCTCGAAGCCTTGCTCGTGCGTTGTGCGCACCGGATTCTCGATGACACGGGCCTCATGAGAGGCAGGGCCTCCTACCGGCCCACGATCACCGCCGCCGGCGCGGAGTACGTGCATCGCACTGAGGCGGGACCGCTGTTCGGCCGGGTGGCGCGCATATCGTGGCTCGTGAAAACGGTCGCCAGTCACGGATTCGAGCTCAAAGAGCGGCTCGGGGGGGAGTTTCTCGAGAGTAAGGCCGTTCCCGGGAAGCCGCTCAAACGATGCATCCGAAAGTTCAATCTCCTGTGGTTCGAGCATGTACGGTTACCGCATCCTTCGATGGGCAACGTATTGATATTCGAGAAGAGGATGGGTGCCAGGAAGAGGAGTGCCGGCGATTGAGGCGCGACGTGCCTCAAAGCGCCCGCCGCTCGAATTGACGGACCGCCAACGCGAGCGCCGCAACGGCGTACGCGACCGCCCACCACACCATCGCCGCCGTGGGAACCGACACGGCCGAGAAGGGGGTGAGCGCCGTTTGCGATATCACGGGAGGCTCGAGCACGTGCATCGCGAGGCGCCAGAGCGCATCGACCGGACTTGCGAGGCTGATCACCGTCCCGATGTAGCGCGCGTCCGCGCTGCGCGTGGCGAGGACGCCGATCTGCTCGATCCACCCTCCGATGAATGCGACGGCATAAAAGGCGAATCCGACGACTCCTGTTGTGACGGTACTGAGATGTACGCCCCCTGCAAACACGATGGCAAGGAGCACGGTGGCTTCCAGCAGCATGAGACCCATCGCGGCGGGCACGTGAGGCTGCACGAATCCGGCGAGGAGCCGCATCGACAGCACCACGCCGAGCACCATGACCACGATGTATCCGGCGAGCATGATCCAGTAAGCGAGGAGCTTCCCGAGCACGATCGATGAGCGGGAGATCGGCTTGGACGCCAGAGTCTGCATGATGCCGGAGGCGATCTCGCCCGACAGAGTATCGATCGGCAACAGCACGGCGGCCGCCACGACGAGGAAGTTGACGACGTAAAGTCCGGCCAGCGTCAGCATTTGGAGCTGCAGGCGGTGAAGGACCAGAGGGGCTTCCCGAATGGCGGCCGTGCCGGCGATGAAGTAGACGGAGACCGCGAAGATCAGCACGCACACGAGCCCGCCGGCGAGCGCCGCGAGCGTGATGCGCCGTCGCGAAGCCTCGAGGAGCGTGAGCCGAGCGATGGTCGTGAGGCCGACGGGGCTCATCCGGGCCGCTGATCGTCGCCGATCCCCTCCATGAACCACTCCTCGAGCGACTTGCGGCGGCTGCCCAGAGCGTAGATGGCGATGCCCTGGCCCACGAGCCAGCGGGCGATCTGCGGTATCACCTCCTCGGAGCTCGCTCGCAGGCGCACGGCATCCCCGATCACGCGCACCTCCTCTGCGAACGTTCGGAGCCCCTCCAGCACCTGCGCGTCGGGGCGATCCACTCTCAGCTCGATCTCGAAAGCGGCAATACGGTCCTGCAGCGGCAGCTCGCGCGCGATACGGCCTTGCTTGAGAAGCACCACGCGATCGCACGTCGCCTCGACCTCGCCGAGGAGGTGGGAATTGAGGAAGACGGTCGTACCCTCTGCGCGCAGCTCTCCGATCAGATCGCGCACCAGTACGCGCCCGAGAGGATCGAGCCCCGAGGTGGGCTCATCGAGAAAGACCAACATGGGCTCGGCGATGAGCGCCTGCGCGAGACCCGCGCGCTGCAGCATGCCCTTGCTGAACGTGCTCAAGCGGCGGTCCGCTGCATCGTGCAGGTCGACGCGCTCGAGCAACGAGCGTATGCGGCGCTCGAGCGGCTCGCGCTTGAGGCCGTGCAGCCGTCCATGGATGCGCAGGAACTCCCGCGCCGTGAGGCAATCCTGGAATCGAAAATGCTCCGGCAGGAATCCGATGCGCTCACGCGCCGAGCGCTCCCCGAGCCGCGCTCCGAGCACGCGGGCCTCGCCGCTCGTCGGAGCGATGAGCCCGAGCAGCATCTTGACCGAAGTGGTCTTGCCTGCGCCGTTCGGCCCGAGAAAGCCGAATACCTCTCCGCTGCGAATCTCGACCGTGAGATCGTCGACCGCGACGGTCCGCCCGAACTGCTTTCGCAAGCCGAACGTCTGGATCACTGTCGCCGGATGCACTTGAGCTGCCGGGCCGGCGAGCTGCTCAGGCCCCGGAGCCTGCTCAGCCGCCGACCCACTGCGCCGCAGGCCTACTGAACCGATTGAGCCATTGTAAACAGCTCGGTCGGGGGCAGATTGCCGATGAGCGCGAACACCCGGTCCCCGGAAGACCACAGCAGCTCCGTCCCGACTTTGGAAGCTTGCCGGCCTCTCGCGCGCACCGTCCCGACGAGCAATCCTCCATTGCCCTGAACATCGATCTGGCGAAAGTAGGATACGTCCGAAGGAATGGGCACGATCAGCGTCGTACGCCAGTCGACGGACTGCGCCACGCGGTATGCCTCGCCGCGCTCGACACCCAGCACCCGCAACGCAATGTCCGCGAGCTGTGCGAGATCGGCCCCGGGCGGCAGCACCACATCCGGTTGGCGCGACTCGATGAGCACCGCGTGCCGGTCCGCATCCCCGTAGGTCATCCGCACGATCGGTGCGACTTTCGCCGTAACCACCTGACCGTCCAGCCACGCGGGCGCCGAAACATCGTCGATGCCCAAGGAATCGAGAACACGCTGCAGATTCGCCGTGTTTCCGGTGACCCGAAGCTTCCTGCTTCCCACGACCTCGATGCGCTCAAGCCCCAACCCGACCGGCTGCCAAGTGGGCACCGCGATTCGCGTGCCGGCCAGGGAGCCGGCGGCATCGAGGGTCGGCACGGCCTGGGGCGGACCGGGCGCCTGCAGGGTCTGTATCTGATCACCCAGAAGCCTCGGCAGATCGATCCCTTGAGGGTCGGCCAGCAGTCTCAGCCGATCGGTCCCGACCGCTACCGGCGCGAAGTTCACGACGCGAAACAAGTCGAGAAATGCCTGCGCGGCGGCCCGCACGGACGGCAGAGCGAATGTGCAAGCCAGGACGATCACGGCGGCGGCCGCGGCCGCCCAGCGAAGAGGCGGCATCCTCGCCGCGCGGCGCTCTCCCGCCTCGAGCGCGGCGAGCCGGCCCCGGACTTCCCTCACGAGCTCCGGCCGCGGCTTGCGCAGTCCGGCGAGCATGAATTCGTCATGCATAGCGTTCACCTCCGCTCACCATCTCGAGCGCAGCGCCGCGACCGTGCGATGCACGATCGTGCCCACGTTCGATTCGCTGAGACCCGTCACATTGGCGATGGCGCGATTCGTCGCTCCGGCGCCGTATTTGAGCGCGAGCAGCTCCCGTTCACGATCGCTCAACTCCCCAAGGAGCGCCGAAAGTCGAACGAAGTTGGATCGCATCTCGGCCTCCTCCTCCGGGGTTCCCTCCGCGGGCGCATCCGCCGCCGCATCGAGCGGCGCGTGCAGGTGCTCCGTGCGCCGATGGTCGATCGCGAGATTGCGTGCGATCGTCAGCAGCCAGGTCGAGAACTTCGACAGATCCCGTCGATAGCGATGCCGATCGCGCCAGGCTTTCTCGAATGTCCGGGATGCGAGATCCTCGGCGACGGTCTCATTGCCCAGGCGATAGCGCAGGAAGTTGTAGACGCGCGGAAATTCCTCGGTGAAGACGGCGTCCCAATTCCGCTCCCCGGCCGCCGAGGCGCATGCAGGCCCGCTCGAGTCCTCGACGTCCGCGCTCATCATGGAGAATTGTACGAACGAGGCGGAGCAGTATCACGGCTCTAGCGCGCGCGGGGCCGCATGCCGATCAGGACGTGCGCGCGACAGCCGATTGGCGGGTATTGCTCCAGATCACCTGCGCAATGCCGACGAGCGCAACGAGCGCTCCGTAGAGAACCCAGCGCTTCTCGCCGACCATGAAGCCGACCCGGAAAGCGAGGTTCAGGCCCTGCAGCATCCACACGATGCCCATGGCGGCCAGAGCGAGGCCGATGAGCGTGCTCACGATCCTCATGATGATGTTGAAGGCTGTGAGCACCTCTGTCCTCCGTCTCCGGCTGGCGCGGAATCGCTCTTGCGAGCGCTCTGGCCGTGCCTCAGCCGTGGCGCTGCGGGAGCGCTTCCATCAGCTTGCCGTCCGCTCCCTTGACCCGCACATAGAATCCGCCGGGCCTGTGATCCTTCAATGGATAGTAGACGACCGAGACCTTATCTCCCGCCTTGAACGAATGCCGGCTCCAGCCGCGCCGGCCGAGCCAGCTCGGGCTCATGCCCTCGAGGCCCCACTCCTGCGTCGTGCCGTTACCCTTGTCGACGACCACCCAGAGGAACGTGTGAGGCTGCGTCCACTGATACTGCTTGATCGTTCCGCTCAAGGACGCTTCCTTGCCCCATTCGAACATGGCTGTCGAGTGGTGGGCGCTCGCGGTTCCCCCGAGAGCGAGCGAGGCGGCACAAACAAGCGCCGACATCAATCCTCTTGCGGCATTCACTGGTTGCTACTCCGGCTTGTGGCTGAGGCTGAACGCGGCATTACCATGTGCGTCGAGCGCATCGTGATTGTTCTGCTCACACACGTATTCCATGATGTGCCAGTCGCGATGACGCTGGTAATAGGCCGTCGTCGTGTACGGCTCGACGAACACGGCGGGATCTGTCCTCGTGGTCGTGATCGCGAGCATGTCCGGCTGGACGAGGCGTATCCGCTCCGTCACGTGAAACTGAGCGCTGTGCCCGTTGACGCCGTTCATCGGACTCGTATCCGGGAGGATCGACTCGGTCTCGACGACGAGCGTATCGCCCTCCCAGTGCCCAACGGAGCTTCCCTGATAGGTCGGATCGGGGTCCTTGGGCAGCGGGCGACCATCGGTCCAGATGCGGCGGACCAGATGGTCCGTCTCGATGAGGATCGTCACCCGTCCCGGGGTGAAGAGAAACTCGATGGGATAGGGCTCGTTCATGCTCTGCGGCACTCCGGGCGGCACGCAGCTCGCTTGGTCAGAGACGAAATTGATCCCCGGCGTCTTACGATTCTTCGCCTGTACTTTGGCGTATTGCGCCGCGTACTTCGGAGTGAGCTTCGGTGGGGCCGGACGGGGCGTCCTCGGCGGCGGCCGCATGAACGCCGGGTTCCAGACCCCGGACCAATCCGGCAGCCTCGCGAGCGCCGCGTACGGGTTCGCGGGCGCCGGATGCGCCGCGGCAGCTCCCGCCCCCGCGGCAACCCCCGTCTCCTGCGACTGCGCGGTTCGCGTGCCGCAGCCTGATGCCAGCGCTGCCGCGCAGATCGCAGCGAGTGCGCCCCTGAAAAGCGCTGTCGAAATCATTGGCTCTCCCCCTACCTATACCGCGATCTTATGCCGAGTCGCGAGGCAAATCACGTATCGGCGCTCAGCGCAGCGTGCCGACGACTGCCCACGTACGCTTTCGCCCGAGGCCGCGCAGGCGCTTGAAGCGCTGTTATGCTTCGCCATCAAACCCGAGTTGCGGGGGCATCATGAATCGCGCCACGAAGATCACCTCGACCGTCTGCAGCACGGTGCTCGCGGCGATGCTCCGGGTCGGACCCGCTCGCGCGGCGAGCTGCGAAGCGCTCGCTCACATCCACCTGCCGAACACGACCGTGACGCTCGCGCAACGGGTGGCGCCGGGGGCATTCGAACCCCCGACGGCTGCGCGCGCGCCTGGGGCGCCGCGTGCATTATTCGTGCGGCTTCCCGCCTTCTGCCGCGTGGCCGGCACCGTCAAGCCGACCCCGGACTCGGATATCCGCTTCGAGGTGTGGATGCCGGAGACGGGCTGGAACGCCAAGTTCGTGGGCGTCGGCAATGGCGTCTGGGCCGGCGCGATCTCCTACTTCGAAATGGTCGCCCCACTGCTCAACGGCTACGCCACGGCCGCGACCGACGATGGCCACCAGGGCAGTCCGCTCGACGCCGGATTCGCCGCCGGGCATCCCCAGAAGCTCATCGACTTCGGCTATCGAGCGCCGCATGAGATGACGGTGGTCGCGAAGGCGATGATCGCGGCCTTTTACGGCAAGCACCCGTCACGCTCTCTGTTCGCGAGCTGCTCGACGGGCGGCCGCCAGGGGCTCATGGAAGCGTATCGCTATCCCCGCGATTACGACGGGATCTCATCCATGGCACCTGCCAACCCGATGGTTCCCCTCATGATGAGCTCGCTGTGGACCGGTGAGGCGACTCTGAAGGTGCGAGCGAGCTTCATCCCACCCGCAAAGTTCGCGTTCATCCACAAGGCCGTCGTGCGGGCCTGCGATGCGCTCGATGGCATCCGCGATGGGATCATCGACGATCCGCGGCGCTGCCGATTCGATCCGGCGAGTCTCGAGTGCGGCAGTGGCGACGGCCCGGGCTGTTTGACTGCACCGCAGGTCGCGGCGCTACGCGCCATCTATGCCGGCCCGCGCAATCCGCGCACGCAGCAGCAGATCTTTCCGGGCTTCGAGCCCGGCAGTGAGGCGATGTTCCCGATTCAGACCGCAGGCCCCCTGCCCTTCGGCGCCGCCGAGACCTACATGAAGGACCTGGTGTTCAAGAACCCGAAATGGGACTTCCGGACGTTCGATTACGATCACGACGTGGCGCTCGCGCTCGCGGCCGGCAGCGCGGTGCTCGATGTGCCCGCGAGCGGCCTCGATGCGTACTTCGCGCAGGGCCGCAAGCTGCTGCTCTCTCATGGGTGGGCCGACGGACTCATTCCATCGATGAGCACGGTGAACTTCTACACCGCGCTCACGCGCCGCCTCGGGCCACGGCGCACTGAAGATGCGGTCCGGCTCTTCATGGTGCCCGGAATGGGACACTGCTCGGGCGGCGACGGTCCCTACGTTCTCGATCCGATCTCCGCAATCGACCGGTGGGTCGCGACCGGCCGCGCGCCGGAGCGAATCATCGCGAGCAATCCGCCCGGAGCCCCGCCCCGCACGCGCCCGCTCTGCCCTTATCCGCAGGTCGCCGCATATGGGGGACACGGCAGCACTGACGAGGCGCAGAACTTCCGCTGCGCACTCCCCGCGCACTAGGGCGACCCTCATCGAGCGAATTCCGAGTCCGCATTCCACTGCGGCCAGCTCGAGGATTGCGCGAGTGCGTATCCTGTGCGGAACAGGAGTTCGATCTCCTGCGCGGAACCCGAGAGGTCCCAGCGCGGATCGATCGTGTCGGTGACCTGATGATAATGGTGAGCGATGTAATCCTGCGTCATCCGCTCGCCATAGCCGGGAGGCTTGCCGATCACATCGAGTCCGCCGCCGAGATAGACGACGGGCACGCCGGCGCGGGCGAATTCGAGCTGATCGGCGCGGTACACGCTTCCCCGCTCCGGATGCTGGTCCGGCTCGACCACCACGCCCATGAGCGCCGCTTGAGCGTCGACCGTCCTGTCGATCGTCGACTTGCCTGAGCTGATGAGCTCGATGTCCTTCGTTCGCCCCCAGGAGGCGATGCCGTCCATGTTGATGTCCGCTACCGTATCGCGCAGCGGCTGAAGCGGATGCGTCGCGTAGTAGAGCGCGCCGAGGAGCCCGCGCTCCTCGCCCGTCGTGGCGAGAAACAGGACGGAGCGCCTCGGTGGCTGCGGCAGCGCCTTGAACGCGCGCGCGAGCTCGAGGAGCGCCGCGACGCCCGACGCGTTGTCGTGAGCGCCGTGAAAGATCTGATCGTGCTTGCTGCCGGGAAGCTTCCGGTCCCAGCCGAAGTGATCCCAGTGAGCGCTGTAGATCACATACTGCTTTCTCAGCTTCGGGTCGGCCCCTGCGAGCCTACCGACCACGTTGTGCGATTCGATGTCGCGCCAACGATTCTCGAGTTTGAAATGAGCTCTGGCATTCATCACCACTGGCCGGAAGCGGCGGGAGACGGCCGCCTTCTTCATCGCCTCGAAGTCGAGGCCGGCATCGGCGAAGAGCTCCTTCGCTTTATCCAGCGTGATCCACGCGGCAACCGTCGGATAGCTCGTGCTCGGCTTCGAGCTCGTGAGCACGAAATTCTCGCCGCCCCAACTGTTGACCACGACTGAGTACGGGTACGCTGCCGGCACCGTCTCGTGCACGATGATCGCCGCCGCGGCGCCGAGCTTTGCGGCGATCTCGTATTTGTAGGTCCAGCGGCCGTAGTAGGTCATCGCCTTGCCGCCGAACGTCTTGGGATCGAGCTTGGCCGGGTCGTTCGGATCCGGTACGGGCGGATCGTTGATGAGCATCACCAGCGTCTTGCCGCGGACGTCGAGCCCCTTGTAATCATCCCAGTGGTATTCCGGGGCGATGACGCCGTAGCCGACGAAAACGAGCTGCGAGGCTGGGATGTCGATGCGCGCCTTGCGGACCGCGGAGAACGCGACGAAATCCTCCGGCGCGCGCAGCGTCAAGGTCTTCCCACCGACACGGATGCTCGCTTGCGGGCGGCTCGTGATCCCGGTCATCGGGACCGTTTGCAGGTAGCTTCCGTCCGGGTTTCCCGGGGTAAGGCCGATCGATTTGAACCGCCGCGCGATGTAGCCGATCGAGAGCGTCTCGCCCCGCGTGCCCTCCGAGCGGCCTTCAAAGTCATCTGAGGACAGCACTCGTATGTCGTCGAGAAAACGCTGCGTGTCGATCGCCGCGATGCCGGGTGCGGGACCCGAGCCGGCCTTGCCGCCCGCAAGGCTCGCGGGCATCTGCAAGGCGAGCGCCGCGAGAACTGCACTCACGAGAACGAACATGCGCGCTCGATACATCGTCACTCCTTCCGGGGACCCGCCGGCAAAGCAGAGTATCCTTACTGAGACTGGTGTCCAATCACGTATCTCACGACTTCGCGCGCAAGCTCGCCGAGCTTCATGGAAATGCCGATATCGCAGCCTGGTTGCTCCAGCACGGCGCACGGGATGAGCTCTCGTCGCTCGAGCGGTTCGTCTCGGCCTGTGCGCGCGGTGATCGCCCGAGCGCCGAGGCGATGCTGACGGCGGACCCCGCTCTGCGCGCGCAGCTCCGTGGGGAGCATCATTTGACGGTGCACGTTCAGGCCGAGCGCGGCGATGCTGCCGCGCTCGAGACCCTGCTGTCGTGCGGGTTCGATCCCGCAGTGAAGGATCGCGACGGCGTCACGCCATTGCATCGGGCCGCCATGTTCGGCCACGCCGAGGCGGCGCGCGTGCTGCTCGCGCACGGCGCGCCGGCGGACGCTCTCGAGGGCATGTTTGCCGGAACGCCGCTCGAATGGAATGCGCCGGAGAAGACTCCCGACCCCGAGAGCATGCAGGAGCAACTCGCGGAGCTCTGCCGTGCAGCGGCCGCGAGCACGCCATGAGTTTCGACGAAGTGAGGCAGATCGCGGTGAGCCTCCCCGACGTGAAGGAGAGCATCACGGGTTGGGGTTGGGCATTCAAACTACACGGCAAGCTGCTCGCCTGCCAGGCGATCCACCGATCCGCCGAGCGCGATTCCCTCGTCGTGAGGGTCGGACTCGACGACCGCGCGCGATTACTTGCGGCCGAGCCGGACAAGTTCTACGTCACGGCTCACTATGCCCCTTACCCGTCGGTTCTCGTCAGAGTGCCGAAGGTGAACCGAGCGGACATGCGATCGGTTCTGCAGGTAGCGTGGTCCTTCGTCACCGCCGATCCGGCGCCCGTCCGCCACGCCGCTGGCAAGAAGAAAACGTCACCCAATAGACTTCGCAAGAGACTGCTTTGAGCTCTGAAGGAGTACGAGAATGACCGCACACCGCATCGACAAGTATCCGATCCATCTCGGCCGCAATGCAGCCGCAATGGTGGAGCCGGAATTCACGGGCACGATGGATTGGTACGGAGCCTACGTCTCACGCCACGAATCGGACGGTCTCGAAGGGCGGCTCGTCAGCATGTTCACGTTCGAGCGGTCGTGGGATTCGTGGGAAGTCCACCCGAATGGAAGCGAGATCGTCCTGTGCACGGCAGGGCGAATCACGCTTCATCAGGAACACGCCGACGGTACGCGAAACATCGTCGCCCTCTCCCCCGGAGAGTACGCGATCAATCCGGCGGGAACGTGGCACACCGCCGATGTCACGGGCGAGGCGACCGCGGTGTTCATCACCGCCGGCGCGGGAACCCAGATCCGGCCGCGAACGAAGTGAAGGCTCCCGTGAACCGGAAGCGGCTGCCGGCGACTCGTCAGTGTCGAGCACGGCCGAGCTCTCGATTCTCGCAAGCTCATCGTTTCGGCGCCGAGCTTCCGTCGGGTTTCAGAAGGGATTGGATTTGCTCGCCAGGGTGAAGAGCGTCGTTCCACGCACCGGCTCGACTAGCACATCGAGGTCGCTCTCCTCGGTATCCGTCCGAGTCAGTACTGAGCCAAAGACCCGCGGTTGCCTGAAGCCATAGCGGTTCAGGAGCTCGCGCAGTGCGCCGCGGTGCAGAGCTAACGCTTCGGAAGGCCTTAAGTCTCAATTGCCCTGGCGGCGGCCGAGGACGATGTGAGTGGCATTGGGCGTGGCGACATGCTCGGTGCAGCGATAACCGAGCTCGACGAGATCGATATCGGCGAACAGCCGTTCGCCGCTTCCTAAAAGCATCGGTGAGATGGCGAGATGAAGCTCGTCGATGAGTCCGGCGCGCAGATACTGCTGGACCGTCGCGACGCCCCCGCCGATTCGGACGTCCTTGCCGGCAGCGGCCTCCGTGGCTCGTGCCAGTGCGGCGTGAATTCCATCAGTCACGAAATGGAACGTGGTCCCACCCTGCATGACGAGCGAGCGGCGCGGGTGGTGGGTCAACACGAATACGGGGACATGATACGGCGGGGTATCTCCCCACCATCCCTTCCAGCTCTCGTCGGGCCAGGGTCCGCGAACGGGTCCGAACATGTTCCGTCCCAGGATCCACGCGCCGACGTTCTCGAAGCTCCGCGCGGCAAAGTCATCGTCGATGCCGGTCGCACCGCCGTCCCGCCCGTGCATGCGCTGGAACGTTCGCGTCGCCCACGCCCAGTCATGCAAAGCCGGCCCGCCGATGCCGAGCGGGTTCTCGAGGCTCTGCCGCGGACCAGCACCATACCCGTCGATCGAGATCGAGAATGCTTTCACGCTGACCTTGGCCATGCGATTTCTCCCGGCTGCGATTCGACGCGCTCAGCCGAACACGCCCTGCAGGAACCATCGATGCGGCTTCAGCCGCTCGCGATATATCCACAGCCGCACGCCGTGGATGTCGATCGCCTGATAATAATCCCGCGCGACCTCCCTGCTGCGCACTCCTGCTTCGCAGCCCTCTCCTTCCCACCATCCCGTCTCGATGCGCTCGGGCTCACTGAGCAGGCGCAGCGGTCCGCGCCTTCGAGGCAAGCCGTCCGACTCCGACAGAGGCTCGGGCTCGGAGAACAGCCAGAGTGGGCGGCGGAATGCCGGCCATGGCAGCGCGGGCGCCGCCTCCACTCGCCGCGGCGCCGGTTCCACTCGCTGCGACGCCGCCTCGGGTCGATGCGTCGCATGAATGGCGAGACCGTGCACTGCATCGCTGCCGAGCCTGGCGCGCAGCATCTCGATCAAATCGACCGATTGCGCTCCTGCGCCCCCGCCGCCGTGCTCTGCGGGCTGCCAGAGCGATTCGGCGCGCAGCGTGCGCGGCACGAGCCGGCCGGAGCGCAGCTCGAGCGAGCGCACGGACTCTGGAAGGTCGAGCGCGGCCAGTCGCTCGCTGAGCAATGCCTGCAAGCTTGCGCCGCTGGCCGCCGGTGCAGCGAGATTCAGCACGCAGCGGGTCGGTGCAGCATGGCGATGCCACAGCCGGCATTCGAGCTCGGTGATGCCGCACTGGCGCGCTTCGAGAAACTTCGCGAGCGCCTCGAAGAAGGGAGTGAGGGCGGCGAGGATCGCCGCGTGATGCTCGAGGTCGTACGCGCAGCCTCTGCGCATGCGAAACCGCTCCGACGCCTGGAAGCTGCGGCGCGGATCGGGAGCGCGCCTCGTCAGGCGATCGAGCGTGGCGAGCGCCTCGACGCCGAAGCGCCGTGCGAATCCCGCGCGCGGCAGACGCAGCGCCTCCCCGATCGTGCGCACGCCGACCTTCCCCAGCCGCTCGAGCACCTGCGGCGGCCAGCGCAGTACTGCAAGCGGCAGCGGCGCAAGGGCGCCGACGAGCCGCGATTCGTCCGTGACTTTGAAACGCGAGCCCTCCGGCACTACCGGGCGATCATCGGCGGCCCGTGACGCCGATGCCGCCCACGCGGCATGGCGCGCTAACGCGAGTGCTGCAAGAGGTGTGGGTGCCAGAGCGAGCCTCGGCTGTGCGCCGGCCACCCGGCAGGCTCTGAGAAAGGCTGAGCCGAGCTTCGTCGCTCCGCCGAACAGTCGCAGGCTTCCTTTGATTTCGAGCAGCAATTCATCAGGTGGCGCGAGGCTCACGCGCGGGGTGAAGGCGAGCGCGTGCCTCGCAAGCCGCTCCAGCAACACCTGCTCACGATGCGGATCGCGGGTCCTCACTGTGAGCTGCGGAGCGAGCGCCAGCGCCGCCGCGAGGCTCATACCGGCTCGTACGCCGGCACGCGATGCCTGCTCGTTGGCCGCTACGATGCATTGAGCGCTTCCCTGCAGCTCGGCAACCGCAAGGGGCTCCGGTGAGAGGCGAGCCTTCTTCTCGAGCTGCATCAGCGCTTCGAGCGCGAGCTGCGGCAGATGCACTCCGATCCACAGCTCGCGCGGCTCGAGAAGCGGCAAAGCGTGCTGCTCGACCCGGGGCGCCACCCGGGACACGAGCCGTGGCGCCGGACGCGTGAGCGGGACGATTCCCGTCGCCGGTCGATGAGGGCGTGCCCGCATGATTCACTTCGTCGCTGCCGCTGCATGCGGCGCCTCGTGCAGCGACAGGCAGATCGCACCGCGCGGGCTCCCGCGGCTCTTCAGAATGTCGATGCGAGCCCCCTCGCGCAAGGGCTGCACCGTGATCCGCAACACCGCCACGGAGGGCTCCCGCACTGCGCGCGTGGAGAGCCCGCGAAAGAGAAAGAAGAGCGTTCGACCCCGCTCTGCGGCGAGCTGCAGGCGCCGCAGAGCGCGAACTGGCACGCGCTGCATCCAGGCGACCGCCGCATCGCACGCCCCCGAGCGCAGCGCCTGCTCGCAGGCCCAGAGCGGTGATTCCGTGCGCACGATGAGCACGCGCGCAAAATTCACGCCATGCGCGGCGAGCGCCGGCGCAAACGGCTCGAGCGAAGAGCGAGCGTGGTGAGCGAACGGCTGCCGCGGCGCGATCCAGGCGCACCATCGAGCCTCGAGCCGCTGGGTGAGGGAGGCGAGCGCCGGCAGAATCAAATACAGTTCGCCGACCCCGAGCCGTGAGATCAGAATCTCCACGAGCCCGACCTGCGGCCAGCCTGCGCCGGGCAGCGCCGCATCGAGCGCGGCAAACCCCGTCGGCACGGTGCTCGAACGCGCCGCACTGCGGCCCCGCCAGAGCGCGGGATGCTCGAGCAGGCGCGCGAGGCGCGGATCGACTGCTGATTGCACTGCTGGGTCCACGAGCGTCCGGTTTCACCAAATGCCGCGTCCGTGCGGTGCCGCGCCCGCGAGCGCTACGCCAGGCCCACCGTCCTGCCGCTGCGGCGCACGACGCCCACGACGATTCCTTCGATGATGAGCGACTGCTCCTTCAGAGAGACCCGGATGGGCTCGAAGTCCTCGTTCTCCGGCAGGAGCCACACGATGGAGCCCTCCTGTCGGTAGCGCTTGACGGTGACCTCGTTCTCGAGGCGCGCGACCACGATCTGGCGGCTGCGCACCTCGGAGGTGCGGTGCACGGCGACCAGATCTCCATCGAGGATGCCGGCGTTTCGCATGCTCATGCCGGTCACCTTCAGCAGATAATGAGGCTTCGGCTGGAAGATCGCCGGGTCGATCTGCAAACGCGACTCGATGTTCTCCTCCGCGAAAATCGGCTTGCCGGCGGCGACGCGGCCGATGAGCGGCAGTCCCATCTGCTCGCGCATCGTGTCCTTCAGCTGAATGCCGCGGGAGGTGCCGGGGATGAGCGCAATGACCCCTTTACGCGCGAGCGCGCGCAGATGATCCTCCGCCGCATTGGCCGATCTGAACCCGAGCTCCCGGGCGATCTCCGCCCGCGTGGGCGGCATGCCGGTCTCGGAGATGAAGCGCTGGATGAGGCGCAGAATCTGCGATTGGCGCGAAGTCAGGTCTGACATGACGGTAAGCTGGTTGCCAAACTGTTTGCCCATACACTGTGATTATATCCAGATTTCGGGCTCGTGCAAGTGATTCCGCTTACGACGCGATAATCGTCGGCGCCGGCCACAACGGCCTCACCTGCGCCTGCTATCTCGCCCGAGCGGGCTTGCGAGTACTCGTCCTCGAGCGGCGCAGCCTCGTCGGGGGTGCCGCCGTCACGGAGGAATTCCATCCCGGATTCCGCAATTCCACGGCGAGCTACACGGTGAGTCTGCTGCATCCGAAGGTGCTCCGCGACCTCGGGCTCGCCGCGCACGGCCTTACGATCATCGAGCGCCCGATGCAGAATTTTCTGCCGTTGCCCGATGGGCGCGCACTCTGCGCCGGACCGGCTCTCACGGACACCCTCACCGCATTGCAGCAATATGCCCCGCGCGATGCCGAGCGCCTACCTGCCTTCCACACGATGCTCGGTCATGCCGCCAATGCCTTGCGTAGCCTCCTCCTCAAAACACCCCCCACAGGCCTCCACGGCCCGCGCGATCTGTGGAGTCTGCTCACCCTCGGACGGAGCCTCCGCCGCCTCCCGATCGAAACCCAACGTGCGCTGCACGAGCTCTTCACCCGCAGCGCCGGAGACCTGCTCGATGCCTGGTTCGAGTGGGACGCCGTGAAGGCGCTGCACGGCTTCGATGCCGTCGTCGGCACGTTCCAGAGCCCCTACGCCCCGACGAGCGCGTACGTGCTGCTGCATCACGCCTGGGGCGAGGTGAACGGCAAACCCGGCGTGTGGGGTCACGCAATCGGCGGCATGGGCGTCATCACGCAAACCATGGCGCGCGAGGCGGCGCGGCTCGGTGTCCACATCCTCACGGAAGCGCCCGTCGAGGCGATCCTGACGGAACCCCCGGCGAGAGCGGCCGCCCGCTCCCGCGCACTCGAGGGTCGAACTCACGATGCAGCGCATCAAAGGGGGGCAGCGAGACCTTCTGCCCTGCACCGCGCAACGGGCGTGCGTCTCCTTGACGGACGCACCTTCCGCGCACCGATCATCGCGGCGAACGTCACTCCGAAGCTTCTCTTTCTCGCGCTTCTCGATCGAGAGGCTTTGCCCGAGGACTTCCGCGCCCGGATCGAGCGCTATCGTTGTGAGTCGGCAACGTTCCGCATGAATGTCGCACTCACCGAGCTGCCGCGTTTCGCAAGCCGCCCGGAATCAGGCGCGCACCTCGCAGCGGGCATCATCATTGCACCGTCGCTCCCTTACATGGAGCGCGCATACCTCGATGCCCGTACCTCGGGAACCTCGCCCGCACCGATCATCGAGATGCTGGTTCCGAGCGTCATCGACCCGACCCTCGCACCGCCGGGCGCCCACGTGGCGAGCCTGTTCTGCCAGCACTTCGCGTATTCGCTGCCCGAGGGACGCAGCTGGCACGCAGAGCGCGAGCGGATCGCGGATTCGATCATCGAGACGGTCGACGCTTACGCCCCGAATTTCAAGCGCAGCGTGGTCGGGCGGCTCGCCCTCTCCCCGCTCGATCTCGAGGAGCGCTTCGGTCTCACCGGAGGCGATATTTTCCACGGCGCACTGGGGCTCGATCAGCTCTGGGCCGCCCGCCCGGTGCTCGGCTACGGGGACTACCGCACGCCCGTCGCCGGGCTGTATCTGTGCGGGTCCGGTAGCCATCCGGGAGGCGGGGTGACCGGCGTACCCGGCCACAACTCCGCGCGCGAGATCCTCCGTCACCGAGACAGGCTGTAGCGGAATCCTTACACATGCCTTTCAATGATGCAGGCACGTCTTACACGCTCGAGCGGCCTAAGCCGTACTTGGCCCTTCACACCGCGCGTGTCGCAGCCCAACGACGCGCGCTGATGTCAAGCAGTTGCATTCCGGGTCCAAATTTGATGGCATTGCATGGCTTGCGAAGACTGTGGCGGAAGCACTACGCTTGCTTCTTCGCATCGCCCTGTTTCAGGGACTCCCTTTAGTCAACAACCCAGAAGGGGACGTTTGTATGAAGAGCGCGACGGTGATGAAAGTGGCTGCCGTGGCAGTCGTGATCGGCTTGGCGGGTTGCACCGACATCAAGCCGCTTCAGGCTGACATCGCAGACCTGAAGTCGCAGGTGAGCAAGCTGCAGGCTGACCAGCAGGCGACCAAGGCCTCGGCCGACCAAGCTGCGAGCGCCGCGCAGGCCGCCAGCCAGGCGGCGAGCGGTGCGCAGAGCACGGCCAATCAGGCTCTGGCTGCTGCCCAGGCCGCCCAGTCGGCGGTAGACGCGACCAACGAGAAGCTCGACCGCATGTTCAAGCGGTCGGTCTCGAAGTAAGCGCAGTTCAGCTCCTGAAGGCGTTGCAGAGCGCCGCGTCGCCATCGAACGGCGCGGCGCTCTGTGGTTTTTGCGGGCCGGCGCAGCTGCCGCGCGCTTGAGGGCCCGGTGCGGGTCGCCCGCTCAGAAGCGAACCAGCGCCGCCCCCCATGTCATCCCGCCACCGAACGCCTCGAGCAGCAGCAAATCGCCCCGTTTGATCCGACCGTCGCGCACCCCGACATCGAGCGCGAGGGGAACCGACGCGGTCGAGGTGTTACCGTGGTCCTGCACGGTGACGATCACCCGCTCCATCGGCAGCTCGAGCTTGCGAGCGGTCGCCCGGATGATGCGGATATTCGCCTGATGAGGCACGAGCCAGTCGATCGCCGATCGATCGAGCCGATTCGTCTCGAGCGCCTCATCGACCACTCGACCCAGGCTCGTCACGGCGACCTTGAAAACCTCTTTTCCCATCATCCGGATCGTGCGGCGCTCCCCGAAGTCGGGCTGGGCGATCCCATCGCGTGACACGCCGCCCGGGCAGTAGAGCATCTCTTTGTACTGACCATCGGCGTGCAGATGCGTCGAGAGAATGCCGGGCTCCTTGGCGGGTCGGAGCACGACCGCACCCGCGCCGTCGGCGAACAGCACGGCCGTCGCACGGTCCGTCCAGTCCGTGATGCGGGACATCGTCTCCGAACCGACGACGAGAGCGCATTGCGACTCGCCGGCGCGCACGAATTTGTCGGCGATTGCCAGGGCATAGATGAACCCGCTGCATGCCGTTTGGACATCGAAGGCCGGACCGCCCGGCCGGCAGCCGAGCCGCTGCTGCAGCAGCGCTCCGCAATTCGGGAAGATGTAATCCGGAGTCGTCGTTCCGAAAGCGATGAAATCCACGTCCCGCGGCTGCACACCCGCGGCCTCGAGCGCGCGGCGCGCCGCCGGCTCGGCGAGATCGACCGTCGTCTCGTGATCCGCCGCGATGCGTCGCCGCTCGATGCCCGTACGCTCACGGATCCACTCATCAGTGGTATCCATCATGCGCTCGAGATCGTGATTGGTCAGGATGCGCTCCGGCAGATGCGAGCCGGTGCCCGCGATTTGCGAATACATCAGCCCCCCTCGGCCGGCATGAACGCCCGCGTGATGCGGACGGTGAGCTCTCCAGCGGCAGCATGCGCCGCGAGCTCGACCGCCCGAGCGAATGCGGTGGCATCCGCGCTGCCGTGGCTTTTGACCACGATCCCCTTGAGCCCGACCATGCACGCGCCGTTGTAGCGCCGGGGATCGAGACTTTCGCTCACGCGCTCGAGCGCCGGCCGCGCGATCCGCGCGCCGAGAACACCGCGCCACGAGGTCGTGAGCTCGCGGCGGGTTCGCGCCGCGATGAGTCGCGCGAGACCCTCCATCGTCTTCAGCGCCACGTTGCCCGTGAAGCCGTCCGTCACGACCACGTCGACCTCCCCGCCGAAGATCGCATCGCCTTCCACGAAACCGACATAGCGGATGGCGCTCTCGGCGAGCAGCGCATGCGCGGTTTGCACGACTTCGTGGCCCTTCGTGTCCTCCTCGCCGATGTTGAGCAGTCCCACGCGCGGTGAGGCGATGCCGTGCAGGTCGCGCGCGACGATCGCACCCATGCGCGCGAATTGCAGCAGCTGCAGCGCGGTCGCCCGGGTGTTCGCGCCGAGATCGAGCATGTGTGTGTGGCCCTTCGCGGAGGGGATCGCCGACATGATGGCCGCACGTTCGACGTTCGCGACCGTCTTCAGCACGAAATGGGAAATCGCCGTGAGGGCGCCCGTGTTGCCCGCGCTCACGCAGGCGGCCGCGCGCCCCTGCTTGACCAGATCCACCGCGACGCGCATGGAGGATTCCCGGCCACGGCGCACGGCGGCGCGCGGGGCCTCATCCATCGCGATGACGTGCGTTGCGGATACGATCCCGAGGCGGCCCTCGAGCGATGCGGGCAGCGCACCGAGACTCGGTGCGATCGCCTCCGGCCGGCCGACGAGCAGGACGTCGAGCTCGCGGCGATCGGTGAGGACTCGAAGCGCGCCGGCGATGCGCTCCTCTGGTCCGCGATCACCGCTCATCACGTCGATGGCGATGG
>JBOHZR010000243.1:0-13914 GCA_050738595.1 Steroidobacteraceae bacterium | reverse complement strand
TCGACTCCGGCATGCGCTCGACCACCGTGTTGTCCGCGTTTCGCGGCACCATCAGGGCGACCGTGCCGTCCGCTCCGGTCGTGCCGGCCACGCGCGCGAAGAGCAGCCAGTAGTCGCAAATCGAGCCGAAGGTGATGAGATGCTTCTCGCCGGTCAGATGATAGCTGTCGCCATGGCGGACGACGGCGCAGCGCAAGTCCGCGCCCGTGCCGGCACCGGGCTCCGTGAGCGAGAAGGCGACCTTGATCCGGCCTGCCACCGCGGGCTCGACGAAGCGCTTGCGCTGCTCGGGGGTGGCGTGCCGGTCGAGCGCGCGCCAGATGCCGTTCACGACGTGCACGATCATCCGCACCGCCGCGTGCGACATGGCGACGATCTCCATGAGCTCGAGGTAACGGGTGAACGGAATGCCGCGGCCGCCGAGCTCGCGTGGGGCCGCAAGGTCGAGCAGACCCCGCTCGCGCAGCTCGTCCCAGAGCGCAAGCGGCACCGCATGCTCGCGCTCGATGCGCTCGGCCCAGCGCTCGCCGGGTCCGCGGATGTACTCCTCGATCTCGCGCTTCAGCGCGGCGAACTCGGCGGGGCTCATGCAGGGATGCGCGCTCATGACTCCTCGCTGGCGCTCGCGAGCAGCTTCGCGCGCTCGCGCAGGATGTATTTTTGGATCTTGCCGGAGGCCGTCTTCGGCAGCTCCTCGAGCAGCTCCAGCCGCTCGGGCCAGTATTGTTTGGCGACCCGGCGCTCGTCCAGGAAAATCTTCAGAGAGGGTAGGTCGAGCGCGCGGCCGGGTCGGGGAGCTACGAAGACGCAGGCACGTTCACCAAGGCGCGCATCGGGCATGGCCACGATCGCCGCCTCGCGCACGGCCTCGTGTTGATATAGCAACTGCTCGATGTCGGCGACGGGGATCTTCTCGCCGCCCCGGTTGATCACGTCCTTCACGCGTCCCGTGATGCGCAGGTAGCCCGCCGCATCGATGGTGGCGAGGTCACCCGTCCGGTACCAGCCGTCCGCGGTGTAGGCCTGCGCGGTCGCGCTGGGGTCCTCGAGATACCCGTCGAACATCGTGGGGGAGGCGATCTCGAAATGTCCTTCCGCCCCTGCCGGCCGCTCGCGACCCGCCTCGTCGCACACGCGGATGCGGATCGAGGGCAGCGCCCGGCCGTCGCTCCCCCAGGCCTGCTCCGGCGCGTCCTCGGGTGAGGCGAGTGTCGCGAGGCAGCCCTCGGTCGTGCCGAAAGCCCCGCAAATCGCGCTCTGCAGCGTCTCCACGGCGCGTCGCGCGAGGGCGCGCGGCACCGCCGCGCCGGTCGGCACGAAGACTCTGAGCGCTCCGGGCGGCTCGGCACCGCTTTCCACCGCCTGCACGAGATCGAGCAGGAACGGCGTCGCGGCCTGCACGAACGAGGCACCCCAGCGCTGCATGTCATCGAGCGCCCGGCGCGGCTCCCAGTGCTCCTGAAGGATCTGCGGGCCCCCGAGCGCGAGCGCGAGCCACATGCCGTAGAGAAATCCCGTCTGGTGCGCAAGCGGCGAGGGGACGTAGATGCGGTCGCGGCCGGTGAGGCCGAGATGCTCGATCTCGAGCCGCACCGCGCGCATCAGCGTGTCCTGGCGGTGCAGGACGCCCTTCGGCGTACCCGACGTGCCGGAGGTGAACAGGAGCTGCGCGAGCGCATCAGGGGACGGTCGGCGCGCCTCGAGGGCAGCTGCATCAACGGGGAGACCCTCGAGCCGCTCTGCGAGCCGCTCGATCACGATCACGTGCTCGAGATGCTCGGGCCGTGGCGAGAGTGAGGCCACTTCGGCGCTCGGCCGGCGTCCGCGAAAGGAATCGAGCAGAAACAACACGCGCGCCCCGCAGCGGCCGAGTGCGAAGGCGAGCTCGCGCTCGCGAAAGATCGGCATGAGCGGTGCGCACACCGCCCCGATCCTGAGCGCGCCGAGTGTGATCGCGACGAACTCCGCGCGATTCGGGACCTGGTACGCGACGCATTCGCCCGGGCGCACCCCGAGCGCGAGCAGCAATGTGGCGATGCGGCCGCACTCGCGCCAGAGCCTCTCCCACGACCATACGAGGGCGCCGCCGGCGCCGAGCGCGACGATTGCGGGCTCCTGCGGCCGCTCGCGCGCGTACGCGGCGACGCAGTCGATGAGGCGCGCTTTCGACTCCATCAATCGACCCGCTTCATCAGTCGACGCATTCCATGGACGCGCCGATGTGGTTCATCGCCTCGAGGAACTCGGGATAGGAGATGCGGTACGCGTGCGGATAGGTGAGGAGGGTCTCCCCGCTTGCGCGCGTCGCGGCGACGGCGAGTGACATCAGCACGCGGTGGTCGTTATAGGAGGAGAGCATCGCACCTTTCAACCCTGAGACGCCGCGGATCACGAGCCGCGAGCCCTCGAGCCGCGCATCGGCTCCCATGCGATTCAACTGCAGCATGGCGCCGACGCGGTCCGATTCCTTCAAGCGGACGTGGTCGATGTTATGAAAGACACTCTCGCCTTCGGCGAGCGAGGCGAGCGCTGAAAGGATCGGCAGAATGTCGGGAGTCTCGCGACAGTCGACACGCACCGCCCGCAGCCGCATTCCGCCGTGGCGCACGCGCACACCGCCTGCGGCGGCATCGTACGCGAGGGGCAGCCCCATCTCGCGAATCACGTCGAGAAAGGCGGCCTCGGGATGATCGTTCGCACCGTTCAGCGCGAGGCGGCGCAGGACGATGTCCGAAGGGTGCAGCGCTGCGATCGCAAGCCCGAATGCCGCCGAGCCGATGTCGGGCGGCAGCTCGATGCGCGCCGGGCGCGCCTGCTGACCCGGGGGAATGACGTAGCGCCGCCAATCCGGGGAGGTCTCAACCTCGAGACCAAATCGGCGCATCATCGACACCGTGAGCTCGATGTAGGGACGCTCGTTGAGCTCGCCTTGCACCTCGATCAGCGTCTCGCGCGCGGCGAACGGCGCCACGAGCAGCAGTCCCGAAAGCCACTGCGACAGTGTTCCCGGCAGCCGCACTCGACCGCCCGTGGGCCTGCCGCTCTCGATGCGCAGCGGCGGGCACCCATCGCTCGATTCGACGCGAATGCCCATCTGAGCGAGCGCATCGACCAGCGGCTGCACCGGCCGATGCCGGAAATAGCGCTGGCCGACGAGCGTCACCGGCTGATCGGCGAGCGCCGCGAGGCCGGTCATGAAATAGAGCGTGGATCCCGAGCTGCCGACCGACAGCTCGGAGCGCACCGGCCGATAAGGTCCACCCTCGACGATGAACAGATCACCATCCGTGCGGATCGAGGTGCCGAGCGCGCGCAGCAGATCGAGCGTGTACTGCACGTGCTTCGCATGGGTGAGGCCGGCGATGATGCTGCGGCCGGGTGCGAGCGAGGCGAGGATGAGCGCGCGATGCGCGTGATACTTGGAGCTCGGGATCGTGAGCTCCTGGCCGAGCGGGTGGGTCGTGGGATGGATCAGCAGGCGCATGGCTCGCTTATCGGGACAGCACGAGCGAGGCGTTCTGGCCCCCGAATCCGAAGGCGTTGACCAGGAAGGCGTCGTACTGCGCGGCCCGGGGCTCATCGAGCACCACGTCGAAGCGCGCCTCGGGCTCGACAAGGCGCGTTCCGAGGGTCGGGGGGACGAGCCCATCGCGCATGCCGCAGAGCCCGGCGATGATCGACATCACGCCCGCGGCCGCCATCGAATGTCCGAGCTGGCCGCGGAGCGACGTGACCACCGGACGCGTATTCTGGAACACGCGGTTGATCGCGCGCAGCTCCGCGATGTCGCCGACCAGGGTGCCGGTCGCGTGGGCGAAGACCACCTCGACCGGGCACGCGGCGTCCGTGAGCGCTGCGTGCATGACCGCGGCCTCGTACCCGCCGCTCGGCTCGGGGGAGGTGAGATGATGCGCCTCGCTCATCGAGGCGTAGCCGCGGATGCGGGCGAGAATACGCGCGCCGCGCGCTTCGGCGTGACGCTCGCTCTCGAGGAGGAGCATCCCGCCGCCGTCACCCATCGCGAAGCCATCGCGCTCGACGTCGAACGGCCGCGCCGCGCAGCGCCCGTCGCGCGATTGCGAGAGCGCCCCGGCACGCTCGAGGCTCGCGTACACGACCGGAGCGAGCAGCGTCTCGACCCCTCCGGCGAGCGCGCACTGCGCCTCGCCGCGCTCGATCCACTGCGCGGCAAGGCCGATCGCATCGAGCGAAGAGGCGCACGCGGTGCTCACCGCGAGCTGCCGGCCACGCAGTCCCCATGCGAGACAAACGCGCGCAGCGGCCATATTCGGAATGACGAGCGCCATGAGCTTCGGTGTGATGTGGCGGGGCTCATCGATGAGCTGCATCTGGGTTTGCGCGAACAGCGGCAATCCGCCCATCGTATTGCCGACCACCACGGCGGTCTCGCACGGCGGGTGCTCGAGACCCGCCATCGCCAGGGCCTGTGCGGCCGATGCGACGGCGTACTGGGTGAAGCGGTCCGCATTGCGCAGCCACTCCGCCGGCAGTTCGTGTGCATCGAGAAAATCGTCGGGTACCGCTGCCCACATTCTGCTGCCCGGGAGGTGGTCGCAGCCGGGAATCGCCGTGAACCCGTGCTTGCCGCCGCGTATGGCGTCCCAATACGCGCTTACGCCCGAGCCGATGGGGCAGACGATACCCGCGCCGGTCACTGTAACGTGTTCCACTGCGGCCCATCTGCGGGATTGATCTTCAAGTGTAGGGGTCGGCTCAGCAACGATCAACATGCGGGCTCGGAGGCCTGCGCGCCGCCCCGCGCTGCGCAAGGGAGCGCGGCGCAAGGAGCGCGGCGCGAGGCCCCCCTTGCGAGCCCGGTCTTTCGGTATGGACATTGCTCGGCATCTGTGCTGCTGTGGCGGGGCACGCAAGGGTGCAATTGCGGCGCACGCCCCGGTGCATCTGCGGTGCACGCTCCGCTGCGGCCATTCGCCTCGAGACGATCCGCAGCAAACTCGCGCGGGTTCCGCGTTCTAATATTTGATGACGCGGACGGGAACCGGTCCACGAGCTGGGAATTTCAGCAAGAGCTGTCCCGCAGTTGGAGCGTTCGATGCGAGCGATACTCACCAGTCTCGGCATTCTGTTCATCATTGCGTGGCTCGTGCTGTGGCTCGCGGTGAAGATCACGTTCGGCGCGATTCATCTGCTCGTTGTGATCGGCGTCATTTTGATCATCATCGCGATCGCCAAGGCCGCGGCATGACCGGTGCCCTGCGGCCGCTTGCGCCGCTCGCGCCGGCTCAGGACGCTCAGGCGTAGCGGAACAGCGCCTTGAAGCCGAAATCCATGTGCTGCTGGATGTGGCAATGGAAGAAGGTGGCGCCGGGGTGCTCTGCCACGAGGTCCACGGCGACCCGGCCATAGACCGGGACGATCACGGTGTCTTTCAGTACCCCGCTCGTCCGCTTGCCGTTCACGTCGATGAGCTCGAAGCGGTGCCGGTGCAGATGAACGGGATGCGCATCGTCCGTGCGGTTGCGGAAATTCAACCGGTACCGCAGCCCCTCGCGCAGCACGAGCTCGCCCGCGTGCGGGTAGGGCTTGCCGTTCACGGTCCAGAGGTTGAAAGGACGTGCGCCGTCCGGGATCTTCTGGAAGACCAGGTCGATCGTGTGGTCGGGACGGGGCCGCGCGGGGGCGCGTGAGCTCGCATGGCCGAAGGCCGTGTAATCCCACTGCGCTCCCGGCTCGAGTACCCACTGGGGCTCGCGGTGGGCATTCGCGTACTCGATGACCACGCCCAGGCCGGCGTTGCGGATCGGATCGAAGGTCGAGCCGAGAATCCAGACGCCCGGGCGATTCATGTCGACATAGGCGTCGACCCGCTCTCCAGGTCCGAGCGTCACGACCTTGACGGCGCGTGGGGTAGGCACTTCGTTGCCATCGAGCGCGAGCACGACGAAGGCGTGCCCGGGCAGCGCGATGGTCCGGTTCTCGAGCGCGCTCGCATTGAGCAGGTGAAACAGCACGCGGCTGCCCTGGCGGACGCGGATCGGCTCGCCGGTACCGAGCGCCTTGTCGTTGATCGAGAACAGCTGTGAGGCGACCTCGAGGCCGTTCGGGCGCGTGTCGAGGACGGCGGGCCGCTCGGGCTGCGGGCCGCGCGTATCCTGATCGTCGGTATCGATCGGCTGATCGGTGAAGAACGCCTCCCAGTCCCTGAGCGCGAGGAAGACCTCCTGATCGTAGCGGCCCGGCTCGTGGGCCGGCTCCACCATCAAGTACCCATACTGGCCGGTGTAGGTGCCGCGGTGCAGGTCGCCCATGGCCATCGCGTGCGAGTGGTACCAGCGCGTGCCGGCCGGGCGCGGGATGAACCGATAGCGGGCCCGGCCGCCCGGCGGAATGACTGGCGTGCCTTCCTCGGCCGCGCCGTCCACTTCGGGCGGCAGGAAGAGGCCATGCCAGTGGACGAGCTCGGCGGCGTCGGTATCGTTGACCACCTCCACGGTCGCCGGGCGGCCTTCCTTCAGGCGCAGGAGCGGGCCCGGCGAGATGCCGTTGTAAGCGATTGTGCTCACGAAGTGGCTCGGGGCGACTTCGAGGGCTGCGGGCGCGATGCGCAGCGTGTGATCCGCCGGTGCTTCGGTGCCTGCCTCGCGGGCTGCGGCGCTGGATGCGGTGCTGGCCGGCCCGCCCGCGAGCACTGCCGGGGCCAAGGCTGCGCCCGTCCCCCTGAGGAAATCCCTGCGTCTCATCGTCTCGCGAGCTCCGAAAAAGTATCCCCGAGAGGATAAGCTCTCGTGCCGGGGTTGCAGAGTCAATCGGCATCGGCTACTTACTCGAACCGCGGGCTCGATTTCGGGGGCGTTCCGTGCCATGGCGGCGGCGGGATGCCGATCGCGCGGTGCGACGCCTACGCGCTCCGCGCAGCGGAACTGCAGAGGGCTTCAGCGTGCGGTGGCTTCAATCTTGGCGGTTTCCGGTCTCACTCGGTGCTCTATCGGTCGCTGCTCTGGCCCTGGCGGCTTTCGCGCCGCACGGCGGTCCGAGCGCGTACGCGCAGGAGATTCGCTCCCTTCCCGACACCACCCCGGAGCCGCAGAACGGCAAGGCGGAGTTCTACTGGTCCCGGCTGCGCTATACCTCGAGCGGCTACGGCCGTTCCGGTTACGGCTATCGCCGAGGATACGGCGGGTACGGCGGCAACGGGTTCGGTTTCGGCTACATGGGCTGGTCGCGCGACTACCCGAAGGCGGACCGCCAGTTCCTGATGGCTCTGAAGCGCCTGACGCGCATTCAAATGCGTCCGACGGAGCAGGTCGTCGATCTCGACAGCGACGACATCTTCAACTATCCGTGGGTGTACGCGGTGCAGGTCGCCAACTGGAGCTTCACGGATGCCGAGGCGAAGCGGCTGCGGGAGTATCTGCTCAAGGGCGGCTTTCTGATGGTCGATGATTTCCACGGCACTGCCGATTGGGACCGCTTCATGGTGGGCATGCGCCAGGTGCTGCCCAACCGGCCGATCGAGGACTTGAGCGACAACGACGAGATCTTCCACGTCCTCTTCGATCTCGGTGTGCGCTTCCAGGTGCCGGGCGAGCAATACGTCTGGACGGGGCGAACGTACGAGAAGGACGGGTACGTGCCGAAGTGGCGCGCGATCCGCGACGACAAGGGGCGGATCATCGTCGCCATCTGCCACAACATGCATCTCGGCGATGCGTGGGAATGGGCGGACACGCCCGAGTATCCCGAGCGTTTCGCCTCGCTCGCATTCAGGGTGGGGATGAACTACATCGTCTACGGCATGACCCACTGAGTGTTCGAGCTGCTGTTCAAATATCCGCCCGCGGCGTTCGCTGAGGGGCGGCTCGTACTGCTCGGCACCTGGCCGGCGTGGGCGCTCGCGGCATCGATCATCGTCGTGGCGGTGCTCCTCGCGCTCGCGATGGCGCTGCGGCTGCGCGGGGCTCGCGGGGCCGGCGGGGCACCCCCATCCCTCGGGCTGGGGCGCGCCGCGATCCTGTGGCTCCTCGAAACCGCGCTTGCATCTGTGGTGCTGATCCTGCTGTGGCAGCCGGCGCTCGCCGTCTCGGAGCTGCGTCCGCGGCAGAACATCGTCGCCGTTCTCGTCGATGATTCGCGCAGCATGAGTCTGCGCGACGGAGGCGCAAGGCGCGAGGATCGCGCGATCGAGGCGCTGCGCTCGGGGCTGCTGCCCGCGCTCGCGCCGCGTTTCGAGACACGGCTGTACCGGTTCGACACACGCGTGAAGCGGACCGCTCTCGATGAGCTCGGTCCGGCGGATGGGGCCGCCACGCATATCGGCGACAGTCTCCAGCAGCTCGCCGCCGAGACCTCCGACCTGCCGCTCGGGGCGGTCGTGCTGCTCACCGACGGCAGCGATACGGCGGGCGGCGTGGATCGCGCGGCGATCGATGCGCTGCGCAAGCGCCGCATCCCGGTGCACACGGTCGGCTTCGGATCGCTCGAGCCGGCGCGTGACGTGGAGATCGAGGATGTGACCGTCGCCGCGCGCGCGCTTGCGGGCTCGCGCGTGCGCGCCGAAGTGAAGCTCCGCCAGCGCGGCTACGACGGGCGGCGCACGCAGCTCACCGTCCGCGACGGCGGCCGGGTGCTCACCACGCGCGAGATCACGCTCGGCTCGGGCGGTGGCGGTGGCGGTGGCATGCAGACGGAGCCGCTCCTGTTCGATGTCGGTCCGGCGGGCGCGAAATCGCTCGTCTTCTCGGTCGAACCCTTGGGTGAGGAGACGAACCGGGCGAACAACGCGCTCACGCGCCTCGTCGATGTCGAGGCCGAACCGCGGCGCATTCTGTACTTCGAGGGCGAGCCGCGCTGGGAGTACAAGTTCATCCGGCGCGCCGCGGACGACGATCCGATGCTGCAGCTGGCCTCGATCCTGCGTGTGTCGGAGAACAAGATCTACCGCCAGGGCATCAAGGACCCGAACGAGCTCGCCGAGGGGTTCCCGACGCGCGCGGAGGACTTGGACGTCTATCAGGGCCTGATCATCGGCTCGGTCGACGCCGGGTACTTCACGCCGGCGCAGCAGGCGCTGATCCGCGATTTCGTCGACCGGCGCGGAGGGGGTCTGCTGCTGCTCGGCGGCCGTGCCTCGCTCGCGGACGGGATCTGGAGCGGCTCTCTCGTCGCAGATGCACTGCCCGTCGTGCTGCCCAACTCGCGCAACACATTTCACCGCGATCCGGCGACGGTGAGCTTGACGCCCGCCGGCGAGCAGAGCGTCATCTGCCGTCTCGTCGATGATCCTGCCGCGAACGCGGAGCGGTGGCGAAAGCTCCCGTACCTGATGGATTACGAAGACCCCGGTACTCCGAAGCCCGGTGCGGTGGTGCTCGCGCAGATGCACAACGGCGGACGCACGATGCCTCTGCTGATCACGCAGCATTACGGCCGCGGCAGGGTGGCAGTGCTCGCGACCGGAGGCACATGGCGCTGGCAGATGAGCCTGCCGCTCGGCGATCCGACGCATCATCTGTTCTGGCAGCAGCTGCTCACGTGGCTCGTCGCGGATACCCGCGGGCAGGTCGCCGCGTCGGTCCCGAAGCCGACCCTGCTCGATGCGGGCCGGGTCCGCTTGAGCGCGGAGGTGAGGGACGCGCGTTATTCCCCCGCCGCCGACGTGGCGGTCACGGCGCGATTGATCGGACCCGACGGGGCCCCGCAGTCGATCGATCTCGAGCCGGTGCGCGATGAGCCCGGGAGGTTCGCGGCCGACTGGACGGTGCAGGCGCCGGGCGAATATGTCGCGGAGGTCGACGCGCGGCGCGGCGCGGCCCCGCTCGGTCGCGACGTGGTGCCCTTTCAGCGCCTCGACGGCATCGCAGAGAACTTCCACACCGAGCAGGACCGGGACCTGCTCGAGCGGCTCGCCACGAGCACCGGCGGCAGCTACTGGCGCCCCGATCAGATGCGGCAGCTCGCTCGAAGCATTCCGTATTCGCATGCCGGACTCACCGCGCACGAGCTCGCACCGCTGTGGAACATGCCGGCCGCGTTTCTGCTGATTTTCGCGCTCAAATGCGCGGAGTGGCTGCTGCGGCGCAAATGGGGGATCGTTTGAGACCGGTTCGTTTGAGAGGAGTGCACGCGAGGCTCGGGATCGCTCTGGCGCTCGTCCTCGGCGCCTCCTCGAGCCTCGTGCCCGCTGCCGCGAGCGCGGACACGTATTTCGTGACGGTGGCAGGACTCGGGGGCGAGCCGGACTACGAGCAGCAATTCCGGACCCTCGCGCACGAGCTCGATCGCGCGCTCAAGGGCCCGGGGCATCACCTCTACACGCTGAGCGGAAAGCGAGCGACGCGCATCGAGCTCACGCGCACGCTGCGCGAGGTGGCGCGGCTCGCGAGCGCGAACGACGACTTCGTGCTCACGCTGATCGGTCACGGCTCGTTCGACGGGTTCGAGTACAAGATGAATCTCGTCGGACCGGACATCGCGGCCGGAGAGCTCGCGGTGCTCTGCAGCCGCATTCGCGCGAAGCGCCAGCTGATCGTCGATACGACGAGCGCGAGCGGCGGGGCGGTCGCGGCGCTCCAGCGGCGTGGCCGCGCCGTCATCGCTGCGACGAAGTCGGGCACCGAGCGCAACGCGACGGTCTTCGCGCGTTACTGGGCCGATGCGCTCGAGGACCCGACCGCCGATCTGGACAAGAACGATGCGATCTCGGCGCTCGAGGCATTTCAGTACGCGGCGGCCAAGACGGCCGCGTTCTACTCGACGCAGAAGCGGCTCGCGACGGAGCACGCGGTTTTCGAGGACACCGGACGCGCGATGCCCGTGCGGGAGGCGTCGAGCGAAGCAGGGGAGGGTCGCTTCCTCGCGAACTTCACGCTCGTCCGCCGCGGGGCCGCCGCAGCTTCGGGACGCACGCCGGGCGCCAAGCAGGCCGGCGCGCCGGCGGATGCCGCGAAGCGCGCGCTGCTTGCGCGCAAGGAGCAGCTCGAGCAGCGCATCGACGTGCTCAAATATCAACGGGCGGCGCTGTCCCCGCAGGAGTACAAGCGCGAGATCACCCGGGCGCTCGTCGAGCTCGCCAAAACGCAGGAGGCGCTCGACAAGTGAGCTCCCGCGCGCTTGCGATTCTCGTTGCGGTCGGTGGGGCGCTCGGCGGAGCGCTCGCGATGCACGTCGCGGCGGTGGCTTCGCCGGTGGCCGTAGCCGCCGCGCCGGTCGGCGCGTCAGGGGGTGCATCCGGTGCATCGGGTGCATCGGGTGCATCGGGTGCTCCAGCAGCGCGCGCGCCGGGCAGCAATCAAGCGACGCCCGCGCCCGAGCGCTGCGCGGCGCTTCGCAAGCGCGGGCGGCGCCCCGAGGCGCGCGCCTGCTACGAGAGCCTCATCCGGCAGGCCGAGCGCACCCCGCCAGCCCGCGCTGCGTACTGGCGAGCGGAGGGGGAGTGGGGGCTCGGGGACTACGCGGCGGCGAACAACGATTTCCGTGCGGCGGTGGCGGCCGCGGACGCGCAGCCTGCGGACGTGGAGCCCGCACGCCAAGCGGCTGGCGCACCGAGCCCGCGCGCCGTCTACCGGGTCCGATGGGGACTGCTGCTGCACGAGCGGTTCAATGACTCGGACGCGGAGGGTCTATTCAAGGAAGCGCTCGCGCGCGAGCCGAAATACGCGCCCGCCTATCTCGCGCTCGCACGCGTGAGCGCGGACGGCTTCGACGATCGCGCGATCGAGTGGGCGCACAAGGCGCTCGAGATCGATCCACGCCTCGCCGCGGCGCACGAGCTGCTCGCGAGCCTCGCGCTCGAGGACTCCGACCGCGCGCTCGCCGCACGCGAGGCGGACGCGGCGCTCGCAATCGACCCCACCGGCGCGCTCGATGCGCTCGCAGTGCACGCGAGCATCGAGCTGCTCGCCGACCGCTCGCCCGAGCACTGGTTCGCGCGCATGCGCACACTGAATCCTGCGTACGGCGCGGGCTACGCGCTCGCGGCGCATCAGCTGATTCTCGCGCTGCGCTACGCCGACGGCGTTGCCTACTATCGCAAGGCGCTCGCGGTCGATCCCGAGCTGTGGTCCGCGCGCACCGACCTCGGCATCAATCTGCTGCGGCTCGGCGATGAGGCGGGCGCCCGTGCCGAGCTCGTACGCTGCTACGAGGCGGGCTATCGCAGTCCCGAGACGGTCAACACGCTGCGCCTCATCGATACCCTGAGCCACTTCGTCACGATCCGCGAGCCGGGCATCGTCCTCAAGCTCGATCCGAAGGAAGCGGCGCTGCTGCGTCCGTATTTCCTCGAGCAGATGCGCCGGAACATCGCGGACTACGAGCGCAAGTACCACATGCAGCTGCCGGGACCCGTGCAGGTCGAGGTCTATCCGAATCACGAGGACTTCGCCGTGCGGACGCTCGGCATGCCCGGGCTCGGGGCTCTGGGGGTGACGTTCGGTGAAGTGGTCGCGATGGACAGCCCGAGTGGACGCAAGCCCGGTGATTTCCACTGGGCGAGCACGCTGCGGCACGAGATGAGCCACGTGTTCATTCTCACCGAGACCCATCACCGGGTGCCGCGCTGGTTCACCGAAGGGCTCGCGGTGCACGAGGAGACCCAGGCCTCCCCGGAGTGGGGCGATCCGATGACCCCCGACATCGTCGCGGCGCTCCGCGACCACAAGCTCCTGCCGGTCGCCGAGCTCGATCGCGGCTTCGTGCGGCCGGCGTATCCCTCCCAGGTCCAGGTCTCGTACTTCGAGGCCGGGCGCATCTGCGACTACATCCAAAGCCGCTGGGGAGTGGAGAAGCTCAACGCGATGGTTCACGCCTTCGCGCTCCGCGAGACGACGCGCGCGGCGATCACCGCGACACTGGGCCTCACGCCGGAGGCGTTCGACCGGCAGTTTCAGACGTGGCTCTATGCGAGCGTCGCCTCGACGATCACCGGCTTTCCCGCGTGGCACGCAGCGCTTGCCGAGCTCGCGCAACTCGCCCAGGCGAGCCGCAACGACGAAGTGATCCGCAAGGGCGACGCGGTCATCGATCTGTATCCCGACTATGTCTACGACGGCAACGCCTATGAGCTGCTCGCCGAGGCGTATCTCGCGAAGCAGAACCGTCCGGGGGCGATCAAGACGCTGGTCCGGTACGAGCATGCGGGCGGGCGCAGCCCGCGGCTGCTCGAGCAGCTCGCGGGACTCGAGCAGGGCGCGGGCGACCCCGTCGCGGCCGCCGCGACGCTCGAGCGGATCAATCTCATCGACCCGGCCTTCGATCCGGCCGAGCACCGCAAGCTCGGGGAGCTGTGGCTCGCGCAGAAGAACTACCCGGGCGCGATCCGGGAGTTCGAGGCCGTGCTCGCGTTCCATCCGCTCGATCAGGCTTCGGCGAAATTCGACCTGGCGCGCGCGTATTTCGCCGCGGGCGAGCGCAATCAGGCCGAAGACAGCGTGCTCGCGGCGCTCGAAGCGGCGCCCAATTACCGACCCGCACAGAAACTGCTACTCGAGCTCGAGGGACAGCCGAAATGAACACCGTGGTCAATCTCGATACTCAATCCGCCGATCTCGAGCGGCGTCTCGCGCGCTTTCACGCCGCGCGCGCGGGCATCCTCGCCGAGGTGCGCAAGGTGATCGTGGGCCAGGATGACGTGCTCGAGCAGATCCTGATCGCGCTCGTGGTCGGGGGTCACTGCCTGATCACCGGACTTCCGGGCACGGCGAAGACATTGATGGTGCGGACGATCGCCCAGACGCTCGGACTCGAGTTCCGGCGCATCCAGTTCACGCCGGACCTGATGCCGAGCGACATCACGGGTACCGACATCATTCAGGAAGATCCGAATACCGGCCAGCGCCACCTCGTGTTCACCAAGGGGCCGATCTTCGCCAACATCGTCCTGGCCGACGAAATCAACCGCACACCGCCAAAAACGCAGTCGGCGCTGCTCGAGGC
>JBOHZR010000242.1:0-3208 GCA_050738595.1 Steroidobacteraceae bacterium | reverse complement strand
CTGCTTCCGTAAGGCCGAGTTCGCCCAGGCCTACTGCCGCATCTCGAGCTACCTGCAGACCATGGCCAACCAAGGCTACAACCCTCTCGTCGCTATCCAAATGGCCCTATCCGGTCAGCTCTACGCCAAAACCGGGTGAGCAGTTACCTCAGGAGAAGAAACTCATCTCGCGACCGTAGGGTCCCACTCGTCACCGCCCACCGGCTAGGCGCGATTGACCAGGCCCGGCCCTAGGCGTTGCAGCCGATGGCTGTCCGGCCCGCCTCCGCGGTGACAGCATCGGTCGAGCGTTCAGTATCGGGAAGTCGAGGGAATGCGAGCGAGTGAGGACTCCTGACCGCGGGTTGGAGGTGGAAGTGGAACTCGGCTGAGCTGCGACCGTAGCCTAGTCGAACAGGCGCTTCATCCGCTCATCGCGCCCAATGCCTCCGTAGAGATCAAACCCGCGGTCGAGCCAACCGCGCATCACTTGATCGTCCGAGGCGAGTAGTTGCACCGTCGCGACACTCGCCGCCCATTCGAAGACGCCAAGGCCGATGTAGTCCGCATAGTTCGGCGTGTCACCGCCGAGGAATCGGTGCGTGGATAGGTGATGTCTCAGCGGGGTGAGTGCCTCGCGGAGCGCCGGCAGACGCGCCGCGCGATCGGCGGAGAAGGACTCCAGCGTGCTCTTGAAGCGCGCCTCGCGGCTCTCCCGAAAGTACGGCCGATCCTCTGCCCGCGCCGCGTTGTGCACGTCGAGGATGATTACCGGCAACATCTGACGCACGACGCAGATGATGAACCAGGAATCGAAGAGTCGCACCATGGCACACTCTTCTGGACCGGAGAAAAGTCTTGGCCGCTCGGGGAAGGCCCGGTCAAGGTACTCGGCGATGTCCCAGCTCTCAGCCATCATCGCCTCGTCGTGCTCGATGACTGGCACGGTCTTGAAGCGCCCGCCGAAGACCTTGGGAATCTCGATGAAGCCGAGCGGCACAGACTCGTACGCAATGCCCTTGTGCGCGAGCGCATAGCGGATGCGCCACACGAACGGGCTCGCGGAGCGGCCGTTCTCGAGCACGAGCTCGTACAGGCGCACCGCGTGTGATCGTGACTCAGTAGTCACCGGCCCCCCGCTCTGTAGGGCTTCGGCGATCTCGTCCGCCTCTTCCTGACCGCATGAATTCCTCGCTCTACTGCGCTTGAACGTCTCGCATGAGACCTTCCTCGCCGGGATCCCCCAACTTCCGGTCTACGACGATCCACGCGTAAAGGTGCGAGTAGTCCTGAAAGACGATTTGCGTCAGAGGCCGAACGACCAATTGCGCAGAGGCTGCCACGGCGGCACGCGGATAGGCCGGCCCAGAATTGGAGATGCGCCGCGGACACGTGCCTCATATAGAGTTCGAACGTCTCTTTGTTGTTCCGGTTGTTGGCGGCGGCGAGTTTCCGCGTGATCCTGGCGGTCAGGACGCGCATTTCGTCCGGGGCTCCCTGATGCCAAGACTTCATTGCGACGGAATCCACTGTACTTTCAAAGTCCCTGACCTCCGGGGCCCAGACGACGGTGCGGGGAACTCCGCAGAGTCTCATGTGAAGGGCACACAAAAATCACCGAAAACGCGTTCGTCGCCAGAAAGCCACGGATTCTGACCGCCAACACCCCGCGATCCGCAGGTAACTCAGACCTCCGCAGCCGAGCTTAGTTCGGTGTTTCCAACAGAATAGGCCAACAGCAGCCGTCGATGGCGTCGGATTCATTTTCCCAGCGCGGCCGTTCAATGTCCCCGTGTCACCGCTCAGCGCGCTCAGCACCGTCCGTCACCTCCGACGCGGATCTTTCTCCCCGAGCCCGGGATAAAAGAGTGCTCGATTCGACAGTGACTCGTTATAGACCTTGCGTGTCTTGAACAGCCAACGGCCATTGCGCTTCACGAGCTCGTCTTCGTAATGGCCGAAATACACGATCTGCGCGTCCTTCTGCGGGGTGTTATTGGTTATCTCGAACCAGTAAGCAATGGTCTTGGCCGTATCGCCACTCACGTCGATGACGTGGTTGACAATGAAATGCCGAGAACGCGGCCAGGATTTGGCATCTTTCGGCACGCTGTTCGCGCGAGCGGCCGCAAACCCATACATTGCCTTGCGTATCGCCGCCTTGCCCCGCTCCACGCCGTCGGCCCACTCAAGCACGCCGTCGTCCGCCCATGCGGCCATAACAGTATCCATGTCCCCTGCATCGACTGCGACCATGTATCGGTTCGATAGATTCTCGATCTCGGCTCGATCGTCCGCATAGCTCGCGAGCGCCACGCCGCAGACGCAGCAGGCCAGGACTGCACCGATGGTCGTCACTATGTTCTTCATGGGTCCTCCGGCTTGAGCCGTACCGTGCCTATGCGGCCAGGGCGAAGTCCCGTCTCCAGCGAGACTCCTGCCGACCACCCGGAATCGGCGAACCGGCTCCGGGCGAGCGATTCTATTTCATGCCACGGAGCAGTGCCCGAGCTATATCGGGCACTCGAAATGGGAAACGATCCAAGTCGGCGGCACGCGGGCCATAACCGGCCCGTCGCGCCTGCTGCACGATCGGCTCCATAGCGGTCGCTCGCACGACAGTCGCAATCGCGCCTATTGCCTTCTGGAGTAGCCCCGCCAACCCCGCGTTCCGGCGCGGTGGCGCCGCCACCCCGAACCGCGCGTGCACTTTCGGCCGGATATACACGCGCACGAATTACGGTCTGCAGATGGACGGCTATGCGGAACATCCTCAGGCGGCCCCGACAGTCGGCTGCCGACCTCATCCCCCGGCTTTAGGCGCTAAACTGCCGCCATGAAATCAGGCGCGGCCAGTCCCGGCACCTTTGCCGACCTGGGTCTGGAAGCCCCGGTACTGCGGGCGCTGCTCGACGTGGGCTACGAATCCCCGACGCCCATCCAGGCCGCGACGATTCCGGTGCTGCTCTCCGGCGCGGACGTACTCGGGCAGGCACAGACCGGCACCGGCAAGACGGCGGCGTTCGCGCTGCCTCTGCTGTCCCGGCTCGACTTGCGGCAACGCAGTCCGCAAGCCCTAGTACTGGTGCCCACGCGCGAGCTTGCGATTCAGGTGGCCGAGGCCTTTCAGAAGTATGCGGTACATCTGCCGGGTTTCCACGTCCTGCCAATCTACGGCGGCCAAAGCTACACGCCGCAGCTCAATGCGTTGAAGCGCGGTGTGCACGTA
>JBOHZR010000241.1:0-20883 GCA_050738595.1 Steroidobacteraceae bacterium | reverse complement strand
CTGCTTCCGTAAGGCCGAGTTCGCCCAGGCCTACTGCCGCATCTCGAGCTACCTGCAGACCATGGCCAACCAAGGCTACAACCCTCTCGTCGCTATCCAAATGGCCCTATCCGGTCAGCTCTACGCCGAAACCGGGTGAGCAGTTACGCCATCTGAAAGCGCCGGCAGGCTCTTTGTGCAACGTGGCATCGAGGGCTGCGTCGTGATGCTGAACCTGCTGCGATTGCGAGATGTTGCCGACTATTCGGCCAATCCCGAATTGGCGCCGACTGCACCGATCAGCGGCGCGGACGCGTTTGACCGATACATCCGATACACGCTCCCGTTTCTGCGCGAGAGTGGTGGCGACGTCATGTTTCTCGCTGCAGGTGGTTCGTTCCTGATCGGCCCGGAAGACGAAAGATGGGACATGGCGATGCTGGTTCGGCAAAGCAGCGTTGGCTCGTTCCTCGCCTTCGCAAGCCATGACGCCTATCTCGCCGGCCTCGGCCATCGTACGGCCGCGATCGAGGACTCCCGCCTCCTTCCCCTCACCGAACTGCCCCTCCCGGTCTGATCCCAACGCACGCTAGGATGCCAGCACATAGGTGGCAGGAAGCAAACATAAGGCGTGCTAGGCTGACTCATCAGAAGGTAATCCCGCCCTCTACCTTCTCTTCTCCCTCCGGGCGGAAGCGAGATCGTCAACCGCGGGGAGCAGAATGCTGCCGCCAACGGGCCATCGCACTTGCGGATGAAGATCCGCGCCGCCGTTGCGAACCCGCGACGCGGATCCCGCGCACTCGCTACAAAAGTCCCTTCTGGGCGAAGCTCAGCACCTCCGGTGCCGTCACGATCAGATATCGAGTAACCTCACTTCGACCGCATCGAGAGATTCCTTGAGCTGCCTCGTGATCAACTCGTCCGCATGGCTCTGATCTTTGATCATGGAAGGATGTGCACTAGTAGAACGCCCCCCGCCTCTGCCTGCAGAACAAGTTTGACAATCTCGCGCGGGTGCACGGCTGCGCCGTCGATGGTTCCGCGGAACAGCTCCACGAACCGCAGAAAGCGATTCCGCGCGTCAAATAACACGACACAAAAGTACTCGCAGTCTCTTCCGCCGAGGTTGACAGCGAGAAAGTCGCGAACGGCACGAGGATTTTTCATAGGTACACCGCGCCGTAGCCTGCTTCGAAGATGCGCTTTCGCGGCATCAACGATCACGTCTCGATCGGCTGGAACGAACTCGCCGGCTTCACTACGAACGTACAGAATCTCGATCCCCATGGCTCTCCCCGATTCTCGGGCGGGATTGCCCGTCGGAGTTCGCATGCACGCGGCAGCGGAGCCGTCAGGGCTCGCCGAAGGCGACTCGCGGAGCACCGCGCGCAGCGCCGAGCGGACGGCCTTGACGGCGAGAACCGCGTGCTACGCTGAGACAGCCGGGCAATCCCCTCGCCCCTAATCACATCTGCTTTGCCGTTGCGCTGCTGATTGCCGAAGTGGTCGCAGACTTGTAGATCCCTCATTGGTAGCGTTTTACTTTCGGCCAGACTTTCTCGAGCGGATGCTTCAGGCCGCGCAGCACGTAGATCGGCTGGTTCGTCTCGTACGGCATCGCGTACGGAGTCGTGATCCGGCCGGCGACTTCGAAGGAGCGGAACAGAGCGGCATATTGCTTCGTGTCTCCGCCGATGATGATCATGACACTGCCATCGTGTCCGCGCGGTCCCCAGAGATAGTAGTTGTTGTGCCCGCCGATCGCGGGCGGCAGTCCCAGACGGCGGCCGAACACGTCGATTGCCGCGGCCTCTCCGTAGTTCTGCCCGAAGAACACCGCACGCGCCCGATCCTGCGGAGGCAGCGACCAGTAGACCGCGGCGACCTTTGCGGCCATCTCCCGCCAGCCGAACATGTCGGCGTAGTATTGCGGTAATGCGCCAAGTGCCAGATGTTCGCCGGCGGAGAGCGTAATGCCTGTCGCCTTCTGATAACGAAGGAATGTGTCGAGCGGGAGAATCGGCAGCGTGAGGGGTGCGGCCAGCGCACCCACCACGGCCACTGCCGCGAGCGCAGTCCCGCGTGCCACAGCGTTCTGCACCCACTCCTCGATCCGCGCCGCGCCGAGCCCGAGCAAAGTCGGGTAGATGGCGGATAGGTAAGAGGCCTTTCCATGCGACGCATCGAATAGCACAAGCAAGATCAGCCAGGCGATCGGAAAGGCGCGCGCGACCGCGAGCCGCGGTCGAGCGATCCCGGCCCACAGGCCAGCGATCCATACGATCGCCGCAATGGGTCCCGTGAACATGATCTGCTGCACGAAATACGACGCCGGCGACATCGCCACGTTCTTGCCGCCCGACGCTGCCTTGCCGAGTTCGATGAAGGGCCAGCCGTGTGCGTGTTGCCAGAGGACATTTGGCAGCACCATGACGGCGGCAAGGAGTGCTCCCAGATAGACCCAAGGACGCAGTAGCGATCGACGCTGGGGTGTCGCGAGCAGCCCAATGGCCAGGGCCACGAGATAGAACGCGATCAGATACTTGGTGTTGAGACTGAATCCGGCGATGGCTCCAAATGCGAGCCACCAACGCTCATCGCCCGTCTGCTCCAGCCTGACCAGGACCCAGCCGAGCCCGAGCCAGGTCAGCGGCTGAAACATGTCCGTCGAGAACATCACCCCCTGAATCAGGAAGATCGGCCCGAGCAGCACGCACGTACCGGCCACCCACTGGGCGAAGCGGCCGCCGCCGATCAGACGAGTGAACTCGGCGGTCAGCGCGACAGTCGCCGCCATCGCAAGCGCGGGCAGCAGCCGGAAGCCGAGCACCGAGTCGCCGAACAGCGCGTGCGACCACGCCGCGAGCAGCGGCACGACGGCCGGCTGATCGACATAGCCCCAGTCCGGACGACTGCCGCACACGATGAAATAGAGCCCATCGCGGGAGAAGCCGTAGTGGCCGTTCGCAAGGAGATGCAGGATGAGGCTCGCGAGCGCTAACAGCAGCGAGGGGCGAGACCAGATCTTCTTGGCTCTTTCCACTGAACGTGCCTTCGACGCCCGTCTGCGTTATAAGCCCAGTCGGATAATGGCGATTCCAGGGGCTTAGAAATCAATCACTTGCATGCGCTTGCCAGCCCCATCCCCCATCCCAGGCACAATTACGGCACACCCAATCTGAGCTCGACACGTTCCCGGCACAGTGGCCTCAATATCACCTCCGCCAGTTTCTCGAAAACGGAGCAGGAATGCCTTATCTTGGACCCATGAGCCAAGAATCCTTGGGCGTTGACGACAGCCTACTCGAGTCCGCCGCGCGCTGTCTGGACGCTGAAAGCGTGCGAGCGCTCGGCGAACTCCAGCTAGCCGCCTCGGCCAAGTCGAGGTTTGGGCTTCTAGCGCAGAAGGCTAATGAAGGACAGCTCACCCCAGAAGGGGCGCGCGAATATGACCGCTTCATCGAGTTGGGCGACATCATCGCCACACTGCGGCTGAAGGCCGAACGTCAGATGCAGTTCGCCCGCGGATGATGTGAGCGAGGCGCTTCGACAGCAGGTCCGCGACCGTGCCGGCCGGCGCTGCGAATACTGCCGCCTCCCGGACTGGCTCCCTCCCCTCGAACCCTTTCACCTCGAGCACATCGTTGCCCGACAACACGGCGGCGAGACGGTCCTCGAGAATCTCGCGTGGGCATGTCACCGCTGTAACCGCCACAAGGGACCGAGCCTCAGCGGTATTGATCCCGCCACCCAAGAGATCGTCCCACGGTTCCATCCCCGGCGCGCCGTGTGGACGGCGCATTTCACGCTGCGTGCGCGGGACGGTCTTTGTCATGGCACCATCAAGAGATGAAATCCTGCGAGAGCTAGCAAGCGTCGAAGCGACTCTCGCAGATGTCGAGCGTCGGCGCGAGCAACTACGAGCACGAGCAGAGGCGATTCGAACCGAGCTCGTGACAGAGGGCGCAAGGACCGTCGTCGACCGCCGATCGGCACCAGCACCCCTACGATCCGATGCTGCCGACGCACCCCAAACTCCTGCAGACAAAGTAAGGTTATTCCGGTCACTCTTTCGCGGCCGCACCGACGTTTTTCCTGTGCGTTTTGTGAGCCGCAAGACCAGCCGAGCCGGTTACGCCCCGGCGTGCTCGAACAAATGGCAGCCGGGGCTATGTCTGCTGAAGTCCGGGGGCAAGTGCAGCGACTGCGAGAATCAGGCTTTCATCCCGGTCGCCGATCAGCTTATCGTCGATCATCTGCAGGGGTGGCACGTGATGGAGTCTATCCGCTACTTGAGGACGAAACCTGTTGGTTTCTGGCAGTGGATTTCGACAAGGTCTCCTGGCAGACCGATGTCTTCGCCCTTGCCGAAACCTGTCAGTGAAACCGGCCTGCAATCCCATCAGCAGTCAGCAATCTTCTGCAGCGTCCGTCCCCCTCGCGAAAGGGGCGGATCAGTATGAACTCGACGTCCATGATCGCAATCGCTGCCGCTTGCTCTTCAGCCGAGGTCGTCGTGCACGGCGTGTAAAGGCCGACGGAATTTCCTGCTACCGCGACCTGACGAAGCACCGAAGCCTCACTTCACCAGGCTGTTGATCAGCTGCGAGAGTGCATCGCCGAGCGTCTGCAGAACCTGCGGGTCGGGCACCGGCAGCTTCAAGTAGGTTCGACCCGTTTCGGCTTCCGTTTCGATCCACCGAGGGCTGGCGGTTGTAGTGCGGTCCCCCGCAGCTCCATTAGCATTACCGTTGCCGCTCGAGGCGGCGGTTAGTGACTCAACAAGCTTCAGACCTGTCGTCAGGAGCAACGCCCAGGAATCGGCTGACGGTTGTGGGTTCTCCAGTGTCGCCGCAGCCGCGGCGGTGAGGTCGCGCGAGCGTGAGCGATCGTCCTTCTCGCCCGAGGACGAAGCTGAAGCCCGTACCGGCACGGCCATCGGATCATCCGTAACCGTGAGACCGCAGGGCACCACCGGCATTCGAGTCGCGGAGGGCGGTGCTTCCGTAGTCGACGCGGCAGCCGTCACGGTGGTCACCGCTTCGACGCTCTCCATGAATCGCTTCAATCGCGAGCCGCCGAGGAATACTTCGCTCGGCCCGCCGTCCAGCACGCCGGCGAACAACGACTTCTTGAAAGCTAAGATCGATAGCATGCCCTCCTCGATGGCGCCCTGAGCGACGAAGTTCACGACTTGAACACCCTTCGTCTGGCCAAGGCGGTGCACCCTGCCGATCCGCTGCTCGAGGACGGCTGGATTCCACGGCAGGTCCATGTTGATGACGACGGATGCCGCGTGCTGCAGGTTCAGACCGACCCCACCGGCATCCGTGGAGAGAAAGACCCGGCACGCAGGGTCGCGGTGGAAGCGTTCCACCAGCGCTCCGCGCCGTGCACTCGGCACGCCGCCGTGGAACAGCACATGGCCCCATCGCTTCGGCGTCAGTCGGCGGATGATGAGCTCGTGCGTGCGAAGCCACTGGCTGAAGATCACGACCTTGACCGCCGGCCGCTCGAGCAGCTCTTGCAGGAGCGTCGTGAGCTCGTCGCACTTGTTCCCGTAATCGGTCTTCCCGTCGAGCAGGTACGTGCTGTTGCAAGACATGCGCATGTTCTGCAACGCGGCCATGAGCCGGCGCTGGTCGACATCGGACAGAAAACCGGTCCGGCGCCATCGTTGCACGATCTGCTGCACGCACACGGCATTGGATTGATGCTCGGCCAGCTGCTGGCGCGTCATCTCCACGAAAATCGTCTTCGCGACACGCTCGGGTAGCTGCGCGATCACATCCGCCTTGCGTCGACGGAGCATCACCGGCCGCAGCGTCTCGCCGATCCGATCCAGGTCCTTGTAGCCGACGACGCGTCCGGCGTCGTCGAGCAGTTGATGCTCGTGGCGCAATCGCCAGAGAGGACCAAGCCGCTGAACGTCGACGTACTGGACGATGGAGACCAGCTCCTCCAGACGGTTCTCGAGCGGCGTTCCCGTCAGCACCAGCGCATAGGGACTCTCGATACGTTTCAGTGCGCGTGCCGCCACGGTATTCCAGTTCTTGATCCGCTGAGCCTCGTCCGCGATCACGACATCAGGCGACCAGGACCGAATGAACTCGAAGTCCCGCGCGAGCGTCTCGTAGTTGGTGATCTTGCAGAATCCGCGCTCGGCGTAGCACCGCATCCGCGAAGCCCGGCCTCCATTGACGACCTGTGGCTCACGATGCGAAAAGCGCGCGATCTCTCGCTCCCATTGGTGCTTGAGCGAGGTCGGACAGATGACGAGCACCCGCTCGGCACCGAAATGCCGCGCCATCAGCTCAACGGCCGCAAGCGCCTGGATGGTCTTGCCCAGCCCCATCTCATCGGCGATGAGGCAGCGCCCCGCACGGACCGCGTACAGGGCACCCTCGGCCTGGTACGGATACAGCGTCGCGTTCAGGAGCTTTTGCAGGGCCGGACTGCTCGGGCCGTCGGGGTAGGCCGCATCCAACGTGCGCTGGCGATGCTCGGCATCGCGCGCCTGAGCGATGAAACCCAGCACATCGTCATAGCATCGTACTTCGTGACCGGTCCGGCGGGCGCTCGCGATGAATCCGTCGAGCTCCAAGTACTTGCTGCTCGGAAGCGCATCGGCGGTTCCTGCGCTGAACAGCGTCCTGGCGTTCCTGGCCAGGGCCGGCGGGCACGACGATCCGGCGCGGAACCGCACTTGCCGCTCGCCGCCATATCGCAAATAGATCTCGCTGTATCGCGGGCGGAAGCCGCGACGCAGCGCGCGGAGTGCTCCAGGGCGACGCTCGAGGCGTGCGAGCACGAACTCGATGTGCTTGCAGGTACCCAGGTCGTTCGTGGCGAAGTCCGGACAGGTGCAGAAGTTCTCGCCGGGATGCATCCCGCGAATGGCGACACGATAGGTGCCGCCGCTATTGGGATTGCCCACGCGGAATTCCGAGAATATCGGCTGGTCGCCGAGATTCTCGAGCTTGAACTTCTGCTCGCGACCGAACTGCCGCCGCAGCTGTCGTTGCCAGGCCTCCGGTGTGAGGTCGGCGGGGCGACGGAGGTGAGAAAGCTTGCTCTTTCTGTTCATCGATGATCTGCAGAGACCGGATCCAGGTGACCGCTGTGCCGCAGGAGTGAAATCAACCTCCGCTGCGACGCGATCAGTTTCCGTTCTGTATGTCACGCTTGCAACCGAAAGCTCCCTCCTGCGGCCGGCATTTCGGGACGGTCCACTTGGAGCCGGTCGATTCCTCTGCAAAAATCCCGCCATGGCCGCCACACTCCCGCCTTCGACAACAGGCCTTTTCAGCCACGTGACGGCCGAGAAGGCCACTCTGTACCGGGCGATCTTGGACACCTTTGCCGCAGCGAAGCGCCAGTTCCGCTTGCACCTGCGCCCCGATGAAGTCCTGGCGGACGCCGAGTGGCCGCAGCAGCGCCCTACTCCCGAGGAGCTCCAGGCAGCGCTCACTCAGCTCGTCGACTGGGGCAACCTCCAGGCGCAACCCGATACGGCCCGTGTCGCAAGCATCGAGGACTTCTACCGCAAGCGCCTGCTCTATCGCATGACTTCGGGCGGGGAGGCCGTCGAGGCGGGGCTTGGCGTGTTCGTCTCGACGCTCAGGCAGCGCGCCGAGCTGCAGTCCGTCGCTCTGGAGGACATCCGGGCTCGCCTGCTCGCGCTCGGTGGACTCGCCACGGAATCGCCCCTCGATGCGCCGAAGATTCATTTGGCGTTGCGCGACCTGGTGCACGTGTTCGAAGGGCTCTCCGCCAATGCCGAGGCGTTCATGGCGGGACTGGCGCGCACGATGGACCTGCAACGCGCGGATGTCGCCGTCGTGATGGGCTTCAAGACACGCCTCATCGACTATCTGCAGCGCTTCATCGGCGACCTCGTCACGCGCTCCAGCCAGATCGGCGAAGGACTGCGCGGGCTCCTGCCGTACGAGGTCGACCTGCTCGCGGTCACCGCGGAGCGCGAGGCACGCGACGCCGCGCCGGGCGACGCGGCGGCGGAATCGGAGGCGATCTCGGACCGGCTCGAAGCTTGGGGCGAGCGGTGGGCGGGCCTCAAGCGTTGGTTTCTCTCGGACGCGCGCGGACTGTCGCAGTCGGAGCTCCTGCGGCGCAGCGCCTTGAGTGCGATCCCCCGACTGCTGCAGGCGGTGTCTGTGCTCAACGAGCGCCGTGCCGGGCGCAGCGACCGAGCAGCGGATTTCCGGCGGCTCGCCATGTGGTTCCTGGAGGCCGGCGACGATCGCAACGCGCACAGGCTGTGGCATTCGGCTTTCGCGCTCTCTCCGGCGAGACACCTCTCGTTGGCAGTCACGGGCGACGAAACGGCCGCGAGTACATGCTGGAAGGACGCATCGCCCGTCGAGGTCTTCCCGCTGCTGCGCGAGCAGGGGGCGCTGCCGACGCGCGGCGCGCTGCCGAAGATCCGGGACCGTACGGTCGAGCGTGCGCTGCTCGCGGCGCGCGTGAAGGAGGAAGCGGCGCAGGCCGAAGCAGCTCGCCGGCGCCTCGCCATGGGCACTGAGACGCGGCTGTCCGCGATCGGAGCGCTCGACCGCCACGCGTTTCGTTTGTTCCTGGCGCTGCTCGGGGACGCGCTCGCCTCGCAGGCGCACCCGGATGAGCCGGTGGAACGGACGACCGCGGATGGCACGCTGCTCGTACGAATGCAGAGCCTGGGTGCCGGCACCCGCGCAGTCATCGAGACGGAGCTCGGCCGCTTCGCCGGCCGCGATTACCGTGTCACGATCCGCGAGGTCTGAGGTGAGCGGAGAAGCCGGTCTCGCCGATGTACTGGCGCATCAAACTGCGGACGAGCGTGAGCGCGCGCTGCGCGCGCTCCTGATGCGACCGTTGCTCGCCGAGGGCGATCCGGACCTCGCCCTCGTGCGCCGGCACACCGAGTACTTGCGCGAGTGGTTCGGGCGGGAAGCGGGTTGGCGTCTCGCCGTCGAGCGCAGCTGTGCGCGCCTGTATAAGCGGCCGGCCGCCACGAACGATGGCACGCGTGGGCTTGAGGGCTTCACCCGAGAGCGTTACGCGCTGCTCTGCCTCGCCTGCGCGGCACTCGAGCGCAGCGAGTCCCAGATCACTCTCCGCCGCCTCGGTGAGCAGTTGCTCGAGGCGGCAGCCGACCCCGAGCTCATCGAGCGCGGCTTCACGTTCACGCTCGAATCGCCGACCGAGCGCCGCGCGCTCGTGCAGGTCTGCCGATTCCTGGTCGGATGCGGGGCGCTGTCGCGCGTTGTGGGTGATGAGGAAACCTACATCGCACGCGCCGGTGACGTACTCTACGACATTCATCGCCGAGTCCTCGCCGCGCTGCCCGCGAGCTCGCGCGGCGCGAGCCTCATCGCCGCGACTGCGGCCGATATTTCGGCTTCACGTGATGCTTCGAGCTCTGGGACGCCCGCGGAATGGACAACTCCCGCGCTGTCTCAATCGGGGTTCGAGGGGATCCTGAGCGCGCTGGTGGAGGAGTACGTGCCCGACAGCGTGGAGGGCCGTCGTACAGCACTGCGCCATCACCTCAGCCGGCACCTGCTCGACGACCCGGTGATCTACCATGACGAGCTCACTGAAGAGGCGCGACAGTACCTCGCGACTCAACGGGGCCCAATGGCGGCCCGCCTCGCCGAAGCCACCGGGCTCGTGGTGGAACTGCGCGCCGAGGGTCTTGCGCTCGTGGACGAACGCGGCGAGCTCACGGACCGGGCGCTCCCAGCCGTCGGCACTCAGGCACACGTGACGCTCCTCACCGCCGAGCACCTGGCCCGAGCGGCACGCGAGGAGCCTGAACGGCTTCACTCACGGCATGAGCTCGCCGCCTTCATACGGCTCGCAGCGGACCGGTACGGCCGCTACTGGCGCAAGGAGGCGCGCGCGGCCGGCGCCGAGATGGAGCTGGTCGAGCGCGCGATCGAGCATCTCGAGGCACTCCGGTTGATTCTGCGTGTCGAAGGCGGCGTGAAAGTCCGTCCGGCACTGCTGCGCTTCGCGATCGGTGAGGCCCGGTCGCGACGCGGTGGTCGAGACGGCAGCATGGAGACTGCATGACGCGCGAGCCCTCTGTGATCTCTCTGCCCGAACCGACCCGCGCGCGCTGGCAGCCACTTCGGTTCGGCCTCGTGGAGCTCTATCACTACGATGTCGAGGAGTTTCATTTTCGCGATGGCCATCTGCTCCTGCGCGGCAACAACGGCACGGGCAAATCGAAGGTTCTCTCGCTCACTCTGCCTTTCCTGCTGGATGCCAATCTGACCGCCTCGCGCATCGAGCCCGATGGCGATCGCAGCAAGCGCATGGAATGGAATCTTCTCATGGGCATCCATGAGCGGCGGATCGGCTACACCTGGATTGAGCTAGGGCGGCGTGAGGCAGGCGATCGGATCGAGACACTGACGCTCGGCTGCGGCTTGCGCGCCGTGGCCGGCCGGCAGGGAGTCGATTCCTGGTACTTCATCACGGAGCAGCGGATCGGCGCCGAGCTCTGGCTCACGACCGCTCAGCGCACCGCGCTCACGCGTGAGCGCCTCATCGAGGCGATCGGCGCACGGGGCCGCGTGTTCGAGACAGCACATGACTACAAGCGCGCCGTGGACGAGCGCCTGTTCCGCCTCGGGGAGGAGCGCTACGAGGCGCTCGTCAATACCCTCATCCAGTTGCGGCAACCGCAGCTCTCGAAGCAGCCCGATGAGGACCGCTTGTCGAACGCTCTTACCGAAGCGCTCACCCCGCTCGACCGCTCCGCGCTCGAGGACGTGGCTGAATCGATGGCCCAGCTCGAGCAGCTGCGGCGCGAGCTCGACGAGCTCAACGCCATGTCCAAGGCCGTCTCGGCCTTCGGTGGTCATTACCGGCGCTACGCCGGCGTCGCGAGCCGGCGCAGGGCGAGAGTGCTCAGGCAGGCGCAGACCGCGTTCGATGATGTGAGCCGCGATTTGAATGGGGCGGAAGAGAAGCTCGCGCAGGCGCGCGGCTCAGTCGAGCGATGGCGAGCCGAGGCGACGCGGCTCGATGAGGACCGAACCGCCGACAGCGAGCGCATCCGTGTCCTCGAGACACATCCCACCATGCGCGATGCAAGACGCATCGATGATGCCCGCGTGCGCGCGGCGGATTGCCGCGAAGCGGCGACGGATGCAGACCAGCGCGTGACGATGGCCCGGTCCCGCTTGACGGAGGAGGAGACGCTCGCCTTGCAGAGGCACAGCGATGCGCGGGAGACTGGCTCGCTACTCGCGAAGCATGAACAGGCGGCCGCCTCGGCCGCGGACCGTTGCGGGGTCGACGCCGCGCATGCGCGCGCAACCGAGGGAATTGCTCTCGAAGGTGTTGCATCGTTTGCGGGCGGGCGCGTCGAGACGCTGCGCCGCGAGTTGAGGGGCATCGAACAGCGCCGCCGCGAGCAGATCGAAATGATCCGCAAGCGCCTGCGGGAGTTCGCCGACGCCGAGCAACTCCGTGCGGCCGTGAGGCACGAGCGCACGATACGCGCGGAGGCGCTCGAGGCTGCGAGCGCTGATTCCCAGCAGGCGCTCATGCGCCTCGAGGACGCGGGCAGCGACCTGTTGCGCATCTGGCGGACGTATATCGGGGCGCTGCAGGTCCTGCGGATCGCCGATCCGGACGATCTCGAGGCTCGCTTGGAGCTGTGGGTGCAGACGCTAAGCGGAGCCAATCCGGCGCGCGCCGAGTTGATGCAGATGTGGCAATCGCACGAGGCGCGGCTCGCAGGGCGCGAGGCGAGCCTCGAGACGCAGCGGCAAGTGATGGAGCGCGAGCAGCAAGAGTTCGAAGCAGAGCGCGCACGGCTCACGAGCGGGGAAACTCCTGTGCCGCCTGTTCCTCACACCCGGGCACCGGAAAGCCGCCTACAGCGGCTCGGCGCCCCGCTCTGGCAGCTCGTCGACTTCGTGCCCGATGTCCCCGAATCGGCACGCGCAGGACTCGAGGCAGCGCTCGAGGCCTCGGGCATTCTCGATGCGTGGATTCTGCCCGATGGAGCGGTGCTCGATCCAAGGACGCATGACGTGCTGCTGGTGAGCCGCAGCGCGCAGGCTCATTCGCTCGCCCGATGGCTCGCGCCGGCGGCCCTGAGCGGAGCGAACACGGAGTCGCTCCCAACACCGCAAACCCTATCGGCGATCCTGCAGTCAATCGGATGCCCGGGCCTCGGTTGCGACGCGGGCTCCGGCTCGCCGTCTGGCTCGAGAACGGGCGACGCCGAACAGACTCTCGATACTGCCCGGGTCGGCGACGAGGACGCGTCGATCACCGCGGAGGCGTGGGTCTCGCCGGATGGCCGGTTCCGCATCGGACCGGCGCGCGGCGCCTGGAGCAAGCGCGAGGCGCAATACATCGGCCACGCGGCTCGCGACGCGGCGCGCCGGGCTCGGCTGGCCGAAATCGAGTCTCGCCTCGATGCCCTTCGCGCCGATCTGGCCTCCTGGGCGGCCGAAGCTGCGCGAATCGAAGCGCTGCGAGAGCGCGGGCGAGAGGAGCAGACGAACGCGCCGTCCGAGGAGCCGCTGCTGAGCGCCCACGCCGAGCGCAATGCCGCCGAGCAGACTCGCCGACAGACCCAGGAGCGCCTCGGAGCCGCCGACGCGAAGCTGCTCGCCGCCGAGCAGGCCTGTACCCGGGCGCACGATCAATTGACGCTCGATGCGGAGAGCTTGAGTCTGCCGCCCGACCGTGACCGCGTGGAGAAGACCGAAGCGCATCTCTCGGACTACCGGGGCACGGCCGGGGACCTCGTCAATGCGGTCGGCTCGCATCACCGCGCGCTCGGCGAGCTCGCGAGGCAGCAGGAGCGTGAAGCCCGAGCGCGTGCGGATCAGGAGACGGCCGTGGCGAGGCAAGTCGAAAAACGCCGCCTCCTGCGCGAGGCGGAGGAGACCGTGCGTTCGCTCGAGGCCTCCATCGGCAAGGCGGTGGAGGAGCTGCTGCGCGATCTCGCCGAAGCCAAAGATTCGAAGGAAGAGCACGAGAAGGCGTGGAAGCACGCGAACGCCCAGCTCATCGTTGCCGGCAGCCAGCGCGCGGCCGCCGAGACTCGCCGCAACGATCTGCGCGAGCAGCAGGCCGACCGTCTAGAGCGCCGCAAGCAGGCGATCGACGAGCTCCAGAGTTTCGCGGGTCTGACCGGGCTCATCTCTGTCGCCGTGCCGGACCTCGCACTCCCCGACTCGGGCACGTCGTGGGGCATCGAAGCCGCCCTCGGCGTCGCGCGGCGGACCGAACAGGCGCTCGCCGATGTGGCCGCGGAAGACGCGGACTGGAACCGCATCCAAAGCGGCATCAGCCGGGATCTCAACGATCTGCAGGGCGCCATGTCCGCGCAGGGGCATGCGGCACAGACGGAGGTGACCGACTACGGGCTCGTCGTGCGTATCGTGTACCGCCAGCGACCGGAGCGCCCCGATGTGCTGGAACGGCTGCTCGCGGAAGACATCGAGGACCGCAGGCTGACGCTCTCCGCCCAGGAACGCGAGGTTCTGGAGCAGCACCTCGAGAAGGAGATCGCGGCGAACCTTCAGCGCATGATGGTGGAAACCGAAGAGCGGGTGAGGACGATCAACGGCGAGCTCGCGAAGCGCCCCACCTCGACCGGCGTGCGCTATCGGCTCGACTGGCAGCCTCTCCCCGAAGAGGCGGCGGGCGGTGTCGCTGGACTGCTGGAAGCGCGACGGCGGTTGTTGCGCACGAATCCGGATGCGTGGTCGGCCGACGATCGGCGCCAGGTCGGCGAGTTCCTCGCGTCCCGGATCCAGGCCGAGCGGGCGCGTGACGACGAGGCGTCGCTCTTCGAGAGCCTGGCGCGAGCACTCGATTACCGGCGCTGGCACCGCTTCCGCGTCCAGCGCATGCAGGACGGCCAGTGGAAGCCACTCGCCGGTCCCGCATCGAGCGGGGAGCGCGCGCTCGGCCTGACCGTACCCCTGTTCGCCGCCGCGAGCAGCCACTACGGAAGCGCCGACACCCTCGCGCCACGGCTCGTTTTGCTGGATGAGGCGTTCGCGGGCATCGACGATGAGGCGCGCGCCAACTGCATGGGCCTCATCCGAGAATTCGATCTCGACTTCGTCATGACGAGCGAGCGCGAGTGGGGATGCTATCAGCAGCTGCCGGGACTCGCGATTTGCCAGCTCACGCGGCGCGAGGGGATGGATGCCGTGCTCGTCACGCGCTGGACATGGGACGGTCGCGAGCGGCGCCTGCAAGAGGATCCGGTGCGGCGATTCCCCGAAGACCAGGAGGTCGAGACCAATGCCGATGGGGAGGCGCGGAGCCTGTTCGGGTAACGCTCCTGCGCCATCCAGAGCAGTGAGCTCCTCAAGCACAACCGATCCCACGAGCAAAGCAGCGCCTGATGCCGCCGTGCACCGGGAGCGCGGCGCGACGACGTCGAACGGCGATGCCGCGGCAGCGCTTGAACGCCTGCGGCGTCTCCTTGGGGAACCCGAACTCTCGGAGCTGCGGAGAAGATTGCGCGGGCGATACGAACGCGGCGAGGGGCGCGACACGTTCACGCTGACGGAGCTCAGCGCCGACGAGCGGCGGGCGCTCGAAGGTCTGCTGGGCAGACCCGTCAAGGCAGCAGGATCGATGCGACTCAGCATGGCCGAGCTCGATGCGGCCATCGCGCGAGCCGGGCTCGCGAGTGGACTTCGTGCGGCGCTGGAAGCGCTCGAAGGCCCGGTCCGCGAGATCGCCGCGGAGCGGCTCGCCGCTCGCGAATCCTGGAGCGCAGTGCTCTCGGGCATAGCCGAGCCACGGCTTGTGGCTCTCGTGTCGAATGCGGCGGGAGCCGGGTTGCTGAAGCGGCTGACGGGAGGGGACCCGGGCAAGGCTCGCGAGCTCGCGGCTCAGGCGGCTCGCGTGCTCGCTCAACTGCCGGCGCGCGGCATTTCTTTGGCTCGGCTCGCGGCGGAGACGATCGGGGATTCGCACGGCCTCGATGCTGGTCGGCCGCTCGCGACCGTCGTGCTCCGTGCGTGCAGCACTCCAAACGAGTCGGACGAGCGGCCACGCGAGCAATGGGCGCGGCTCGGCGTAACGGTCAACGAGCTCGCAATGCCCGCCCTTTGCCTCAATCTTGGATTCGCGGAACCGGGAGAGCCTACGCACATCTCCTTGCGCAAACTGATGCGCAATCCGCCCGACTGGGCCCTTGCCCGTCGCACGGTCTTCGTTTGCGAGAATCCGAACGTCGTCGCGATCGCGGCGGACAGTCTCGGGCCGCTTTCGGCACCGCTCGTGTGCACGGACGGCATGCCTGGTGCGGCACAGCAGACACTTCTACGGCAGCTTGCTGCGTGCGGCGCGCGGCTGCGCTATCACGGAGACTTCGATTGGCCAGGAGTGTCCATCGGCAATTTCGTCACGCGCACGTTTGCCGTCGAGCCCTGGCGCTTCGCGACGGTGGATTATTTTTCGGCCTGCGCAGGAATGGCCCGCGATTGGGTTACGCACACGCAGCTATCCGGAACGCGCATCGAAGCGAGCTGGGACGCAGGTCTTGCAACTGCGATGGCTGAGAGCGGAGTCGCGGTACACGAGGAGGCGGTGGTGCAGAGCTTGCTGAAGGACCTCACGGAATAACACGCAGCCGTTCGAGCGCCTTCTCCTCGAGCAGGAGGGTGCGCTTCAGAAGCTGTCGCGCCTTTCGGCCGCTACACGTCAACGAGCTCCGCTCCGAAAGTCGGACCGTCCTCTAAGCTTGCGCAATCGGGGTGCCATGTATTGTTTTGGTGGCCAGGGGCGGAATCGAACCACCGACACGCGGATTTTCAGTCGGATTGCGGCGATTCCAGAGGCTTAGAAATCAACCACTTGCAGCGCTTGCCAGCCCCGACCCCAAGCACACCCAGGCACAATTACGGCACACCCAATCTGAGTTCGACACATTCCTGGCACACGGCACGTCCAGGCCTGCTCGGCGGAGCGCACAAGGATGAATTGTACAAAATACGTACTTCCTGTAGAGTGCGTGAATCATGGGAGTTCAGTATTATGCGTGCAGACGAGATCGTCAGCGTCACCTCAGCCGATTTCCAGCGCAACATCGGGCGGTACCAGGATGAGGCTCTGAAAAAGCCCGTCGCCATCACCAAGAATGGTCGCCCGCGGACGGTATTGATTTCGGCAGAGGAATACGAGCGGCTCAAGCGGCGCGATCGCCGAGTGATGATGGCGGGCGAAGTGTCCGAGCGTCAGGTCGCCGCACTCCGAGGGGCCCAGGTACCGGACCGGTTCGCAGACCTCGATGCGGAGCTTAAAGACTGGAAGCCGTGAGCTATCCGGAGCCGCATCCGGGCTTAGTGATCCGATACGCCTATCTCTGGAAACGCGAACACGACGAAGGACGCGTGGACGGCAGCAAGGATCGCCCATGTGCGATCGTTCTGTCGATCCTCGATGAGGACGAGGAGCGGGAGATACTGGTTCTACCGATCACGCACAGCCCGCCGGAACATCCGGATGACGCCATCGAGATCCCGGCCGCTACCAAGGACCGCCTGGGACTCGATTCAGAGCGTTCGTGGATTGTGCTCACAGAGGCGAACGTGTTCGTGTGGCCAGGGCCAGATCTGCGACCGGTCCCGGGACGCGATACGTCGACCATCGTGTATGGCCCGCTGCCGCCGCGGTTCTTCGCCCACGTGCGTGACAAGTTTCTCTAGCGCATCGAGCGGGAGAAGACTGCGCGGGTCCGACGGACGGAATGAGCCGTTCCATGGGAGCTCAATGTCTGCCCCCAGGTAACTATCGTCGTCTCACGAGGGTTACCCTCAACCGGGGGCGATCTTCTAAGTCTAAGCGTCCTCCGAGAATACCCGCAAAGTGCGTCCTGCTGGTACACCAAGGCAGGAATTCTCGTGTAGAGTGACGAGTGGCGACTGGAGCACCCGGGATGCGCGGCGAAAGGGAGGTTCGTGCGTGCGCATCCACACAATTAAAACGGGATTGAGTTGCGCGTGTTCTATCGACGATACCTCTGCACCTTGGCGGCGTGCGCCGCCATGGCGACGGCACATGCCGCCATCGACATATTGCCAGTTAATCTTGATCCGCTGATCGAAGCGTCGGCACAGTATCCGACGCGATTCGCAGTGGATATCCCACATCGCATCTCCGTCGATCGAAATGGCGCCTGGGCAACTGCAAGCGGTACCGCAACGTGGCACTACACCGTCAGAATACCGACCGCGGTATCGCTGTCGTTTCATGCCGTCGCTTCCCTGTCGCCTCGAGCCAGTCTCATGGTGCGTGGCCTGCACGGGATGTACGTCTATCACTCTTCGGACGTCCGGCATTCTGAGCTCTGGAGTCGCATCTCAGCCGGTGACTCGCTCGAGTTCGTGCTGATCGTTCCCGCGAGTGAACGGCGCACGTCCAGCTTTGAGATCTTAAGCCTTCAGGCTGGTTATCGAGGTTTCGGCCATCACGCGAATCACCCACACTATGACGAGCTGATCCGCAGGTTGCACGATCAGTCCGCGCTACCACAGTGCGTCCAAAATTACGCCTGTGACGCAACGGCTGGCGATAACCCCGCTGCTCAAGCGACGGTGGCTATCACGATCGCGAACATCGGTTCGTGCACGGGCGTCTTGCTGAATGACGTCCCCGCGGACGGTACTCCGTACGTTCTCACGGCCCGACACTGCGAGAACGGTAACTACGGAGGCGGTGACCCCGCGGCCGCCAGCACGATGAACGTGTACTGGGATGCGACCACGCCGTGCGGGGCGGTGCTCGATACCATATACGATTCCACGGGACCGATAACGGCTGGGGCCAGTACGGTGGTCGAGCAGCAGGACGCCTGGCTGGTCTCGCTCGATGACACTCCGCCCGTCATGGACGCGTATTACGCCGGATTCGACGCGAGCGGTGGCGCCATCGTCGGCGGTTACACCGTCCATCATGCTCTCGCCTACGACAAGCAGCTCACCACCTGGTACGGACAGGCGTACCCGGTGCAGCAGGCAGACGTTGCGAATTCGACCTTCGTGTCGAATTTCTGGGAGGTCGTCACGCAGACGGGCACCATCGGTCCGGGGGCCTCGGGCGGTGGACTCTTCGATCAGAACAATCACCTGGTGGGGACACTTTCTCTCGGTCGCGAGATAGGAGCGGCCGAGACGTTCGAGAGCTGTCCGGTCCCCCCGCCTGCTGCGCCGAATGGATCCAATGGCAATGCTGACTTTGTGTCGCTCGAGGCAGTTTGGAACTCGACGGCGGACAGCACGAGCTCCACCGGTTCGGTTACGTTGAAAACCGTCCTGGACCCAGGCAACACCGGTACGCTCGTCGTAGACTCGGTGGCGGCGACCGCGCCGGTCTCCTTCTACGCTGCGATCCCGACGGGGACAGTCAATGTCGCGGATCCCCTTACATGGAACGCGCCTGGCGCAACGCAGTGTGTGGCGGGCGGCGGCACAAGCGGGGACAATTGGCCCACCGGAACGGTCACCGCGAGCGGCACTGCGAGCGTGTCGGAACAGACTACCGGGTCGGTCAAATACACGCTGAAGTGTACCTATCCGGGAAATCGGACCGCCACGGCCGGTTTGAACGTGAATTGGGTCGCGGCACCCCCAGCCGTGAATTTCACCGGCGGCGACCGTAGCGTCTGGATAGGCTCGCCGAATCGTTTGGCCTGGACCAGCAACATTTCGGGAACCTGCACGCTCAGCGGAGGCAGTACCAATTTGTCGGGTTTGCCGACCAACGGCTCGGCGACCGTGACGGAGAGCGCCACCGGAATGATCCACTACACGCTCACGTGCGGGAGCGGCGCAAACAGTGGCAGCGCCTCGCGCGACGATCAGTATGTGGCACCGTCAGTCGATTTCATCGAGAGCAACAGCGATCTGATGTTCGGGCAGATTTACTCTCTGCAATGGACGTCTCTCGCGGATTCCTGCACTCCCACGGGTGGCGTCACCGGCGACAACTGGGGCGGGACTCAATTGGGTGCGAACGGCACTTTCTTCCCGAGCATCCCGGGCATCGGATCGTACACCTACGGAATCACGTGCACTTCCGGACCGGTTTCGGCGAGTGCGACTGCAACCGTAACCGTAGAAAACAATCCGCCGTACGCGACACTCACGGTATCAGCGGCGGAGATTGTCGCGGGACAGCCTGTAACCGTGACCTGGAACTCCAATCTTTACTTCTGCACGTTCACCGGCAATCCGATCGTAGGCTATAGCGCTACCTCGGGATCGATTGCGGACGGGAGTGCAACCACTACGCAGCAGTACGCCGGTACGTGGACCTTCGGTATGAGCTGCGGCAACGGTGTCGCCGGCCAAAGCGCTACTGCTCCCAACGTCACGGTCACCGTGGTGCCTCCGCTCGATTCCTCAGTCACGGTGTCGACCACATCGGTGACCGTCGGACAACAGTTCACGCTGAGTTGGCTCGCCAACTATGCGACGAGCTGCACTGCTTCGGGCGGCGGTGCGGACGGAAGCATGTGGACCGGCTCGCCAGCGTTGCCTGGCGGCCAGATGCAAATCACAGCGTCCGTCGCCGGCACCTTCACGTATACGCTCGCCTGCGTTGGCCAGGTCCCTTCAGACACGCAGACCACCAACGCGACCGTGAAGGTTGCGAGCGCCGGCTCGAGCAGCAGTAGCAGTAGCAGTAGCGGCACCGGCAGCGGCGGGGGCGGTAGTGCTGGAGGAGGTCACGGCGGTGGCGGCGCCGAAGATCCATTTTCCCTTTTCCCGCTCGCACTCCTCGTGCTGATGCGTCTGCGGAGACACGGGGACCGTCGCCTGCTGCCTGACGCTCCACGCCACGTGCGCAGGTCCGATGGATAACTAGAGTTCGGCACGGCCGATGTGGTGCATTAAAGGAACAAGCTTTAGTTACCGCAGATCTCAGCTATCGATCCTCAAGCAAGCGCCGTATCCCACTGTTTCTTCAATGACCAGAAACTCCACCGACCCGGTCCAAACTTAAACTGGCGCTTGCGGATCCGATGAGCCAGCTCAAGTCCCGCCAGAGTGACCGCCGCTGTGCGATAGGATTTGAAGCCCAGCATGGGCCGGCACCGGCCCTTGATCGCCCGGTGATCTTGTTCGATGAGTTTGTTGAGGTACGGGCTCGTACGCACCAGGACGTATTTCCAACGATGATCCTCTCGGCGAAGGCGGCGAAGGCCCAGGTGACTGGGCTTATGGCCATCCAGAGTGATCTTGCGCGGCCATCGCGGTGCGCAGGAGGTCACCGCCTTACGGAAGAAGGCCATTGCCGCAGTGATTCCGCGTCCGGGATGGAACAGCGACTCGACCGTCTTTCCCTCCTTGTCGACCGCGCGATAGAGGTATCCCGTTTTCGGCCGGGTCCGAATGTAGGTCTCATCGACGCGCCAGGACGAGCCGACCGGCTTCGCGCGACGATTCCACCGCTTCTCGTACTCCGGCACGTATCGATAGACCCAGCGCATGATCGTCGTGTGGCTGACGTGCACGCCCCACTCGGCCATCAGGGCGACGAGATCGCGATAGCTCAGGCGGTAGGTTAGGTACCAGCGAACGCAGCCCTCGATGACTTCACGAGGGAATCGGCGACGCCGGTAAATGGCATCTCGTTCAAAGGGTTGAGTCACGGTCCGGCTCCAGGCAAAGCGTCCTGGATACCACCACTCGACCGTCAACGCACCAGAACCGCCCCGATCCCAGGCACACCAAGGCACATTCCTGGCACACCCAATCTGAGTTCGACACATCTCTGGCACAACACCCCATCCGGCACCCAGCCGGGGCTCCTTGTGAACGGTGGTCAGGAACCGCCTGATTCCGGGGATTGGGGTGCGCTTCTTGATCTGAGCAGCCCTTGCCGGCGTTCGTCTCTTTC
>JBOHZR010000240.1:0-1812 GCA_050738595.1 Steroidobacteraceae bacterium | reverse complement strand
CCCGACGACCGGAGGCGTGTCCGCGAGTCTGGCGATGCTGGGCGATCTGAACCTCGCCGAGCCGCGCGCCCTGATCGGCTTCACTGGCCCGCGCATCATCCAGCAGACGATGCGCGAGACGCTGCCCGAGGGCTTCCAGAGGAGCGAGTTCCAGCTCGAGCACGGCGCGATCGACATGATCGTGGACCGTCGCGACATGCGCGATCGCACGGCGGGGCTGCTGCGGCTGCTCACGAAGCTGCCGTCCCTCGAAGCCCGCGCGGCATGACGGCATCGCGCAAGACGCTGTCCGAATGGCTCGCTCGACAGGAAACGGTACACGTCCGCAGCATCGATCTCGGCCTCGAGCGTGTTGCGGCGGTCGCGCGCGAGCTCGACCTCACGAGGCCCGCGTATCGCGTCGTCACGGTGGCGGGTACCAACGGCAAGGGCTCGACCGTCGCTCACCTCGAGGCGATCCTCCTCGCGCACGGGTACCGCTCGGGCAGCCTCACCTCCCCACATCTGCTGCGCTACAACGAGCGCGTGCGGGTCGATGGCGGGGAGGCGGGGGATGCTGAGCTCGTCCGCGCATTCGATCGGATCGAGGCGGCGCGCGCGGCGACGACCCTCACCTTCTTCGAGTACAACGCACTCGCGGCGCTTGTCATCTTTGCAGAGCGGAAGGTCGATGTGGCGGTGCTGGAGGTCGGCCTCGGAGGCCGCCTCGATGCCGTGAACATCATCGACGCGGATGTCGCCGTGCTGTGTTCCGTCGGATTCGACCATCGCGACTGGCTCGGCGACACGCTCGATGCCATCGGCGCCGAGAAGGCGGGCATCTTCCGGGCAGGCCGACCGGCAGTGCTCGGCACCCCGCAGATGCCGGCGAGCGTCTTTGCGGCCGCGGAGAGCCTCCGTGCGCGGCTCGCGATCGCCGAGCGGGATTTCGCGTGGAGCACTCAAGGAGATCGCTGGGGCTACCGCGGTCTCGCCGCGAGCCTCGAGGGCCTGCCGCCGCCGGCGCTCGCGGGGCGCATCCAGTATCGCAATGCGGCAACGGCGCTGGCGGCGTTCGAGTCGCTCGGCGAGTCCCGGCGCCTCGACGCGGGGAAGGTCGCCGAGGCGCTCCGCGCCGTGCGACTGCCCGGCCGTTTCCAAACGGTGCGCATGGGGAAGGTCGAATGGATTCTCGATGTCTCGCACAATGAGCCGGCCGCGCAGGTGCTCGAGGAGAACCTGCGCGCGGGGCGAGGGGCGGGGGGTACCTACGCAGTGTGCAGCATTTTGAGCGATAAGGACGTCGAGGCGGTCGGGCGAGCGGTCGCGCCGGCGATCGATGAATGGATTCTGTGCGGCACGCCCGGCCCGCGGGGCTCGACGGCGACCGAGCTCGCGGCGCGGCTGGCCGGGACGGTCCCGGCGCCGCGACTCGCCGCATCCGTGCGAGAGGGCTTGAACGTCGCGCGTTCGCTAGCCCGCTCCGGGGACCGGGTCGTCGTATTCGGCTCGTTCGCGACGGTCACATCGGCACTCGAGTGGCTGGGCGGCCTCGTCCACGGGCACGCTTGACGATGTCGCGGAGCGCCCCAAGGGTGAATAGCCGGATCCGCGAGCGACTGACCGGGGCTGCAATTCTGGTCGCGGTGATCGTCCTGCTGGTCCCGGAGCTGCTCTCGCGCCCGCAGCACGCGGCGCCTCGGCCTGTCGCGGTGGTGGATGAGGCTCCTGTCCGCTCGTACACGCTGTCGCTCAGTGAGACGCAGCAGAGCGCGACACCCGCGACCGTGAGGGCCCCGGCGCCCGTGACAGCGGAGCGCCCGGCGCCGGCGG
>JBOHZR010000239.1:0-1807 GCA_050738595.1 Steroidobacteraceae bacterium | reverse complement strand
GGCCGCGGGCCCGTCCTGCGCCAGACCCTAGCGCGCGCGCTCGGCGGCGGAGAGCGTCAGCACTTCGAACCCGCCCGCCGTGACGAGCACCGTGTGCTCCCACTGCGCCGAGAGCGAGTGGTCCTTCGTCACGACGGTCCAGCCGTCCGGAAGCAGCCGCACGTGCCGCTTGCCGGCGTTCACCATCGGCTCGATGGTGAAGGTCATGCCGGGCTTGAGCTCGAGCCCCGTGCCCGGCTCGCCATAGTGCAGCACTTGAGGGTCCTCGTGATAAATGCGGCCGATGCCGTGGCCGCAGTACTCGCGCACGATCGAATAGGAGAGCGCCTCGACGAAGACCTGAATGGCATGGCCGATGTCCCCGAGCCGCACCCCGGGGCGCACGGTGCGAATGCCGCGCCACATCGCCTCGTAGCAGGTCTCGGTCAAGCGCTGCGCCTGGACCTGCGGTTTGCCGACCGAGTACATGCGGCTCGTGTCCCCGTGGAAGCCGTCCTTGATCACGGTCACATCGATATTGATGATGTCTCCGGGCTTCAGGCGCTTGTCGTTCGGGATGCCGTGACAGACGACCTGATTGACGGACGCGCAGATCGTCTTCGGAAAGCCGCGGTAATTCAGATTCGCCGGAATCGTGCGCTGCACGTTCACGATATAGTCGTGGCAGAGCCGGTCGAGCTCCTCGGTGGAGGTGCCCGGCAGCACATGCGGGCCGATCATGTCGAGCACCTCGGCTGCGAGGCGCCCCGCGGCGCGCATTTTCTCCTGCTCTTCGGGCGATTTGACGGTGACGGCCATGCGTGCGGTGGGGCGGCGCCTAAAGCGTTGTTCACGTAGATCGTTCATGGTATAAAGCCGCCCCCTCGTTGGCAACGACGAGGGGCAAAATCACACGCGCGTCGTGATCCTGCGCGGCTGGGTGTTCAGCGAGCGGCGAGGCCCCGAGGTCTCGAGCCCCGCGGAATGGCCGGCGGGGATGCGCGGAGGCTCAACCCGATCGAGGAACTTGCATGCCCGGCGTGTCCATGCGACAGATGCTGGAGGCGGGAGTCCATTTCGGACATCAGACCCGCTTCTGGAACCCGAAGATGGCTCCGTTCATCTTCGGCGAACGTAACAAGATTCACATCATCAACCTCGAGAGGACGCAGCCTCTTTATGCTGAGGCGGCGCAGTTCGTGAAGGGCGTGATCGCCGACGGCGGCCGCGTGCTGTTCGTCGGCACCAAGCGCTCCGCGCGCGAGGCCGTGCAGAAGGAGGCCGTGCGTTGCGGCATGCCGTTCGTCAACCAGCGGTGGCTGGGGGGCATGCTCACGAATTTCAAGACGATCCGCCAGTCGATCAAGCGCCTCACCGATCTCACCGAGATGAGCACGAGCGGTGCGCTCGACAAGCGCGGCAAGAAGGAGGCGACGCAGCTGCGCCGCGAGATGGACAAGCTCGAGAGGAGCCTCGGCGGAATCAAGGGGATGGAGTCCCTGCCCGATGCGCTGTTCGTCATCGACGTGGGGCACGAGCGCATCGCGATTCACGAGGCGAAGAAGCTCGGCATTCCGGTCGTTGCGATCGTCGATACCAACTGCTCCCCGGAGGGCATCGACTACGTCGTTCCGGGCAATGACGACGCGATGCGCGCGATCCAGCTCTACGCTGCGGGCGTGGCGGATGCGGTCGTCGAAGGCAGGGCTTCGGTGCCTGCCGTCGCGGTCGGCGAGGACGAGTTCGTCGAGCTCGATGAGTCCGGGCAGCCGCGCAAGCGCGCCACCCGCGGTCGCCAGCGTCCGCAGCCGACCGTGCGCCGCAAGGC
>JBOHZR010000238.1:0-3294 GCA_050738595.1 Steroidobacteraceae bacterium | reverse complement strand
ACCCGATCTCAACCCCATCGCCCTCGGCGCCGCCGAGGGGCGCGCCCGAACCGATCCGCGCCGCGCTCGCACGCTGGCAGCGAGAGCGCGATCCCACAGAGCGAGGCTGAGCGCTCCCATGTTGGATTACGAGACCTACTGCAAGATCCGCGATCACTTCGATCGGCAGCGCCTGACCATCACGCAGACCGCTCGGGCCCTCGGTCTTCATCCACAGACCGTCTCGAAGTGGGTGCGCATCGAGCAGTACCGGCCGCGCCGTTCAACGCCACGCAAGACGCTGCTCGATCCGTACAAGGCGTTGATCGTGCGCTGGCTCGATGCGCATCCGCTTTCTGCGCAGCAAGTGTTCCAGCGCCTGCGCGAGGCCGGCTTTACCGGCGGATGCACTATCGTCGGGGACTACGTACGCAGGATCCGTCCGCGCCGCTCACCGGCGTTCCTGCGCCTCTCGTTCGCTCCCGCTGAGTGCGCCCAGGTCGATTGGGGCGAGTACGGCTCGATCGCGGTGGGCGCGACGCGCCGGCGGCTGTCGTTCTTCCTCATGGTGCTGTGCTACTCGCGCCTGATGTATCTCGAGTTCACCGTCTCGCAGACCATGGAGCACTTCCTCGCCTGCCACGAGAACGCCTGGGCGGCATTCGGCGGGGTCGCCTCTCGGGTCATGGTCGATAACTTAAAGAGCGCCGTGCTGCAGCGCCTGGCCGGCACCGCCCCGGTCTTCAACGCCCGATATCTCGATTACGCTCGCCATGCCGGCTTCACCATCAGTGCCTGCAACGTGGCGGCCGGACACGAGAAGGGCCGCGTCGAGTCGGGCGTCGGCTACGTCAAGAAAAACTTCCTCAACGGCCTCGAGCTCGCGCACTTCAGTGCCATCAACCCCGCCGCGCGAGTCTGGCTCGACACCATCGCCAACGTGCGCCTCCACGGCGAGACACACCGAAGACCGGTTGACCTCTTCGAGGAAGAGCGCGCAAAGCTGCATCCATTGAACCCCTCACCCTACGATGTGGCGCGCATCCTCACCGTGCGCGCCTCGAGCCAGTTCCGCATCCGCCTGGATACCAACCGCTACTCGGTGCCGGCCGAGTACGCCAGCGCCCGCGTGACGGTGAAGGCCTACCCCGACCGCATCGTCATCTGTCGCGACGAGGCGGTCATTGCGCGCCACCGCCGAAGCTACGATCGACGGCAGGATATCGAGGATCCCGATCACCCCAAGGCGCTGCTCGCACAACGACGCGCCGCCCGCGAGCAACGGCTGCTGATGCACTTCCTCGCCCTTGGCCCGCAGGCTCAGGCCTACTACGAAGGCCTCGAGAGCCGCCGCCTCAACCCCCGCCATCACGTGCGCAAGATCCTCGCCCTCGCCGAGATCTATGGCACCGAGGCCACCGCCCGCGCCATCGCCGACGGACTCGCCTTCCACGCCTTCAGCTGCGAGTACATCGCGCACCTGCTCGAGGCCCGCGCACGCTGCATCCCGCCGGTCAGCCCCCTCTCGCTCACCCGCAGCCAGGACCTGCTCGAACTGGAGCTCCCTGAGGCCGATCTCTCGCACTACGACGTCGAGGAGTGAGACGCGCGCCGCGCGCTTCCGGCCCGGCCCGCGGGGCCCCATTCCCACCACGAGGTCACCCCCTATGTCCGCCACCGATGTCCCAGCCGCCACCACCGCTCGCTCCACACGCCCCGCACGCCCGAACGAGGCCCGCGAGACTGACGCATTACGCGAGCGCCTCGCCACCCTCAAAATGCCCTTCGCCCGTGAGCACTTCGAGCCGCTCGCCCTCGAGGCCACCACCCAACACTGGTCGCATGTCGGCTACTTCGCTCGCCTCATCGAGGGGGAGGCCTCCTGGCGCGAGGATCGCAGCGTCCGCCGCCGCGTGCGCCTCGCGCGCTTCCCCGTGATCAAGACCCTCGAGCAGTTCGACTGGAACTGGCCAAAGAAGATCAACCGCCTGCAGGTCCAGAATCTCTTTCGCCTCGCCTTCCTCGAGGACAAAGCCAACGTCATCTTCCTCGGCACCGTCGGCGTCGGCAAATCGCACCTGTCCATCGCGCTCGCCCACAGCGCCTGCATGCGCGGTCACTCCGTGCTCTTCACCACCGCGATCGACATCGTCAATACCCTCTCCGCCGCGCAAGCCACCGGAACCCTCAAACGCGCCATGAACCGCTACCTGCGCCCCGCGCTCGTGCTGATCGATGAGCTCGGCTATCTTCCGATCGACAAAGCCGGTGCCGATCTGCTCTTCCAGATCATCAGTGGCCGCTACGAGCACGGCAGCACTCTCATCACATCTAACCGTGTCTATAAGCGCTGGCCGGAAATCTTCAACAACGACAGCACACTCACTTCCGCTTTGCTCGACCGTCTCCTGCATCACGCCGAGACGGTGGTCATCGAAGGCCCTTCCTACCGCGGCAAAGATCGAGCCGAGCCCTCAGTGTGAGGCCGCTTCCGCAGCCCGCTGTCGACAACGATTATCGCACCGGCAGCTGAGAACGAATTTCACGCCGGCGGCAACATCAACCTCTCACCGTCGGATCAGTGCTGGTCTTGCAGTGCTGAGGTCCGCACCAGCCGCTCCGGCGGGAGGGACGGGCGGCCCTCGTTCGCGTAGAGCCGATCAAATCAAAATTCCGACGCAATTCGGATAGCGCCCGCTCTGGCGGCGTCTTGATCTCCCGCAGCGGGCTCGCGGGGAGACATAGCTGAAGATTGCATCCTGCTGAATCACTCCCGCGATCAGATCGGTCTCGGTTGCCCAGTTCATGTAACGGTGCCTGAAGCGCGCCCTTTTTCAACAGTCCGCAGGAGCAATGCGGGAGCTCGTCGCGCATTATCGTGAAGCTGAAATCGGAGCGCATCTTCATAAACCGAATACCTAGGAAGCATAGGGCCGATGATAAATATGTTTTTGACGTCGATTCCGGCCCTCAGTAAGCTCGGCGCACCTCGCTAAGCTGCGATCGCGGAGTAGCTATGCCAAAATCATCGATGGGTAGAGTGCTGATTTCCGGCGCCAGTATTGCGGGCCCTACGCTTGCATATTGGCTGAACAAATACGGCTTCGAGGTCACATTGGTAGAAAGAGCGAAATCCGTTAGAGCCGGCGGCTACCCAATTGATTTGCGCGGTCCGGCGGTTGAGGTGGCTGAGCGAACAGGAATCCTTCCGGGTGTCCAGGTCGCGCATATAGACACTCAGAGGCTCACCTGGGTCGATGAGCAATGCAAACCTATTGCAACGATCCGACCCGAGCAAATTACGGGAGGCAGGGA
>JBOHZR010000237.1:0-8962 GCA_050738595.1 Steroidobacteraceae bacterium | reverse complement strand
GCGGGAAGTGATAGGCCATGTGGCACTCGTCGCCGTTGCCGAAGTAATCGCGCACGTCCTCGGGCCACTGGTTCGCCTCCGCGAGCAGCATCCGGTCGGCGTAGCGCTGGTCGATCACCCGGCGAATGCGCTGCACGACTTCGTGCGTCTCGCGCAGATTCTCATTGCTCGTGCCCTCGCGCTCGACGAGGTACGGAATGGCATCGAGCCGCAAGCCGTCGACTCCCTGGTCCAGCCAGAATTTCATGATGCGCGTGATCGCGCGCTCGACGTGGGGGTTGTCGAAGTTGAGGTCCGGCTGATGGCTGAAGAAGCGGTGCCAGTAGTGCGCTTGCGCCTCCTTGTCCCAGGTCCAGTTCGCCGTCTCGGTGTCGGTGAAGATCACGCGCGTGCCGGCGTAGCGCGTCGGCGTATCGCTCCAGACGTAGAAATCACGTTTGCGCGAGCCGGCAGGCGCGCGCCGCGCGGCCTGAAACCAGGGATGCTGATCGGAGGTGTGGTTGATGACGAGCTCGGTGACGATGCGGATGCCGCGGCGGTGCGCCTCCTGGATGAAGCGCCGGAAGTCGGCGCGCGTGCCGTATTGCGGGTGGATGTCGCGGTAGTTCGCGATGTCGTAGCCATCGTCCCGCCCGGGGGAGGGGTAGAAGGGCAGCAGCCAGACGGTGTTGACGCCGAGGTCCTGGATGTAGTCGAGCTTCGAGGTGAGGCCGCGGAAGTCCCCGATCCCATCGTCGTTGCCGTCGTGGAACGCGCGGACGTGGCACTCGTAGATGATCGCGTCCTTGTACCAGAGCGTGTCACGGGCGGGCGCCGGGCCGGCCGGCGGCGCGGGAGTCTCGGGCACGGGGGTGCGCTCGACGGTCGCGTTCATGAGGCGTCGCTTCAGCGGAAGTAATCGAAGTCCCGCTCGCTGCGTACGTGCCGGCGCATGTAGAGCACGTGAGCGGGACCGCGCGCCGGATCGAGCAGGACGAAATTGTGCGCACCGCGCCACAGGAAGCGCGCGCCTGACAGCAGGTCATGCGCCTGGAACGGCTGCTCCGCCTCGAGGCCGAGCGCCGCGAGGTCGAGATCGAGCCAGCCGGACTGCGAGTGATGAGGATCGAGGTTCACGACGGCGAGTATCGCATCGCTCAAATCGGGCGTCGTCTTGCTGTAGGCGATGAGCGTCTCGTTGTCCGTGCGATGAAAGACGAGCCGCGCGTCGCTTTGCAGCGCTGGATGCTCGTGCCGGATGCGGTTCACGAGCGCGACGAGCTCCTGAAGACTGTCCTCCCGCCCGAGCTCCCAGCTGCGTATCTGATATTTCTCCGAGTCGAGGTACTCCTCGCTTCCCGGCTCGCGCGCCGTGTGCTCCATCAGCTCGAACGCGGGTCCGTAGACTCCGAAGCTCGCCCCGAGCGTCGCGGCGAGCACGAGCCGGGCGATGAAGGCCGCCCGTCCCCCGTACTGCAGATACTCCGTGAGGATGTCCGGAGTGTTCGGCCAGAGGCTCGCGCGGAGGAAATCGGCGACCGGCGGGCGCGTAATCTCGGTGAAGTACCGGAGGATCTCCTCGCGCGTGTTCCGCCAGGCGAAATAGGTGTACGACTGCGTGAAGCCCGCCTTCGCGAGCCGGTACATGATCTTCGGCCGCGTGAACGCCTCGGCGAGGAAAATCACCTCGGGCGTGCGGCGCTTGACGCGCTCGATCAGCCATTGCCAGAACGCGAAGGGCTTGGTGTGAGGATTGTCCACGCGAAAGATGCGTACGCCCTGGCCGACCCAGAACTCGACGACGCGAGCGAGCTCCTCCCACAGCTCGCGCCAGGCCGGCGTCTCGAAGTCGAAAGGATAGATGTCCTGATACTTCTTTGGGGGATTCTCCGCGTACTGGATCGTGCCGTCGGGCCGCTTGCGGAACCACTCGGGATGCTCGCGCACGTACGGATGATCGGGACTGCATTGAAAGGCGATATCGAGCGCGATCTCGATGCCGAGCTCACCGGCTCGCGCGATGAGGCGGCGCAAATCCTCGAGCGTGCCGAGCTCGGGGTGGATCGCCGTATGCCCGCCGTCCTCGCTCCCGATCGCCCAGGGGCTTCCGGGATCGTCGCGCGAAGTCGAGGGCTGGTTGTTCGGACCCTTGCGCTCGGTGGCGCCGATCGGATGGATCGGCGGCAGGTACAGCACGTCGAAGCCGAGCGCCGCGACATACGGCAAGCGTGCCTCGCAATCGCGCAGCGTGCCGTGGCGTCGCGTGGGTGCGGCAGCTCCCGCGACGCTCGACCGCGGGAACATCTCGTACCAGCTCGAGAAGCGCGCGCGCTCGCGATCCGCGACGAGGGCGAGCGGCGGTTCGCGCGTGAGCACGAGCTCGGGGTCCGGATACCGCGACGCGAGAGCATGCAGCGTCTCGTCCTGAGCGCGCGCGACGCGCTCCGCCACGGGCGTGCCGCTCGCGGCGAGCTCATCCGCCCAGGCGTCGAGCTGCGCGGCGGCGTCCGCGGGCGTCCGCGCCGCGCACGCACGAATCAGCTGCGCGCCGCGCTCGAGATCGACGCTCACGTCTTGCCCGGCGGCGTGCTTCTTCGTGACATCGCCTCGCCAGCTCGCGAGCGGATCCACCCACCCCGAGACGGTGTAGAGATGCCGTCCGAGCCGCGACACCTCGAAGGTCGCCTGCCAGCGGTCGTTGCCGATCGGGATCATGCGCAGGCGGTGCCACTCGCCCTCGCTGTGCGCGCGATGCAGCACGGCACAGCTCACCGCGTCGTGGCCGTCCGCGAATACGTCCGCCTCGATGGTGAGGCGTTCCCCGAGCACACGCTTTGCGGGGAAGCGTCCGCCGTCGATGCAGGGCGCGATGTTCTCGATGACGATGCGGCGCGCGCCGTCGGACGGCAAAGGGGGGGCTGCCGCATTCTCGCGGGTGCGGCTCATCAATCGGCCTGCAGGTACAGCACCCCGAGCGGCGGCAGCCGCAGGGTGAGTGAGTGGAATCGGCCGTGCGCGGGAAGCGGCGCCGCCTCGACCCCGCCCAGGTTGCCCTGACCGCTGCCCCCGTACTCGCGCGCGTCCGAGTTCAAGCGCTCGTGCCAGAGGCCGCCGCGGGGCACGCCCACCCGGTAATTCTCGCGCAGGACCGGGGTGAAGTTGGCGACGATGAGCACCTCGCCGCGGCCGCGCAGCGCCGGAGCGCCTGCTCCCTCTGCCGCACCGGGCGCGGAGATGCCGTTCGTGCGCGGCTTGCGCAGGAAGGCGATGACGCTCGACTCCCAATCACTCGCGTCCACCCATTCGAAGCCATCGGGCGAGAAGTCGATCTCGTGGAGCGCGGGCGTATCGCGATAGAAGTGGTTGAGGTCGCGCACCCATTTCTGGATGCCGGCATGCAGCGGGTATCGAAGCACGTGCCACTCGATGCTTTCCTCGTGCTGCCACTCGCGGCGCTGGCCGAATTCCTGGCCCATGAACAGGAGCTTCTTGCCGGGATGCGCCCACATGTAGCCGTAGAGCAGGCGCAGATTAGCGCATTGCTGCCACTCGTCGCCGTGCATCTTGCCGAGGAGCGAGCCTTTCCCGTGCGTCACCTCATCGTGCGAGAGCGGCAGGAGGAAGTTCTCGGTGAAGGCGTACCAGATGGAGAACGTGAGCGAGTTGTGGTGGTACTTGCGGAACACCGGATCGGTCTCGAAGTATTTGAGCGTGTCGTGCATCCAGCCCATGTTCCATTTGAGACCGAAGCCGAGCCCGCCGAGATACGTGGGCCGCGAGACCATGGGCCATGCCGTCGATTCCTCCGCGAGCGTCTGCGCCGCGGGATGGTCGCGGTAGACGGAGGCGTTCACCTGCTTCACAAACTCCACCGCATCGAGGTTCTCGTGGCCGCCGTAGCGGTTCGGGATCCACTCCCCGGCGCGGCGGCCGTAATCGAGATAGAGCATCGAGGCGACGGCATCGACGCGCAGCGCATCCGCGCGATAGAGGTCGAGCCAGAAGAGCGCGTTCGAGCCGAGGAAATCGCGCACCTCAGGGCGGCCGTAATTGAAGATCGCGCTGTTCCACTCCGGGTGATAGCCCTGCCGAGGATCGGCGTGCTCGTACAGGTGCGTGCCGTCGAAGTAAGCGAGGCCATGCTCGTCGCTCGGGAAATGCGACGGCACCCAGTCGAGAATGACGCCGATCCCCCTCTGGTGCAGGTGCTCGATCAGGTACATTAAATCCTGCGGTGTGCCGTAGCGCGAGGTCGGGGCGAAGTAGCCCGTCACCTGGTAGCCCCAGGAGCCGTAGAAGGGATGCTCCATCACCGGCATCAGCTCGACGTGCGTGAACCCCATATCGATCACGTAGTCCGCGAGTTGCGGAGCGATCTCTCGGTAAGTGAGCGGCCGGTTGTCCTGCTCCGGCACGCGCCTCCAGGAGCCCAGATGAACCTCGTAGACGGACCAGGGCGCATCGAGCGCGTTCGCGCGCGCGCGGTCGCGCCGCCAGTCGAGATCGTTCCACTCATAGCCGAGGTTCCACACGATCGAGGCGGTGCGCGGCGGTGTCTCCGCATGGAACGCGAACGGATCGCTCTTCTCGACGCGGTAGCCGCCGAAGCGCGAGCGGACGTGATATTTGTACAGTGCCCCCGCGCCGATCTCGGGTACGAATCCTTCCCAGATCCCCGACTCGTCGCAGCGCGGCGTGAGGCGGTGGCGCTCGGGATCCCAGCCGTTGAAATCGCCGACGACGCTCACGGCTTCCGCGTTCGGCGCCCACACGGCGAAGTGCGTGCCGCGACGGCCCTCGAGCGTGCCCTCGTGCGCGCCGAGCTTCTCGTAGGCGCGGTAGAGTGTGCCCTCCTTGAACAGGTAAATATCGTTGGGCGTGAGCTCGGACATGGGGATCACTCGGGGAACGCAGCAGCCTGCAGCCGGTTCCCCATCATGCAACAGTCGCGCCAGGGCCGCACGCGGGGCGGCGGCACCCGCCAGGCCGATCGTGATCGGCCATCGCGGCGCGAGCGGCGCGGCGCCGGAGCACACGCTCACCGCCTACCGCATCGCGGTCGAGCAGGGAGCCGATTACATCGAGCCCGACCTCGTGAGCACCCGCGACGGGGTGCTGATCGCCCGCCATGAGAACGAGATCGGAGGGACGACGGATGTGGCGCAGCATGCGGAGTTCGCGGTGCGGCGCACACGCAAGCTCATCGACGGCGCGCCGGTCGAGGGCTGGTTCGCGGAGGATTTCACGCTCGCCGAGATCAAGCGGCTGAAGGCCCGCGAGCGCATCCCGGAGTTGCGGGCGGCGAATGCGCGCCTCGACGGTCAGCTCGAGGTGCCGACGCTCGAGGAGATCCTCGCGCTCGTCGAGGCGCTCGAGGCGCAGCGCGCGGCGGCCGCGCGCGCGGGCGGCGCACCGCTCCCTGCACGGATCGGTGTGTATCCCGAGACGAAGCATCCGAGCTACTTCGCGGCAGCGGGCCTCGCGCTCGAGCAGCCGCTCCTTGAGGCTCTGCGGCGGTTCGGCTATACGTGCGCCGCGCAGCCGGTCTTCATCCAATCGTTCGAGGTGGGAAATCTTCAGGCGCTGCGCCGGACGACGGGGTTGAAGCTCGTTCAGCTCATCGAGGCGCGCGGGGGTCCGTACGATCTCGTCGCGCGCGGCGCCGCGCGCAGTTACGCGGAACTCGTCACTCGCGAGGGACTCGCGGCAATCGCGGCATACGCGGATGCTGTGGGCGTCGCGAAGTCGCTCATCTTGCCGGTCGGCGCGGACGGTGCGCTCGGTCGGCCGACGCGGCTCGTCGAGGATGCGCACGGGTGCGGACTCGACGTCCATGCATGGACCTTCCGGGCCGAGAATGCATTCCTGCCGCCCGCGCTGCGTTCGAGCGGTGATCCTGCCGCGCACGGGCAGATCGGGGCCGAGATCGCGGCATACCTTGCGGCAGGCATCGACGGCTTCTTCATCGACCAGCCGGCGCTCGGCGTACGTGCGCGAGATGAATTCCTCGCTGCGGCGAGGTGAAGTGCGCGGCGTGCCGCGCGCAGTGCCCTCAGCGCGGTAACATGCGCCGCGGCGTGACGAACATGAGCGAGCCCTGCTCGGGCTCCTCGGCGGCGGCAGCGGCCCTCGCGCTCACGAGCAGCGAGCGGGCGCGCTCCGCGGCCGCCTCGACCTCGATCGGTACGGCCTGCGTGTCGACCGCGTGCGCGAGCAAGAAGCCCTGCACGGTCACGGGCCCGCAGCGCTCGAGGCGCTCGAGCTGACCTGGCCTCTCGACGCCTTCGGCGACGACCTGCAAGCCGAGCCCGTGGCAGAGCGCGATCACGGAGCGGGCGATCGCGAAGGAGCGCGGGCTCGTATCGATTCCCTCGATCAGCGTGCGATCGAGCTTGACGCGCGTGATCGGCAGCCGCTCGAGCGAGGTGAGGGACGAGTAGCCCGTGCCGAAGTCATCGAGAGCGATCGCGACCCCGAGCTCGCGCAGCCTATACAGCGCATTGAGGGTCGCTGCCCCCGTCTGCATCACCGTCTCGGTGAGCTCGAGCTCGAGGCTGGTTGGAGGAATTCCCGTGATCCGCAGCGCCTCCTCGACGTGCTCGACGAAGCTGCTCTCGAAGAACTGCGGGGCGGACACGTTGATCGCGACCGCGGCGTGGTGCCAGCCCAGGCGACGCCAGGCCGCGACCGCCGAGGTGGCCGAACGCAGCACCCAGCTGGTGAGCTCGCGCATGAGCCCCGTCTTCTCGGCGACGTGGATGAACTCGGCGGCCGCGGCGAGGCGCCCATCGGGCTTGCGCCATCGGAGCAGCGCCTCCACGCAACTCGTCTCGAAGGTATGCAGCGTGACCTCCGGTTGGTACATGAGAAGCAGCTCGCCGGCGTCGACCGCGCGGCGCAGCGATTGCTCGAGACGGAATACGCTCGCCGCCGCATCCGAAAGGTCGGGACTGAAGATCGCGAAGCGGTTGCGCCCGAGGTCCTTCGCGCGGAACAAAGCGACGTCGGCCGCGCGCAGCAGCGCATCCGCATTCACCGCGTGATCGGGGTACAGACTCGCGCCGATGCTCGCGCTCGTCGAGAGGATGCGTCCGTCGACGGTGAGTGGCTGCTGAAGCGCATCGAGCAACTTGGCGGCTCCGTGCTCGACGGCCTCGCTCGAGGCTGTGTGCTCGAGCAGCACCGTGAACTCATCGCCCCCCAGGCGGGCGATGAAAGCGCCATGTCCCGCCGCGGATTGCAGCCGCTCGCCGATCGCCTGCAGCACACGATCGCCGAAAGTGTGGCCGAGCGTATCGTTGATGGCTTTGAAATTGTCGAGGTCGACGAACAGCAGGGCGAAGCATTGCCCCGAGGCACGTGCGCGCGCGATCGCCGCCGTGAGCGTCGCGCCGAGGTGCCGCCGATTCGGCAGCGCCGTGAGCGGGTCATGGTGCGCGAGATGATCGAGCTCGAGCGTTCGCTCGGCTACCCGGCGCTCGAGCTCGGCCTGATGCGTGCGCAGCTCACGTTCGACGACGGCGATCTGCCCCGCCATGGTGTTGAAGGATTCGGCCAGATCATCGATCTGAGCGAGCCCGGCACGCGCGGCACGCGCATCCCGGTCTCCGGCCGCGAGGCGGCGCGTCACGGCCGTCAGCCGCCGCACGGGCAGGGTGATTCTGAGGATCAGCACGCCGGAGACGAGGAGCACGACGATCACGACCGCGATTCCGGTCGCCGCGAGCATGCGCTCGGCTGTCGCCGCCGCCGCGGCGGCCCGCTGGGCCGCTGCGGCGAGCGCGAGGCGCGCGGGGGTCCGCAAGCTGGCCTGCGCGGAAGCCAGGAGCGCCGTGCCTTCCTGGAGGAAGGCGCGCTGCTCGGATGCGTGGGAGCTATCGAAGCCCTCCATCCGCAGGCGCAGGCGCGTAGCCTCGTGCATGTCATCGCGCGTGAGCTCGAGCCATGCGGGGCCGGGGGAGCGATTGAGCTCCGCCTCGTGCGCCGCGATGAGGGACATCAGGTGCGTCTCGGCCCGCGATGTGCCCGGGCCCGTGTCCGGCTCGGCGCGCAGCTGATTGATGGCCTCGTCGAGCTCAGCGAGCGAGCGGCGCGCGAACAGCTGGTCGCCGCCGACGGGAAGCCCCTCGCCGCCGGCCGAGGTGATTCGCCGTGCGACGCCGTCGAGCAGCACCCGTCGGCGGGCCTGCCACACACGGCGATGGCGCGAGCGGTCGACGAGCGTGCGCCCGGCAGCGAGATGGCGCGCGATGCGGTCCGAGAACGGTGCGGCCGTCCCGGGCGTGACGGCACCCGGCAGCAGAAAATACGCATCGAGAGTGGCAGTGAGATCGTTCTCGGCTGCGGAGAGTGGCGCGGTGTCGGACGGCGCTCCCGGGCTCAGCAGTTCGCTCACCGCGCGATCATAGGCTGCGAGCTTCTCGACGATTGCATCGGCGTGCGTCGCGAGCGGCTCGTCGTACCGCTGCATGCCATGCACCGCCTCGACAGCGGCACGCGTGGTTTGACGCGCGAGGTTCTGCCCGATGAGCACCACGAGGCCGACGGCGGCGAGCCCAATGGCAAGATGGCTGCCTACGCCGAGGCGCGGCCGTCTGAGCCTCGCGCCGAACCACTGACCGTACCACGCGAGGCGAGCGATCTTCCGCACAACGGTTTGCACAGGATGCGACATAAGCGGGACGCCGCGCATTCTCGCCAACAGGCATGATGCGCTGCCCTCAACTTGGCTGTCCAGGCACGGTGTCCCAGATCACCGCTTGCCGCGCGCGCCGGGCCTCGTGAACCCGCGCGGGAAGGAGTTGTTTTATACTGCGAATGTGACAGAAATTGTAGACACCTTCGACTCCGCCTTTGCGAAGGCCGTCGATCTCGGGAATCGGCTCGCCGATCGCGACAAGGACGCCGATCTCTGGGACATCGCGGACGGGCTGCTCGCTGGAGCGCTGCAGTACTGGCTGTACTCGCGCCAGCCCTGCGGGGA
>JBOHZR010000236.1:0-16151 GCA_050738595.1 Steroidobacteraceae bacterium | reverse complement strand
GTGAAGGCGGGAATTCGGAAGTACATGCGCAAGCGGCATGCGCGCCGTTGATACCAATGTCTTGGTGCGCTTGGTCGTCCGTGACGATCCGGCACAGGTCCGCGCCGCACAGGAATTCATCGCCGGCGGTGCATGGGTATCACATCTCGTGCTCGCCGAGACGGCTTGGGTGCTCGATGCTGTGTATGATCGCACTGCGCAGCAAATCGGGACGGCAGTAGATATGCTGCTCAACCACAAGGAACTCGCCCTTCAAGACGCCGAGGTTGTGACCGCCGCACTCGAGAATTTTCGCAAGCGTCCTCTGCTGGGCTTCTCCGATTGTCTTGTGGTGGAAATTGCGCGCAAGGCAGGCCAACTGCCGTTCGGAACTTTCGATCGGCATCTCGCCAAGGTGGACGGTGTGCACCGGCTGAAATAGGTGAACGACGCCGCCTTGCCCCAACCAGCGTGCGAGGTCCCGCGGGCTTGCGGGCTGCGAACGGCTGCTTCGGAGCGGGCCAAGCGACGCCACCGTCGCCTCGCGCATTCGTCATCCGATCGATGTGTTTGGCGCGATGCTGACTCTGGGAATCATCATGTGGACTGGCCGACCGTGGCTCCTGCTGTTCTTTGCCGTACTGGTCCCGCCGCAGTTGGTGCGCATCCGAAAGGAGGAGCGGGTGGCGAATGCCAACGGCACTACCGCCTCAACTCACCGATCTTGATGCTACCGCCCGACGTGTGCAGCACGACCCGTTCTCCGCCGCCGTTGACGTCACCGCGCAGGCGCGAGTGCTCGGCGATGTCGATGCGGCTCAAGGGCAACTCCGATCGCACGCGCCCTCCAGTGGTCCACGCATCGATCGACGCGCGCGCGCGCGCCGGGAGCGAGAGCGACACGCCACCGCCCGAGGTGCCGAGAGATATGCCGTGATTGGCGAGCGCCTCGACGCGGATGCTGCCGCCCGAGGTCGTGGCTCGTATCCTGGCGTCGATGTTCTCGAGAAGAATACCGCCGCCTGAGGTGTGCACCTCGAGATCCCCCGACGCGTTGACGACGGTGATGGCGCCGCCCGAGGTGCCGAGCACGACGGGCCCCGCCAGGTGCTCCGCGTGGACGCCGCCGCCAGAGGTATGCATCTCAACCGACCCCACGACGTCTGCCACGAAGATACTGCCGCCTGATGTCGAGCCGCGCACGGGGGCGTCGACGTCTCGCACCTCGAGACGGCCCCCAGCTGTGCTGAGCTGTAGCGGGCAGTCTCGGGGCACTTCGATCGTCAATTGCAGGCGGTTCCCGGCTGCACCGAATCCCCAAAACCACCATCCCGACCAGTCTCGCCAGAGAGGCGCCGTGCGAACCCGTACGGTGATGCCGGAAGCACTCTGCTGGGCCGTGAGCTCGAGGCGCGTGAGAAACGTCTCGGAGCCCCGCGCCTCGGCGTGGACAGTGACTTCGCGTCCGGCGCGCCCCTGCACGGTGACCGACCCGACGTCGGCATCGACGGTCAGATGCGCACGCGGCCCGGCCTCGAATTGCCGGTCGAACGTTCTCTCGGCGGCCCACGCCACCGGGGCAGCCAGCGCGCCGCAGAGCACCACGAGCCATCCGGCGTGCCCAAATCGATGCGGTCGAGGTCTCATCGGCGGCTCTCCAAGAGTGATAGGAACGCCGTGACGTCACGGCAGGTGTCCTGCAGCGGCCCGGTCAGGCGTTGGCGGCAGGCTGCATCGTCGACCAGGCGGAGCGCGCTCGCCGAGAAGCACAGCGCCTCGGCCAGGCTCTGCAGGCGCGTCGCGAGCGCCCGGGCATCCTCCGGCGGGGACCAGCGGAATCGGCCGACCGACACGATCGGCTCGGGCTCCGGCGCCGTGACCTCGGCTCGCGGTGCGGTCAGATCGGTGGCAGAGGTCGGCGCCTCGGCCGCCGGCACACCGACCCCCATCGCATTCCGCGGTGCGCGGAACACGGCGCTCAGAAGAATGACCATGCAGAGCGCCAACATGCCGGATCGCTCGAGTGCGCTCATCGATATCGAGTCCTTGGCGGCCACAGTCCAAAGTCATGAGACGCGCGTACGGTCGTCAGGGTTTAATCCGACTATCTGCGCGCCGGAACGGCGGATCAGACGTGCCCGATCCGTGCGTGCGTCGCGCCATCAGCCGAGGTCGCCGGCGAATGCTTCTGCTCGCGCGCTTCGAGGAACGCGGCGAGCAGGAAGGCGAGCCCAAGCGCGACGGGCAACAGGCCCCACCAAAACGCCCCATCGTCCGCGCTTCCCCACAGCGCGAGGGTCAGTGCCCCGCCGAGGAATAGCAGAATCAATCCGATGCGCCGATTGCGCGCGGGAAGGGGCTCCTGCCGGTAGGAGCTCCCGAAGAACTCGTCAGGCAGGGGCGGTAATTCGATGCATTTCTCGATCGCCGCCATGCGCTCGGCGTGATAGAGCTGGAACATCTCCCTGCGCTTGCGGAAGCCGAGATACAGCGCGAGCATGACGCACCCCAGCCCGAGAACGATCGCCAGGATGGGGATCATGACCCCGAGAACGCCTAAGACCACGGAATGTCCCACGGGATGTCTCCTCGGGTGTTGCCGAAAACGTCTTGATGCACGCTTGATACCCGCGGCGCCGCCGATCGGTTTCAACGGATCCCGGCCCGCCGGATGAAACCGTTCCGCCGCCTCGCGGGTATCAATGCCGAGGTGACCCATGCCGAGCGCGGTAGCCGATGCCGCCAGCCGAGACCGTGACATCGTCGAGCTGCTTCGGGCGGGCCATCAGGACCGCGCGTTCGAGGAGCTGCTGCGGCGCTACGAGGGCAAAATCTACCGGCTCTGCTGCGCACTGCTGCACGAGCGAACATTGGCCGAGGATGCAGCCCAGGAGAGCATCGTGCGAGTCTGGAAGTCGCTCGCGAACTACGACGGCCGGGCGGCGCTTTCGAGCTGGCTCTATGCGATTACCCGCAACCGCTGCCTGACGGCGCTCGCGAGTCGCCGGAGCTTCGAATCCCTGATCGAAGACGGACTCGAGGATACTCCGGCGCAATCTGCCGCATCGTGCGACGACGCGATCGAGACCGCCTCGGAACGGCTTCGCGAGCTCGTGGACGAGCTGCCGGAACGGCTCCGGCGGGTGCTGGTGCTCTACTACTTCGAGGAACATTCGGTCGGCGAGGTGGCCCTGATGCTCGGCTGTCCGGAGGGCACCGTGAAGACCTACCTGTTCCGCGCTCGCGCCGCGCTCGCCCGGGAGCTCGAGCGGCGTGGACTGAATGATCCGGGATACTGGATGGAGATCGCATCATGAGTGAATCCCCGGGATCGAGCGGTCCCTTCGACCGCGCGCTCGATGCCGCACTCAGCCGAGCGCTCGAGCCGCCACGGGTCACGGAAGCGTTCCGCGAGCGCATGCGAGCGGCGCTCGCTCGAAGCACCGAGACGGACCTTGCCGGCCTGCGCGCCCGACTCGAGACCGAACGGCGCGAGATGCTTGCGCAGCTCGACGCGGAGTACATCCGGCTCCGGCGCCGCACGCTCGGCACCCTGATCGGCGGTGCATTTGCCGCGGGTGCGGCCGCCGCCATCGCGCTGCCGTGGATGGCAAAGCTTGTCGGGCCCGACGCACCGCTGGCGGTCGCTGCGATCGGCGCGGCCGTCGGACTCGGGATCGGGGTGTCCTCGTGGTTCAAGTCGCGAGGAGAATCCGGCTCGCGAGTGTCACTGTGAAGGACGACACCGCAGGGTAAGGTATTCGTGGGAGAGCGCGCGCCGTCGACTCTAACGGGCCCCGAATGACGGCTTACCGGAAGACCCGTGAGAATCTGGTACCGCGATGTCCCGAGTCCCCAGTGGCCATCGTATCCCTACGTGAGCTCGGCAAAGGTCGGGGCCATCACCATGTCAGGCGACAACCGGTATTTCGACAGCAAGGCGCGGTTCTGGGAACCTGCATGGCATGTTTTTCGTGTTTTGGCGATCGTGGATCAGGGACATTTGATGCGCCGCACGCCGCGCCCGTGGGGATGACGGAATGGGATCAGGCTTTCCTCAAATCCGTCTACACATGGCGCACGGAGGTGGATCGCAAGCGCAATGGTGAAGGAAATCGCTCATTGATTTAGTGCGGGTCCGATTCCCAGCACCCAGAATCCGAGCCGCTCGAGACCTGGTTCCTGCCAAGTCCCGAACGGTCCGGCGACGGCCATAAAAGCGGCGGCGAGTAGCGCGACAGGACATAAGAACCGCGCGAAGGGCGGCATGTCAGCGCGAATGCCTGCTGCCGATGCCTGGACTCGCCGCCACTCACGACACCCCGGGCGGAATCGCCGAGCGCGGATTCGTCCGCACCTTCGATCTCGAATCTCTCGGCGACGGCATCCCAGTCCCGTTCTTCATCATCGACGGTAGCTCGGATCCACTGGCGCCACCGGATCTGCCCGCACGGTACTTCCGCGCGATCCACGGTCCTGGCCGATCGCGCCTTATAGACACCGGACTCCTTGGGCGCGGAACGTTCCGTGCGCCATCTCCCGCACACTTGACATCCATAGCGCTTTCTCTATGATATCAATTCAATATCACTGAAGGTGAGCGGCGATGTCTAGCCAATTCCCGATAGCCGCCACGTCTGAGCATGAATTCCGGGCTCTGAACGGCTGGCCAATGCTCTTCTTTAACATCGCGCTGCTAATTGGAGCGTTGGTCTTCATCGTATTAAACGCGGGTGGCAATGCCGGCGCGAGCGGCTCCGCGACCTTCATTCGCGCAATCGGTGGCCCATTGGCCGAACTGGTCGGAATATTTCTGCTGTTTGGCTATTTCACGCTGCAGCCTAACGAAGCGCGCGTGCTCATTCTGTTCGGGCACTATCGAGGCACCGTTCGCAAGAGCGGATTTCACTGGGCCAATCCATTTTATGCCCGCAATCGGGGAAAGGCTCCGCAGAAAGCAGGGCCTCCCGCCGAGAGCCGTCGACGAAATAGACTCGCCGTCAGGGTAGCGACGAGCGTGACGGGGTCTGAGTCGCTCACCACGAAACTGTCACTGCGCGCGAACAACTTTAATAGCGAAACTCTCAAGGTCAACGATAAGCGCGGAAATCCAGTGGAGATTGCGGCGGTGGTGGTTTGGCGGGTCGACAATACGGCTCAGGCGGTATTCGATGTTGAGGACTACGGAAGCTACGTAGAGGTGCAGAGCGAATCGGCCATTCGCAGCGTCGCCAGCGGCTACGCGTACGACCACGGCGAGGAACACGAGGTCACACTACGTGCTGGGGCGGACGAGGTCGCCGTGGCCCTGAAGGACGAGTTGCAGATTCGATTGGCCAAAGCGGGCGTAGTGGTTGAGGAGGCACGGCTAACGCACCTCGCCTATGCCCCAGAGATAGCGCCGGCAATGCTGCGCCGTCAACAAGCTGAGGCCGTCATCGCCGCGCGTCGAATTATCGTGCAAAACGCAGTTGGGATGGTACATATGGCGTTGCGCGAGCTGGACGAGAAGAACGTCGTAAAGCTCGACGATGAACGGAAAGCGGCGATGGTCAGCAACTTGCTGGTCATCCTATGCGGGACTTCGGAGGCGACACCCGTTATTAACACCGGCACGCTCTATACGTAATTGTGCCGTCGGAACAGAGGAAGCCATTCTTACTGCGACTCTCGCGGGATCTCTGGAGGGATCTCGAGAAGTGGGCAGCAGACGACCTGCGCAGCGTGAACGCCCAGATCGAGTTTCTGTTGCGTCAGGCGGTGGCGAAGCACAAGAGAGTTCAGGACAAGAATGAGCCGTGAAGAACGGCACCTGCCACGCTTTCAGGCTCAGTCCCCGATCGTCCGATTTCTGGACGTTCATTTCAATTGATGACCAACCGCGGTTGGCCGACAGGCACGCTGCGGCGATGCCCAGCAGCCAGGGTCAGAACCACAGGTCGGCGACACACCCGCGTCGCTGACGCCCCCAACTCTCGAGCCCATCAAGATGATCGACGGCTATCGCGCCCACCGTATCCGGATCGGCCAGCCGCAGATTCACGGCGATGCGGCGGCGGCCGTCTTCTCTCAGGGATAGCGCACGCCAATACGCTACGCATCCGCATTCGGGGCAAAAGTGAAAGCCGAGGCTTTTGTCGCCGTGGACATACGCCTTCGTGACTCCGATAGCCGTAATCCTCTCACCCTCGAAATCGTACGCCCAGAGGACTCCAAAACGGCGGCACACAGTGCAGTTACAAGCGGTAGCGGAATCCGGCAGGCCGGCGAAACTCCAGCGAACGGCACCGCAATGGCAGGACCCCTGGATCATGTCTAATCTCCCGGGGGGAATAGTCTATCTATCGATCAGTTTGCACACGTCGAAATATTTGAGCGGTTCGATGCCCACCGGAACAAGGCGCCAATCTCACTGATTCGCCGACGCGGAATCCGACGGCCCCGAAGCCGGTGCGCGCCCTCCGCCTCCCCGTTCGGACGGATCGGAGTTCGCAGCGAGAATCGCCTGCAAAAGCACATTGCGCGCACGCGCTCGCCGCTGGTCTAGGGATTCAACCGCGTTCGCCGGAAGCAGATGCCCGCGGCACCAGTCGGTCTTTCCCTCCTCCTCAGAAGCGAGCTCCATGGCGTCGTTCACGAGCTCGGTTTTGCGCGTACTCGGCAGGGCAAGAAGGGGCTGCAATCCTGTGTGGCTGAGACTTAGGAACAGAAGGAGAAAGGTCTCGACCGCCGCTTCCTCGGAACGCGCGTCAGCGCATCGACCAGACTCGACTATGAGCAGCGCGTGCACGGCGAAGAACGTCACGGCCGCTTTTTCGGTCCCGTTCAGCGTGCTGTATTTGGGGCGCGTCAGGACGGCACGGCTGATTCGCGCGGCGGAAGCACCCGTGTCGGCCCTTTCGGCGCGCACCGCGTGGCCCGATCCCGTCGGCGGCGCTTGGGCGTGGAGGCTCCCCGCGAATGCGAGCGCGCTAGCCAGAGCACAGCCGGCCCAGCATCGCTGCACGGCCCGGTCACGCGAGCTACCGATCCAATTTGCTCCCACGGCGCCGTCTCCCCTGACCAATCACCCGCTGACCGAAATGTATTACGTAGCTGACTCTTGGGCTAGCTGCCACGCTGCGGCGTTATCGATCACGCGGGATTGCTGCACCGCAGATTGTAAACTCCGGTGGTTACGACCGCTTACGGGAGACAAAACCCACGACCTGAATGTCTCTTCCGGGCCGAAGAGAGTCCCTCTGGCTAGGACGAGACCGGAGAGTCGGAGTCGCGGTAGCGGTTGAATGGCTCGTGCCACCTTCCTTCCAATGCTCCGATTCGCCATCTCCAGGTCATACTGCGCCTGCAAGTTCTGCCACAGCTGCGCTGTCGTTCCAAAGTAGCGGGAGAAACGAAGTGCCATCGCCGCAGTCTGTCACACAGCCTCGGCCGAGTCGGCGGTGCGCAACACGCTTTCGCGCACCTTGGCCGGCCGCTCGAATCGCTTGAGGACCATTCCCGCAATGGGGAGGTCCCTCCGTGTCATCTCTACTCCGAGTACGGCGCATCCATGATCTCCCGCTCCACTGACGGCCGCGAGGCGTTCGGCGCAACCCTGCGGCACAGTCCGTCGAGCCAGCCGATTTCGGATGTGGGCTTGCGGCGGCAATGATCGACCAGCAACGCGGTGAACTGCCGCTTGAACTCGAGCCGGGGAAACGCCTGCAGCACTTCCGCCACGGCCTTCCTGTCGAGATCGCCGGGGCCGACCACATCCGCTCCGGCTCCCGCATTGACGAGCTCCGCCTCCGGCGACTGGTGGGCCGCGTACACACCGTTCATGTCGTGCGCGACGATGGCATTCCAGACCCGGCGGCCCTCTGCCGGCGCACGCCCCGCCTGCCGCATCAGTGCCTCGGCACGATTCGCTCCGTCGACCTCGAACGAGCCGCGCGCGCTCGCAAAGCCTCGCAGCAGGCCGAGATCGTGCAGTGACGCTGCGACGAAGGCGATCTGCGGATCGAAGGCGACGCGCTCCGCCCGCACGCTCAGGGCGCCGAGCAGATACGTACGCATGCAGTGGTTGAACAGGAACTTCGGATAGGCGCTCCCTGCAAGCTCTGTGGCCCGACGTGTGAGCGGCGTTCTCGGAATGCTGATCCCTGCGACCTGCGATGGCAGCGCGAGCTCGACGCTCGGTGCCCGGCCTCGCGCCGCCGCGGCAAACAACATCGCCACGGCCCCGCTCACGACCGCGCGCCGGTCGATCCGCGCGCAGCAGCCACATGAACTCTCACCCGCAATGATATAACCCACGCTCGCCCCCCGGTCTTGATCGCTTGGCACGCGAAATAGTATCCGCAGATGGGTCAAGTGGCGACCTGCTGTTGCCATCACGGCAACTCTCGTTGCCGCGATCCTGTGAGCGAATTGTCCGCAGTTCTCGTTTGCCGCTGATCTAAGCGGCACCCTGCATCGGCAAGGTCGTGCGGATTGCGAATCGAGTGGCGGCTCTCAGGCTGTTTTCGAGGCGAATGTGACAGGCGGTCTTGGCCGGCACGGGACCGCCTACGCCGCCCTTGCGGTCGATCGCCGAACTCGTATCGAGGCCGGGATCGCCGCCGCTTCGCCATATAAACCAGTGCCGATATCCGCGTCGATTGGGTGCGCACGAACGTCGCGGTACTCACGGCGCTAACGGGCGGACTGTTCGCGCTGCTCTATCTGGCGGCGGTGTTCGTTCTGCCAATCGCCCAAGCGTCCGAGGAGTACGCAGCAGCCCACGGCACGCGCATAAAGGCGCGTTGAGCGCGAGCCGTCGGTCTATGCCGACGTAGCCACGTTAGCGGCATGCAATGACCGCTTTCCGGAACCCCAGACCTCAGTGCCGAAGATCCACGCGGCCGTTCGTCTTACGCCGGGCGGTGTTGAGTGCCCGAGCCGGCGGTGATCGCCAGAAGGCGAGCGGGCTCGTTCACCTTGGCCGTGTGCCACACTCCTTTCGGAATCACCAGCAGCCGTCCCGCGCTGAGAGCCACCTCCCTCAAACCGTCGGCAAGTTCCAGAACGAACTTCGCTTTGCCTTCAATCATGAAAAGGATTTCATCACCCGCTGGATGCATTTCCCAGTTTGTCCAATCGGCGCGCATAGACAACGCCGACAGCAGCCGCCCCTTCTCGCTGCCCATCAGCTTCCGAATGCCGGAATCGGTTGCATTGCCGGACATCAACTGACTCCAAAAGTCCCCACCGCCTGGAAGGAGCACCGCCGTCCCGTCGGGCTCCAACAACAAATAGTTCTGCAAAAGGTCGATCGTATCGTCCGTCATGGTGCTCACTCCGCCGCAACAGCGTTGCACTGATTGGAGCCACCGTTTCGGGGGATACCATTTTGCCGAAACGCGGCCGACTGTACGCAGTCGGGGAGAATATCAGATCGCCCCAACATCCGGTTGAGTGCACTGGCTGACAACACGCGTTCGTTCTATCCGGCGATGGCCTGCACGGTGGGGTCCTCGATCGAACCGATCTGGTCCAAATGCGCCGTTTCGTTCCAGGTCTCCAGTTTCCAGACGCCATCGACATATTCGAAGCTGTTGTAAGCAGCGTGTTGCCGCCTAAATCGCCACCCATTGCCCGGAGCGACTCCTAACATGTGCTCGAAGAAGCCCATTAGAAAACCTCCGTGAGTTACAGCGACGATCGTCTCTGTCGGGTGGCGCTCAGCTATCGCGTTCAAGACTCGAATGCTTCTCTCGAGTCGCTCCTGCCCACTTTCTCCTTTGGGAATCCGGAATCCGTGCCCGATCCGCCGATAATCTGAATATTCAGCTGGGAAATTCTGTGCTATTTCTTCCTTTGTGAGACCCTCAAAGATGCCCATGTTACGTTCCCGAAGGCGGACATCCCGCATTATTCGAATTCCCGTCACCGAGGAAATGATCTCGGCTGTCTGCATTGCTCGGCCCAGATCGCTGCTGTAAAGAACTGAGAAGCGGCCACGTCGGAGTCGTTCCGCCACTGCTCGGGACTGCTGGATTCCTCGCGGAGTTAGTGCGCTATCGAGGTGACCCTGTTCTCGCCCTTCGATGTTCCACTCGGTCTCGCCATGCCGAATCGCGATCAGCCTCATCTGTAGATCCCCGCCAATGGTGGTTTGCCGTACAGCTTTCCGTCAAGAATGTAGTCGCGCATCATGTCGAAGTAGCCGCGGGCATTGCGGGTATCCTCGCGCGTGCCATCCGCTTTCGTCACGAATGCGTAGATGCCGTGTTCGGCGTGCGGAAAGACGGCCAGGTCGATGGGGCGCCCCTTTTTCCGCAGGCGACGCAGGCGCCTGATTGTCTCCGCGCTCGGGGCGTCCGCGTCTTCGCCACCCAGGATCCATAGCTGCGGCGTATCCAGATGGCGCAGCACGGGCATCGGGTCGTACTGAAGCGGCACGCCGGCGAAGAGTAATGCTCCCTTCTGCTTCAGTTCCTTGCGCGACCCTGCAAGCAAGGCCCACGTCAGCATCGGCGATCTGCATGGCGTTGGCCATGACGTCCGGCCCGTAGTCGTGATGGAGGATGTCGTAGGCGATGGCCTCGCGATCTTCGTCCAGCGGGGAGACCGCAAGCCCGAAACCCACGATCACGAAATCCATCGGCGAGATCTTCGCAGCCAGCGGTGCGACCCAGGCGCCTTCGCTGCCGGCTTGGTAACCGACGCGACCGGCACGCGGGCCGGCGAGGCGCCTGGCTTCCCGGGCGGCGGCGATCGCATCATCGGCCAGCAGCAGGAAATTCTGCGGTACCTGTCGGGAGACCGGTCCAGCCACGGGTGCTCGTCCATGTGCCGTCGGGGTGAGGCATCAGCAGGCCGGTCGTCCCATCTTCACGGCGCCAGCGCAAATCGGATGCCTGATCGGTGGCGCCTAGATCGACGAGGCTGCTATCGTGGAGTCGATAGGCGCCTGCATGGCACTTTCCCACGCGTTGGTCGGAAGCGTGGGCGACGCCGCCCGTCGCGACCAACGTGGCGAGCGTGAACAGCGCCAGTGCGCCGCGGATCGGAGCCGGGCGCTTGAGCGGTTTAGTTAGTCTTCATGGTGACCCCGCCTCTCCCGAAACAGCTCAAAAAACCCTACTGGATCGGCGACCAGCCCGGACTGACGGAAACGCTCGGATGGGTCGATGCGTGGACAACGATGCTCAGCGTTTATGCGGTTGCCGCCCAACGCCAGGGACATCGCGGCCGCAGTGGATTTCGCGCGTCACGCAATCCATCCGGCCGATTCAGTACCATCCCTCCGAGCGCAAGGCACGCGCGAACCGCCGACTCACAGGGGCTCGCGCGCCGCCCTGAAGAGACAAGGTGGCGCGGCCATCTCCTCGCTCCACCCCCGCGATCGCGAATCGGGCGACCCACCATGACCGATGAACGCGGCGGCCATCAAGGTGAGCCACCTTGGAAAGCGCCGTCCCGAAGGCCATCAGTACGAGACTCGCTCCACGATCGGTGTGGACACGGACGTAGTGATCCTGCGCTTCGAGGGCCAGGAGCCGTGCGCCGGAGAATTTCAGGGGCAGCAGCCCATCGGGCGTTGGACCGTCAGAGGCTGCGGGCCCCCCGGCGCCGCGCCCACGACTCGCGGCGAAGCGCAGGAGCGCAACGAGACCCACGCCCACCAAGAGGATCTCCGGAAGCGTTCGAAAGTAGAGCGGCCAATTGATCGGCGACCGCTGAAGGGCCGCCGCAATGACCGAGGCGAGTAGCCCTGCCGGGCCGGCGATCAGGGCCACGATCAGGAGCGCCCGAGCTCCCGGCCGCTGACTGAGCCACGCAATACGTCTCAGAGGATGATCGAGCGCAAGGCCCGCAAGCCCGGATGCTCCGATTCCCAGTACCCAGAATCCGAGCCGCTCGAGGAGTGGTTCCTGCCAGGTCCCGAACGGTCCGGCGACGGCCATGAAAGCGGCGGCGAGTAGCGCGACAGGAAATAAGAACCGCGCGGAGGGCGGCATGTCAGCGCGAATGCCTGCTGCCGATGCCTGGACTCGCCGCCACTCACGAAATATCCGCGGTCGTTCGCGAATTCGCCCTGTCATCGGGGCTGCCCCTCCCATAGGGTCCGGGCGAAGTGTAGCGCTCGGAGGGTTTCATGAGGCGCGTAGGGGTCTGGATCCGTTGGTCGACAGCCGCTTTCCTCGGGCTCGTGATCCTCGCCGTCGTGGGCTTGGCGTTCCTGCTCGAGAGGAGCCTTGCCCAGTTTGGCATGACCCCGCATGAGGCGTATCAGGTCCTTCGCGCAGAGCAGTCGCACGCCGAGGCCATTCGCGATGCCGAAGGACCGATCGACACCCCGGACGGAATCGCCGAGCGCGGGTTCGTCCCGATCGGCGGCATCAAGCAATGGGTCACGATACGGGGAGAGGACCGCCGCAACCCGGCCATTCTCATCCTTCACGGCGGCCCGGGCGATCCCGATTCACAGCTCGCGTATTTCTTCCGCCACTGGGAGCGAGCGTTCACTGTCGTGCAATGGGACCAGCGCGGCGCTGGGCGGACCTACGGGCTCTACGGCAAGGCCACCCCCGTGATGACGCTCGACCAGTTCATCCAGGATGGCGCCGACGTGGCGGACTATGCCCGCGCGCGCCTACATCAGCCGAAGATCATCCTGCTGGGGCACTCCTGGGGGTCAGCGTTCGGGGTCTACCTGATCAAGCATTCCCCGAGCCTCTTCTGCGCCTTCGTCGGCACCGGCCAGATCGTGCACACGGCGGACCTCGAGCCTCGCTACTATGCCTATGCGCTCGCGCACGTCATCGCCCATCACGACAATGCCGGCCTCGCTGAGCTTCGTCGGGTCGGCCCACCCCCGTACCGCTCCGGCGCCCAGGAGGAGCTAGTCCGCAGCTGGCTCGACCGGTACTTGGATGACCCTGACAAGCGCTTTCTCCTCGCGGCGGTGAGCGTTGCGCTGCGCAACTCTCGGTACTCGGCGAAGGACTTTTCCCAATGGCAAGCCGGGCACCTCTCGTTCTCACTCCCGGTCATGGGCCGCACCTACGATGCGATCGATCTCGACTCGCTCGGCGACAACATGCCCGTCCCATTCTTCATCATCGACGGCCGCTCGGACCCGCTGGCGCCGCCGGACTTGGCCGCGCGGTACTACCGTGCTATTCGCGCGCCCGAGAAGCGTATGTTCCTCATCGATGGGGGCCACTTCGCCTTCATGTCGAATTCCGATGCGTTTCTTCGGATCCTCATCCAGCACGTTCGGCCGCTTTGCATCCCGCCGCAGAGCCCACCAGCCGCGTGACACGATGTGAATCTGAATGAGGGCTTTCGGACCGGTCGGTGATGATCCCGTACCGCCGGTCCTGCCCGGACAGCGACTTATGCGTCCGCTGCCTGCTCGACGGCCTTCACGTTCGCCTGACGTGCCGCCTCCGGCTCGACCTCAATCCTGATATAAACCGCCGAGGTGCTGCGAACCTACTTCTCCTCCGACGCTGGTATTGATGTCGCTGCGCCCGTGAACGGGTGTCCGTAGTGAAATGGCGGAAAGTCGCGGCCGAGCTCGGAATGCAACACCCGCGGCGGCGTGTCAGGTGGGAAGGTCTCGGACGCCGGACTACTTTCGAACACAGCTGTGTCGAAGCCTGGGACGGTGAAGTAGTAGGTCGGCACCCACCAGAGGCGGTTCAGCATCCAGCGCCCCTCCTGGCGCAGCACGCTCCCGCCCGCGATAGCCGCCCCGCCGTCCGATTTCGATCTCGCCGTTCTCCGCGAACAGCGCCGCGAGTTCACCCCACATGCGATTGTCCAGATAGAAGCCGTAGATGTTCTGGAGCCGGGCGATTTCCCTTTCGTCCTCGAGCAAGGCCAATCGGCGTTCGAGCTCGCCGATGCGGTTGATCAGCAACTGAGAATCCGCCATGTGCCCCCCGTCTTCGAGCCGCAATGGACTCGCTCTGCAGTCTGGCCGTCGATCACCTCGACGGCAATGGTCCGGCGTGCGCACGCTGGATGGTCTGGGCTGATGCTTCGGACGAGCCGAAATGCTTTACCTTCCCGCTTCCACAACCTCGCGTATGCGGTCTGGCCGACTGTCCAGGCCGTAACCCGAGCCATCGGGATGGATTCCCCAACCAAACTTCGTAGCGATGACGACCCGTTCTCGACCCGGCGCGAGTGCCTCGCCGAGCAGGTCCTCGTTCGTGAACGGGCCGTAGGCTTCGGCGGTGTCGAAGAGGGTAACTCCCATCTCGACGGCGACTCGGACGATCTCGACCCCTTGCCGCCGATCCGGCGGCGTTCCGTACATACCCGTCAGCCCCATGCAGCCATATCCCATCGCGGAGACTTGAAGTCCGCCGTTTCCCAGCATGCGTTCAAGCATGTCAGTGCTCCGGATTTATGCTGATCGCGGATGGAAGGGTAATGGTCATTCCGACACAGCGATCATTCGCACAATCGAGCGCGGAGTGCTTTTACCGCCGAGGCCCATGTGGTGGCGAAGAGTTCTCCGGAGAGGCTAGAGAGCGAAATGCGGCTTGAGCTTGCGTTGGTATTCTGCCGTATTGATTCTCCCACACGCCAAGAAGTAGGAACGGAATGGCTGTGGCAACGGCCATCAGTTTCGCACGGCGCGGGACTTTCGCCTCGGCCTCCCAGCGGAAAAGCTGTGTCGAGAGAAAGAAGGTGATTGCCGCCCAGAAGGCCAGGGAGCCGAGCTCCACCGGGAGGTTCCAGAACTCCACGTTTCTGAAGACGGCCGCCTGTAAGCCCTGGACGAGATAGGTTGCCGGAAGAAACAGCGAAAACTTCTGAACCACGTTCGGAAGGAAAGCCAATGGAAATGTCGCACCGGAGAGAAAGATCAAGGGCAGCCAGAGGATCTGGTTGATCACCTGAGTTTCCTGCATGGTATTGGTGATGCTGGAGACAAGCAGACCCAGAGAGCCGAATGAAATGGTCCCGAGAGTGATCAAGAGCGTGGCCGAGAGAATGTTTCCCAAGTTGTCGACACGAAACAGAACGTGCGCGAGGAGGAGCTCTACGAAAGCGATAGGAATCGTCAGAATAAACGTGGCAATGATGCTGGACGCGAGCAGATCGGCGGCGCTGACGGGCGCGACGTGAAAGCGCCGAAGGATGCCCCGCTCACGGTACGTCACGAGGGCGGCGCTCAGTCCCCAGAAGCTTCCCATGACGGTGAGGGCGATGACCGGTCCGAGGAAAAAGCTGACTGCCCTTGGATCGCCCTTCGCGAAGATACCGGCGTAGAGAAAGAAAAAGCCAAAGGGCATGATCACGCTGAAGAACACGAACATCTTGTTGCGCATGGTGAGGAGAATGCGCACGCGTGTGAGAGTGAGGAGATTTTTCAATCGCGTAGCCTCCTTCCCGTGAGCTCGATGAATGCGTCTTCGAGCGAAGGCGAGGCGATTTCGAGGCTCACGAGCTCATTGCCCTGCGCCTCGAGATGCTTCACCAGGGCGACGATGGTTTGCGGGGGGCGGCGCGAGTGGATGACGTAAGCGCCGTCGACGGATCGGGCGTCCGCCACACCGTCCAAGCTCTTCAACGGGCCATCGGCGTCGGGTTTGGACAGACGGACTTCGATGCGGGTGGTGCCGCCGTTGCGGGCCTTCAACTCGCGCGGTGAGCCGATGGCGATCACCTTGCCGTGATCAATGATGGCCACGCGATCGCACAGGCGCTCGGCTTCTTCAATGTAATGCGTGGTCATGACGATGGTCTTGGCTTCGCGGCGCAGTTCTTCGATGATGTCGTAGATTTCGCGACGGACTTGCGGGTCGAGGCCAGCGGTCGGCTCGTCGAGAAAAAGCACTTTGGGGTCGTTCACCAGAGCCATGGCGAGCGCGAGCCGCTGCTTCTGTCCGCCGGAGAGCTGACCGTAGAAGGCATTGCGCTTTTCCGCGAGCCCGAACCGCTCGAGCAACTGCTCGGGGCTGCGCTTGCGGCTGTAGAAGCTGGCGAACAGCCGGAGAGCTTCCATGACGCGAAGCTCATCTGGTAAAGAAGTGGACTGAAGCGCGGCGCCGATTTCATGTTTGAGCGCCGCAGCGTCCGTTTGAGGATTCAGTCCGCAGACCGACACGCGCCCCCCGTCGGCAGCGCGCAGCCCTTCAAGAATTTCGACCGTACTGGTCTTGCCCGCGCCGTTGGGTCCG
>JBOHZR010000235.1:0-7249 GCA_050738595.1 Steroidobacteraceae bacterium | reverse complement strand
CGCGGGCAGCTTCGCGAGAGTCCGGCAGCAGCCTCAGGAGCTGCCCTTGTCTTTCTTGCCGCGCTTCGCTGTGCTGACGCCCTTGTGCGTGGCCTCCTTCAGCTCGGTCCCGGTCTCGCGCGCGCCGCGCGCAACGGCCTTGCCCGCATCCTTGGCCGCATGCGCCACGCTGCGGCCGACTTTCCGGGCAGTCGGGCGGACTTTCCGGGCCGAGCGCTTCACGTCCTCTCCGACGTGGTGCGCGGCATCGCCGACGGCGTGCGCGGCGTTGCGCACATCGGCCTTGATGCTCGCGTCGTCGGCATGCGCCACGTGGGCCCAGGAGCCGACGAACAGGCCAATCACGAGGCTGCCGGCCAGCCGGCGAAACGAGCGAGCGATCGGGTTCATGTGGAGCCCTGTCGGAGAGCGATGCTGTGCAGCACGGCGCGGACCACCTTACACCCCTCACTTCGCATCATGGAAGATGATCCCCGCCGTGTAGCGCTCACCCGAGCGCAGCTGGCTCACGCCATGGCGCATGCGCGTGCGGTGAAAGCCGCGAGCGCCGCGCACCGGGCGGTGATGCACCGGGAAGATCACGGCATCGCCGCGCTCGAGAGGCACGACCTGCACGCGCGACTGACGGCGCGGGCGCTGCTCGGTCAGGACGAACTCCCCACCCTCGAAGTCGCGGCCGGGCGCCGAAAGCAGAATCGTCGCCTGCAATGGAAAAACGTGCTCCCCGTAGAGGTCCTGGTGCAGGCAGTTGTAATCGCCCTCGCGGTACCGAAGGATGAGCGGCGTCGGCCGCGTCTGTCCCGCGCGGCGGCAGCGAGCGAGATAGGCTCCGTGGTCGGACGGGTAGCGGGAGTCGAGGCCGAGCGCCTGGTTCCAGCGATTTGCGATGGGGGCGAGAGGGGCGTAGAGCGCGCCGCGGAGTGCCGCGAGCCAGCGCGTATCCCTCGCGATCGAGCGCCTCCTCGATGCGCGCCCAGTGGCTCGCGAGAGCGTTCGCGCCCGGATCGCTCGGCGGCTCGAGCGCGGCGGTGCGCGTCCTCTGGCTAGGCGATCTCTTCACCGTAGTCGCGATCGGGATGATCGGTCTCGCCGAGGCGCCAGTAGCCGCGGGTCACGAGACGCTCGCGCGGGAATGCGCGTTCAGTGACGAGATGCCGGCGGATGCGCCGCATCGCATCCGCCTCGCATGCGACATATATCCGCCCCGCCCCGGGAAGGAGCTCCATGCGGCGCACGGCGGACTCGAGCTCCCGGCCCGCCTGGCGCGGGTCGACTCCCCGCCGCAACCAGCGGATCTCCGTGTTCGCGACCCGGGTCTCGAGCACCTGTTCCTCGGCGGCATCGACGATCTCGAGAAGCGCGAGCGCTTTGACGGATGCGGGCAGCACATCGAGGATCGTGCCGATCGCCGGAATCGCCGTGTCGTCCCCGGCGAGCACGTACCAGTCCGCCTGCGCGTCGACGGCGTAGCTGCGGCCCGGTCCGGCAATGGTCAAATGCTGGCCCACCGCCGCCTTTTCCGCCCATGTCGAGGCGGGGCCTTCGCCGTGGATCACGAAGTCCACCTCGAGCTCCCGCGCCGCCGCGTCGAAGCGGCGCGGTGTATAGGTTCGCATCGGCGCACGTGTGCCGCCGTCGGGGACATCGAAGATCAGCTTGATGTGAGCCGCCGGACCGTTCCAGAGGAAACCCGACAGCTCCTCGCCGGTGAACGTCACACGCACCATGCGCGGCGTCAGGCGCCTGACGCGCTCGACGCGAACCGCGAAGCGAGGCTTGCGCGGGCGAGCGGCGTCGGGGATCAGGAGCGGTTCGGGCATGTGCGTCTCGCGCATCGGCGCGTCGCGGCAGGGCCTTCGCGACTCAATGCGTCGCGGCTCGCGCCGGGCGTGCATGGGGAGACGCCTCACGCCGCGGGATCGCTGCTCCCAGGGACTGTGCCGATTCGCTCGACTCGCCCGTCCAGATCCGCGACGTGTTGAGCTTGGAGGTCAGGACGAGCTTGCCATCGAGGTTCATGCGATCCATACCGTACACGTCGTAGAGCGCCTCGAAGGCGCCCGCTCCGCGGGCGCTCGCCATGAGCGCCGCCAGGCTGCGCGGCTGCGTGACCGCCGCGGCCGTGTGCATCAACGCCACATCGCGCGTGCCCGAGATCACGATGATCTGATTGCCGGTCGGCCCGGCGAGGGTCGCGAAGTATCCATAGTCGTGGTACTTCTCCTCCCCGTGCGGCATCGTCGCCTGGCTCAGGTACCGCTCGCCCGTCGTGCGGTCGACGAGCTCGGCATCCGAGCGGTCGAGCGCGAAGCGCGAGCCCGCGAACACCAGGTCGCGCAGCATGCCCATGCCGGAGAGATATCCGATGTAGATGACGTGCGCCGACGTGAGCACGGCCGGATTGAGCTCCGAAGCGAGCGCGACGCGGATGCGCCGGTGCGCCGGCGCCAGCAATGGAAGTACGTCGCGCAGTGCGAAGCCGGCAGCGGTCGGGAGATAGGACAGCTGCAGGTCGAGGTCTTCGCCGGACTTGTCGGGATGGAGCTTGAGGTACTGCTCGAGATCGCTCGGGGAATTGATCGAGAAATCGCGAATGAGCCGCGTGAGCTGGTGCGAAGCGTCGGTCTGCCCGTAGAGATAGTGGTCTCCGAGGACGAGGAAAATGGTTCGATTGTCTCCGAGAATGCGCGACCAGACGGGGCTCTCCCTCACCTGCGTGAGCTCATCCGGCGAGGCCCGGTATTTCGCGAACCAGAGCCAGGAGAGCCCGGCGGCGTTCACGAGGAGCGAGGCCGCGAGCGCCGCGACGATCCATCGAACGTGCTTTGAGCGGACCGGGGTCTCGCGCTCCGCTTCCGTGACCGGCGGCGCCTCGGGTGGCTCCGCCGGCGCGATGACGAACCGGTAGGCTCCCTTCGGAACGACGAGCCGCACCGGCTCGGTGCGCCCGGGACCCGCGTAGAATTCCTCGAGCTTCCGGCGCAGCTTGTGAATGTATACTCGTACCACCGCGTCCTGCGTCACGTCGAAGCCTGCGTCCTTGCCGAACACATCGATCGCGACCTCGATCTCCTTCGGCGCGCGATCCGTGAGGGAGCAGTCGGCGAGGAAATCGAACAGGCGCCGCATCAGGCGCGAGCGGCCGAGCACGCCGCTCGATCGGATCCGCTCGGCCTGAGCATGCAACTGGTGAATATCGAGCATGGCGAGAGGCGCGGGGTCGCGGTAGGATCGCGTATCTTAGCACGATCCGTTAACGTTAAATAACGCCCGCCAGAACGGTAATTTACGCGACATGCGAGAGAATCTCGGAGAGCATCCGGGATAGGATGCAGTGTTGACATGACAAGGGCGGGCCGCAAGGCCTGGGCCGCGGAGCTTACCGAGTGACGTTCGACGGAGTGAAGCGATGACGATTCCGGCATTTTGCGACTGGCTGTCGAACACGTCGCTCAGCATGGTGATCCAAAACTACAGTTGGGTCATCCCCAGCGTGCAGTCGGTTCATATCCTGGCGATTGCCACCGTCATGGCCTCGATCGTCATGCTCAATTTCCGGCTCCTCGGCGTGAACGGCCGAACCCAGACGATCCCGGAGGTGGCTCACCGCTTCCTGCCTTGGGTGTGGTGCGCGGTCTGCGTGCTCGCCTGCTCGGGCGCGATCCTCATCATCGGCGAGCCGGCGCGCGAGCTCGAGAGTCAGGTCTTCTGGACCAAGATGTCGCTGCTCGCGTGCGTCCTGATCCTCACCGGCGGGTTCCAGTTCGGCGCGTTCCGCCGTGAGTCGTTCTGGGAGAAGCGGCGCATGCTCGCCTCCATCACCGCGGTGGTGTCACTCGGCCTTTGGGTGGCTATCCTCGCCGCCGGCCGGTGGATCGCCTACATGGGACACGGCTGAGAGCGACGCACTATGCACTTCTACAACCAGATGTTCACCGCCCTCGAGGCGACTCCGCTCGCGACGGCCGTCCGCGAGTCGACGTGGATGTTTCCGACATTCGAGACGTTGCACGTGCTCTCGATCGCGCTCGTCGTCGGCACGATCATGATCGTCGACTTCCGGCTGATCAACGTGGCTTCCCGCCGCAGACCCGTGACCGAGATCATGCGGGAGGTGCTGCCGTGGACCTGGGGCGCGTTCGCGGGCGCCCTCATTTTCGGAGGCCTGCTCTTCTGCTCGGCGGCGACCAAGTATTCCCACAATCCGCAGTTCCTCTTCAAGATGCTGCTGCTGCTCCTCGCGGGCGCGAACATGGCCGTGTTCCACCTCGGCAGCGGGCGCAAGATCGCGCTGTGGGACCGCGCTGCGATGACCCCGGCGGGGGCGCGGATCGCCGGAAGCCTCTCGATCCTGATCTGGGTCGGCGTGATCGCGCTCGGCCGCTGGATCGGCTTCACCACGAATTGAGGGGAGGACGGTCGTGAAAATCGCATTGATCGGCGCGACGGGCAACGTCGGCTCGAAGATCCTCGCCGAGGCGCTCTCCCGCGGACATCAGGTGACGGGCATCGCGCGCCACATCGAGAAGCTCGAGGGCCGCGATGGCGTCACCGCGCGGCAGGTGGACATGGCCGATGAGAGCAAGCTCGCGGACGCGCTGCGGGGGAACGATGCCGTCGTCGTGAGTGTGCGGTATCAGAGCAACGACGTGCGCCACGCGCTGGCCGCTGCCAAGGCCGCGGGCACCCAGCGCATTCTCTTCGTCGGCGGAGCCGCGAGCCTCGAGGCCTCCCCCGGCGTGCGGCTCCTCGACACGCCGGGTTTCCCCGATGTGATCAAGGTCGAGGCGGCTCCCGCCGCGCTCGCGCTCGATCGGATTCGCGAGGAGAAGACGCTCGAGTGGACGTTCCTTTCCCCCTCGATCATGTTGGTGCCTGGCGAGCGCACGGGAAAATTCCGCATCGGGGGCGACCAGGTGCTCAAGGACGCGCAAGGCGAGAGCCGCATCAGCCAGGAAGACCTCGCGGTCGCGCTCCTCGACGAGCTCGAGAAGCCGCGGCACATCCGTCAGCGCTTCACCGTCGGGTACTGACCGGCGCGAGCGCGATGACCCCGATCACACGTTCTTGAAGGCCGCCCGGGCTTGAGCCTTCAGGGCCCGGCGGCGGTCCTCGAAGGCCAGGCGCTCGGCGGGCGGTGTCTCCTCGGGCAGCGCCGCGAGCGCCTCGTCGAACAGCTCGCGCAGCTCTTCTTTGAATTCCGGGTGCGTGAAGATGTAGAAGTCGTTGCGCAAGATGCCGCGCAGCACCCTCTCTCCGGCCTCGAGCGGCGGCATCCCGGCGCGGCGGTGCAGCTCGGCCAGGCGGGTCATGAATTCCCCGTCCGTGACGCCCGAGCTCGCGGCGAGGTTCGCCGGCCGGAGCTTGTCGCTTTCATAGATGCGGCTGTCGACGAGGCCCGGGCACACCACGGAGACGTTGATGTCGTGGGGCGCGAGGCTGTAGCGCAGCGCCTCGGACAGCCCGCGCACCGCGAATTTGGAGCACGTGTAGATTCCGGCGTTCGGACCGGCGATGAAGGCCGCCATGGAGGCCGTGTTGACGATGTGGCCGCCTTCGCCGTGCTTGCGCAGTCGCGGGATGAACGTGTGCACGCCGTTCACGACACCGCCGAGGTTGACGCTGAGGATCCAATCCCAGTCCTCGTAGGTCGCCGCAGCGATGTCGTTGAAGAGGTTGATGCCTGCGTTATTGCAGAGCACGTGCACCTCGCCGAACACGCGCTCCGCCTCATCGGCCGCCTGCGCCATCGCTTGCCGGTCGGATACATCGACGCGCAGGGGATGGACGGTCCGGCGCTTGCCGGCACGGGCGAAGTGCTCGATCGCCTGATCGAGGTGATCCTGCCGAAGGTCGGCGATGACGACTTTCATGCCGGCCTTGACGAAGGCCTGAGCCATGCCGAATCCGAGCCCGCTTGCCCCGCCCGTGATGAAAGCAACCCGTCCCGCGACGTCTTTCATGATGCACACTCCACGGCCGCCGCCGGCCCAACACGGAACGCGAGAAGGCACGAACGTCTGCTTCTTAACATCTTTCGCGGGGAGGGGCTATGCTCACGGCCCGGACGTTGCGATCCACGCATCGAGGCGAGCCGCATGGCCCTGACGAAGATGGAGCACTATCTCGTCCTGACGGACGACATCGATGCCACGCGCGATTTCTATTGCGACGCGCTCGGCATGCGCGTCGGCTCGCGGCCGCCGCTCGAGTTCCCGGGCTACTGGCTCTACGTCGGCGACACGCCTTGCATCCATATCGCGGAGTGGAAGACGTACACGGCGCATTCCGAGCGGCGGGGCATTGCGGTCTCGACCCGGGCGCCCGGCACGGGTCCCTTCGATCACGTCGCTTTCAATGCGGAGGACTTCGATGGGGTGCTCGAGCGGCTGCGGCGCAACGGTATCGAGCCGCGCAAGAACCTCGTCACGGGGGCGCCGCTGCGCCAGCTGTTCCTCGCGGACCCGAACGGCGTGAAGATCGAGATCAACATCCGCACGCCTGCGGTGAGCTGATGGGCGAATCGCCTGAAGAGGGCCTGCGCGACTTGCTGACCCGCGTGCACGAGCGGCTGAGCCAGGCCACAACGGTCGATGCCGACTCGCGGCGGCTGCTCGCGACGCTCACCCGGGACATCGAGCGCGCGCTCGGCTCGCGGGCCGCGACGCCGGGGGGCGGCAAGGACGACGGGCGTGTGCGGCGCGAATCGGTGTCGAGCCTGGAAGCGCTCGCAGCCCGGTTCGATGCGGATCATCCCGCTCTCGCCCAGACGCTGCGCCAGCTGCTCGACTTGCTGGGCAGGGGCGGGGTGTAGCCGCTCTAGTCGTCCATCAGGAAGCTGCGGAGCTGCTCGCTGCGGCTCGGATGCCGCAGCTTGCGGAGCGCCTTCGCCTCGATCTGGCGGATCCGCTCGCGCGTGACATCGAACTGCTTGCCGACCTCCTCGAGCGTATGGTCGGTGTTCATGTCGATGCCGAAGCGCATGCGCAGCACCTTCGCCTCGCGCGGCGTCAGCGAGGCGAGCACGCCGTGAGTGGCTTCGCGCAGACCTTCTGCCGTCGCGGCATCGGCCGGTGAAGTCACGGACACATCTTCGATGAAATCGCCCAGATGTGAATCCTCGTCGTCGCCGATCGGGGTCTCCATCGAGATCGGTTCCTTGGCGATCTTGAGTACCTTGCGCACCTTGTCTTCCGGCATCTCCATCTTCACCGACAGTTCTTCCGGCGTCGGCTCGCGACCCATCTCC